>CALFRR010000160.1 GCA_937919435.1 uncultured Alphaproteobacteria bacterium | reverse complement strand
GTTCGGCCTTCATCGGCCAGGTGCCGGAACTCGTCATGAGTTGGGTCGACACGCATCTCGTCCACCGACGTGACGGCGCGGCTCACGTCGCGTCCGGGTTCGGTGGTTGGCTGCCGACGCGGACGGCAGCCGTGACGGGCGCGACTGGGAGAGCAATCGAGGGGGCCGGATCCGAGATGTCGAAGCGGCGGCAGTTGCTGTCGCGGCAGAGAGGTGAGCGGCCTCCGCGGCAGGGAGGCAAACCATGACCGTCGGCGATCGCTCAGTCGTCCTGCTCGTCGGCGAGGCCTTCCACCAGTCGGAGGATCAGCGCTCGCTTGGCCGAGCTGGCGATGCGGTTGAAGGCTCGGTTGAGCTCCCACCCTTCACGGGTCTCGAGGAAGCGCCGAAGGGCTGCCTCCTCGTCATCGATTGCCGGGTCGAGGATGACGTATGCCTCCTCGTCGACGTCTGCGCAGAGCCATGCGATCGGGATCTCCAGCGCCCGGGCGAGGTCGACCAGCTTGCGCGCCGAGACCCGCGTCGTCGCGCGCTCGTAGAACGAGATGGCCCGCTCGGTATCGCCCGTGAGCGCCGCAAGGCCCCTCTGAGTGAGCCCGCGTGCTTGGCGATGGTGCCGGAGGCGGGCCGCGACGGCGCGGTCGGCGTCAGTGATGCGGGGCGGGGTGTCGGGCATGGGGCCGTGGGCTCGCGGCGGCGATGGTTCGAGACGAAGGTATCTGTGGGTGAAAGAGCGCTCTGGGCAAGGGATAGCAGTTTTCGCAGGCGATTGGGCGGGTGCGACAGTTCGACGGACTGCTCCGTTCAGTGCAGCGCGAGGAGGCACATGATGCAAGTGGCGGAATTTGCGAGAGACTTCGGAGTGGTGGGGTATCCCGGCCAACCATCCGTTAAGGGCTTGTTAACCCTATTCTCGTTGCCGCGCGGAGGGAATCATGTCTTATGTATCAAGACGGAAAGAGTGCGTCTTACGTTCTAAAAGCGTCTGAAAGAGAATGTCGATGAACCCGGCGATTCCCGACCATCCCCATGAGACGACATCCGCCCGGATTACACGCCGGGCAGATGCGTTGTCGCGCCGTCTTCGAGCGGTCGGTGAGCGGGTATTTCCGCCGACGGCTCAGAAATCGCTTCGATCGTTCACGTCCGGAGAAGTAGCGGAGATCGTGGGTGTCTCCGATGGCTATCTCCGCCAGTTGTCACTCGATGGCCTAGGCCCGGTTCCTGAATTGGGGCCGAGCGGACGACGCTCTTACACGCTCGAGCAGGTCATGGATCTGCGTCGTTATCTTGCGACAGCGCGACCCAAGGATGCTGTGAGGTTCTGGCCTCGGCGACGCGAGGGCGACAAACTTCAGGTCATTACCGTCGCCAATTTCAAGGGTGGCTCCGCGAAGACCACGACGTCGCTTTACCTTGCGCAGGGCTTGGCGCTGAGTGGCCTTCGAGTCTTGGCGATCGATCTGGACCCTCAAGCATCGTTGTCTGCGATGTTCGGTCTTCAGCCTGAATTCGATATTGCGGAGAACGCGACGCTTTACGGTGCCATCCGTTACGACGATCAACGTGTCGCGATGAAGGAGGTCGTACGCCCCACCTATTTTACGGGCATCAGCATCGTGCCTGGCAATCTCGAGCTCATGGAGTTCGAACACCAGACTCCGCGTTATATGATGGAGGGCCGGAGCCGGCCGGACGAACTCTTTTTCCGGCGAGTGGCGCGAGCGATCGCAGAGGTTGACGACGATTTCGATGTCGTCGTCATCGACTGCCCGCCGCAACTCGGATTCTTGACCATGGGCGCGCTCAATGCGGCAACGGGGATGATCGTCACCGTGCACCCGCAGATGGTCGATGTAGCTTCGATGAGCCAGTTCCTCCTCATGACCTCGGACCTCATTTCGGTGATCGAAGAGGCCGGCGGGAGCTTGGATTACGACTTCCTGCGCTTTCTCGTGACGCGGCATGATCCTCGTGACGTTCCGGAACAAGAGATCGTGGCGTTGATGCGGGACGTGTTCGACACCGACGTGTTGGCGGCGTCGGCTTGGAAGTCGACCGCGATTGCGAATGCTGGGCTCACGAAGCAGTCGCTCTACGAGCTGACGCGGGGCTCGGTTGGGCGTTCGGTCTACGATCGGGCCATGGAATCGATCAATGCTGTCAACGAGGAGATCATGGATTTGATCTTTTCCGTGTGGGGGCGTCAAAAATGACCGTTGCACACGCATGCTCTTGCTCAATGACGTTGTCAGCTGACAACGTTGCGCCTTCTCTCCGGCCGGTGGAGACGAGAGTGGCGGCACAAATGCTGTTGTCAGCTGACAACGAGTGTCGGGCGGGGGCCATCTTCGTGGATGGTCGGGGGAATGCCTTCCATCCGCAAGGCACAACACGTTCGACTCGCGGAGGTGCGTCTTGAGCAAACGAACCCAGTCCATCCGCTCGATGTTTTCGTCCCAACCGGACGATATGTTGTCTGCGGACAACAACACTGCGATTCCGCGCGCGACCTCAGGGGCGGTGAAGTCCTTGAAGGACACATTCTCAGGAGTCGAACGAGATTACCAAGAGCTTCGTGACAAGGTTGCAAGCGGGGCGGTCGCGATCGAAATTGATGCGGCTCTGGTTGACCCCTCACCTTTCGCCGATCGCTTCATGGAGCCTGCTTCGGTATCTTTCGAAGCTCTGAAGTCCTCGATAGCAGAAAGAGGGCAGGAGATCCCGATTTTGGTTCGGGAGCACCCGACCGCTGCGGGTCGATACCAGAGTGCTTACGGGCATCGCCGCGTTCGGGCACTGCGCGAGCTCAACCGTTCCGTCAAGGCTTATGTGCGCTCTTTGTCTGACGAAGAGTTGGTCATCGCACAGGGGATTGAGAATTCAGCACGTGAAGATCTGAGTTTCATCGAGCGTGCAGTTTTTGCCTTGCGGCTGGAAGAAGGTGGATTTCAGCGCTCTGTCGTGCAGTCCGCGCTTTCGATCGATCGAGCGGAAGCCTCCAAACTGATTGCGGTAGGGAAAGGCGTGCCGCCAGAGATTATCGCTGCGATCGGCCGCGCCCCCAAGATTGGCCGTGGCCGTTGGCAATCGTTCATCGAGCGGCTCCAGGAGGCCGACGCAATTGATCGCGTTCGAGAGCTTTTTCGCTCGGAGCAGGTCCGAGCCAAGGAGACTGATGAACGGTTCACCATGGCTTTCGCTGCCGCGATGAAGCCCCTCAGTGTCGAGGCGAAACCGTCTTCGGGCGATGGGGTGATCGCGAGAAGCGTCGACGGACGAGAGATCGGGAAGCTCACGCGTTCCCCCAAACACTGCCGCATTCAGCTTGAGCGGGGGAGGGATGATGCCTTCGCCGATTATCTGATGCGGAGACTGCCTGAACTTTATCAGGCGTATGCCGAGGAAAGGAGTGAAGAAAAATGAACTGGGGCTGATGCCTCAATCACTGAACCAGCAAAGAAAAAAGGCCCCCGAAACGGATCTCGGAAGCCCTTTCTCGATCTTTGGCGAGTTTGAGAATCGCACTTCCCTGATTCGCAGTCAAGTCCCGAGGCGGACACGATGCGTCGTTGACGGCGAGCGGATTTTCTTTGCCTGAACGAAGGCAGAGATTCATGCAACCCTATCAGTCCCGCACGCCATTCGGCGCGCGATCGCTGACGCTTGCCCATGTGGCGGCGCAGTCCAAGGCGGAGGCGCGAGCCCCGGAGAAGGTCGTCCACAAGTGGGAGGTCTTCCGTTCGATCTGTACTGCCAAAGTCAAGCTCGGGGTCTCCGAGCGGGCGCTGGCGGTGCTCGACGCACTGCTGAGCTTCCATCCCGAGACGACGCTGTCGGGCGACAAGCTCGTGGTGTGGCCGTCGAACCGGCAGCTGGCGCTCCGGGCCCACGGCATGGCGCCGGCGACCCTGCGCCGTCACATCGCCGGCCTGGTCGACGCCGGTCTCGTCGTGCGTCGCGACAGCCCCAACGGCAAGCGCTACGCCCGCAAAGGGGAGGGGGGCGAGATCGATCAGGCCTTCGGCTTCGATCTGACGCCGCTGGTTGCCCGCGCCGAGGAGATCGAGAGCCTTGCGGAAGATGTCCGTGCCGCCGATCGGGCGCTGCGGCTGGCGCGTGAGCGCATCACCATCTGCCGTCGCGACATCGCCAAGATGATCGCTGCCGGCCTCGATGAAGGCGTTGCGACGCGTCGAGAGGGCAGGGGACCTGCCGACTGGAGCGAGGTCCATGCCCATTTCCGCTCGATCGTCGACACGATTCCGCGCAATGCCGGCCTCGCGCAGTTGGAGGGAATCGCCGAGGACTTGTCGACGCTCGCCGACGACGTGTTCATGCTGTTGGAAACGCATGGAAAAGACGAGAATCCGAGCGTCAGTGAGTCTCAAATTGAGCGTCACATACAAAATTCAAACCCACACCCCTCTACTGAACTTGAACCTCGCTTCCAAAAAGTGAGGGTGGCGAGGGCAGAGATCGAACCACGAGCACCGAAACTCGCGGAAGGCGCCTTCCCCTTGGGGATGGTGCTCCAGGCCTGTCCCGACATCGTCGACTATGCGCGGGACGGCATCTCCAACTGGCGTGACTTCCTGGCGACGGCTGCCGTGGTGCGGCCGATGCTCGGGATTTCGCCCAGCGCCTGGGAGGAGGCGAGGGGGATCCTCGGCGAGGTTCCGGCGGCGGTTGTCGTCGCCGCCATCCTGCAACGCCACGCGATGATCGCCTCGGCCGGCGGCTACCTGCGCAGCCTGACCCGCAAGGCGGAGAAGGGAGGCTTCAGCCTGGGTCCGATGCTTATGGCGTTGATCAGTAAGCGCGAAAAGAAGCGGGCATGAGCATCGGACCCAGTTGGCGCCGAGCGGGATAGACAGAGGTTTAGATCACTGGTCCGGCAGAGTCGTCGCGTTTCCCGGGATCAATCAGTGCAAATTGGATTCGCCTTTCGATTCAATTGTACTGATTTCCTTGAGGGATATTTGGTTCCCTATCGTCATACGGGACGCACCCTACGCTTCACCGTAGAGCCCAGGCACACCCGAGGTGACCATGAAGTCCGCAACGACCATCGACCAGCGCCGCCAGTTCAACCTGATCGATGACGAGACGGTACAGCTTCTGCGGGAAGCAAAGCCCTTCATCATGGGTGCCCTGCCGCCGATTCTCGACGCGTTTTATGATCACGTCGGCCGGTTTTCCGAGACCAACGCCTTTTTTGCCAACCGTGAGCACATGATGCATGCCAAGGCGATGCAGATTCGCCATTGGGGGATCATCGTCGAAGGCCACTTCGACGAGACCTACGAGGTCTCGGTCACCAAGATCGGCGAGGTCCACAACAAACTCGGGCTCGAGCCGCGTTGGTACATCGGCGGGTACAACTTCCTGGTTTCGCGGCTGATCGAAGCGATCGACACCAAATGGCCGGTACGCTGGCTCGATCGTGCCGGGGCGCAACGTAAAACCAAGCTGCTGACAGCCGTGATCAAGGCGGCGATGATCGACATGGACCTCGCGATCTCGGTCTACATCGAGGCGGGCCGGCGAGATCGGCGGGCGACATTGGACGATCTCGCGCGCACATTCGAGGGCTCGGTGGCGAAGATCGTGACGACGGTTGCGACCTCTGCCGATCAGATGCAGGCGACTGCTCAGACGATGCAGGCGGCTGCCGAGGAAACAACGGTTCAATCCAACCTCGTCGCGGCGGCGTCGGAGGAGGCCTCGACCAACGTCCACGCCGTGGCTGCTGCGACGGAAGAGATGGCGTCGTCGACTCACGAGATTTCTCGGCAAGTTCAGGAGTCGGCGAAAATTGCCTCGAACGCAGTCGGTGTGGCAGATACCACGGTCGCCAAGGTCGATCGTCTATCGGCCTCGGCGGAAAAGATCGGTGACATCGTCGAGTTGATCCAGGGAATTGCCGCGCAGACCAATCTTCTCGCTCTCAATGCCACGATCGAAGCGGCGCGCGCCGGCGTGGCCGGGCGCGGCTTCGCCGTGGTGGCTGCCGAGGTGAAGGGGCTGGCCGATCAGACGGCGAAGGCGACTGCAGAGATCGGTTCTCAGATTGCCGAGATGCAGTCGGCTACGAACGAGTCGGCTGCCGCAATCCGGGATATCTCCGCAATCATCAACCAAATGGATGAAATCTCCACCGCCATCGCATCGGCCGTAGAGCAACAGGGGGCGGCGACCCAAGAGATCGCCCGAAATGTTCAACAGGCCTCTCAGGGAACGGGAGAGGTCTCTGCAAACATTGCCGGCGTGAGTGGTGCCGCTTCTGAAACCGGCGCGGCAGCAATCAAGGTACTCGGGGCTGCTTCGGCCCTTGCCGGACAGGCCACCGCGCTTCAAAGCGAGGTCGACGGTTTCTTGCAAAGAGTCGCCTCGGCTTGACCCGGAGTTGAAGCATGATCGCCACGACGTCATTGCGACTCTGTTGGGTACCTACAGGGACCGATCGTGCTGGATTTGCTGCTGTTCATCCGTCACACGGCGAGCTTGCCCGCGTGATGTTCGAGCCGACGGATACGGCCAAGCAGGAATTGTCTTGGGTTGTGAATATCGGCGACTTCCTCGTCCGAGGTATCTCGACCTCGGCACGGAATTCCGCATTTGCCGCAGAAGCAGCGATCTCGAACAAATACCCGATGCTCTTGAATGGGTCCGGTCATCTGCCGACATAATATAGCTTCGCTATCTATAAATCACGTGATTGATAATCAACTCTGCAATTTTGCAAAAACGTCTGATATTTTTCATAATTATACTTATAATATGGTATTATTAATGCAAATATTCCGACGTCGATCAGAGTAGTTTATATTGAAAGCGGCGTTCTGCGCGATGATGGTTGCGCGAGTATCTAGGTGCTATGAGCAGCTCAACTCGACGGATCACTGCGAGACATAGGCGCCGATCATGCCCCCCTTGGATGATATGCCAACATCGACTTCCTCGGCCGACCGTGAGGCCCAACTCGTGCGCTACGGCGAGTTCCAGTACGCCTTCATTCAGTTCTTCACCGAGCATCTCGTCGACTGTCGGAGGAGCTTCGACGGCAACCTCGACGACGCCCTGATCCTCGCCATTCTCGGGCAGAGCCGCATCCGTGCCTTTCTGAACGGCGCGTCGTCCGCCGCGCCGATGACAGGCACCATCGGCGCTTCTCGGCTGGCAGACGTCTCGGGAATACCGCGGGAGACCGTCCGTCGGCGGCTGGCGCGCCTGAAGCAGCGCGGTTGGGTCACACAGAACCACGACGGGGGTTGGGAGATCGCCGGACAGGCGGGTGAGAGCGCCGCCCGGCGCGATCTGGCAGAGCTCGATCGGCGCAACACGGCGCGGATGATGCGCTTCCATGGCGAACTTTCGCGGCTCATCGCTCGATACGAGACCCCGTCGGACTGACTGCCCATTTTGGGCAGATTCTGTTGAAAAACTCGGGCGTTGCGCTGGGCGTCGATCGCTGATTCACTCGTGTCACAGCGGCAGGAGTGAAGTCGATGATGGGCGATCGGCAAGTCGTTCAAGGCTCCCTGTTCTATGAGTTCTCCATCGAGACCCACGTTCCGACCGATCACCTGCTCCGGTCGATCGATCGCTTCGTCGATCTCGCCGAACTGCGGGCGCACCTCGCGCCGTTCTACAGCACGACGGGGCGCCCTTCGGTCGATCCCGAGTTGATGATCCGGATGCTGATCGTCGGATACTGCTTCGGCATTCGCTCCGAGCGCCGGCTGTGCGACGAGGTCCACCTGAACCTGGCCTACCGTTGGTTCTGTCGTCTCGGCCTCGAAGGTCGGGCTCCCGATCACTCGACCTTTTCCAAGAATCGCCACGGGCGCTTCCGCGACAGCGATCTGTTGCGCCGGTTGTTCGAGGTCGTGCTTCGGCGATGCATCGACGCGGGCCTCGTCGGCGGGGAGGCCTTCGCCGTCGATGCCAGCCTGATCAAGGCCGATGCAAACCGGCAGAAGGGCGTCGTGGGGGCGGAGGGACTGCCGCCGGATGCGACCAGTCGTGCGATCACCGAGTATCTCGACGTTCTCGACGATGCCGCCTTCGGCGCGGCGACCGAGGTGGTGCCGAAGTTCCTGTCGCCGGCGGATCCCGCCGCCCGTTGGACCGGAGCCGACGGCGGGCTGGCCTATTTCGCCTATTCGACGAACTACCTCATCGACCTCGACCACGCGATCATCGTCGACGTCGAACCCTCGGCGGCCGTGCGGCAGGCGGAGATTACGGCGACCAAGACGATGATCGAGCGGGCGATCGACCGGTTCGACCTCTATCCCGAACGCCTCGCCGCCGACACGGCCTATGGGGCCGCCGCGATGCTGGGCTGGCTGGTCTACGAGCAGGGCATCGAGCCTCACATCCCGGTCTTCGACAAATCCGAACGGAAGGACGGGACGTTCAGTCGTGCAGCGTTCTCCTACGATCACGGCCGCGATCTCTACACCTGCCCGGGCGGCAAAGAGTTGTTGCGCCGACGGCGCAACCTGAAGGAACGCGGCGACGGGATCGATGAAGACGGCTTCATGCGGTACCGGGCGAGCAAACTCGACTGTGACGCCTGCTCGCTCAAGTCCCGATGCTGCCCGCGCGCGGAGGCTCGCAAGATCCCGCGTTCGATCTGGGAGGGCGCTCGCGACATGGCGCGGGACATCGCCACCACGCCGGAATATGCGACCTCGCGCCGGCTTCGAAAGAAGGTCGAGATGCTGTTCGCCCACCTGAAGCGCATCCTACGGCTCGACCGCCTGCGCCTGCGCGGACCGAACGGAGCGAAGGACGAGTTCCTGCTCGCCGCCACGGCGCAGAACCTGCGGAAGTTGGCCAAGCTGATCCCGATGAACGAGCCGGTCGGGACGACCTGAGGAGGGTGGGCCCTCTCGAACTCGAGCGAGGGGCTCATCGTCGCCGAATGCACGCCGCGCCGCCGACGAGTTTTTCAACGAAATCGGCACCCAGCGGCTTGTCGCGGATGGGATGCCCTCTAAGATGGGTAGGCCCTGCCGAACCCGGCGAGGGGCAGGGTCCGTCAATCGGGCCGAACAGCCGGCGAGAGGTCCGTCGTCATGAGAACCGCCGTCGCTTCCGTGCTCCTCGTCGGACAGATCGCCTTCGCAGGAGGCGTCGCCGCCCAGCAGTCGCCGCCTGCCGCCGTGCTGGTGGAACCGGCGACCCTGCGTCCGCTCGCCAAGCAGGCCGAGTACATCGGTCGCGTCCAGGCGCTGGAGAAGGTCGAGCTGCGCGCCCGCGTTCAGGGCTTCCTCGGCCCGCGTGGGTTCGCCGATGGGGCCGAGATCGAAGCCGGTCGGGTGCTCTTCACCATCGAGGCGGCGCCCTTCGAAGCGGCCGTCGCATCTGCCCGCGCCAAGGCCGCCGCCGCCGTGGCGACGCTCGACAACGCCCGACAACAGCTCGAGCGCGCCAAGGAACTGCAGGAGCGCAACACCCTGCCGCAGGCGACCCTCGATCAGCGTGTCGCCGAAGAGGCGCGAGCCCGCGCCGAAGTCCTCCAGGCGGAGGCGGCGGTCAAGAAAGCGGAGATCGAACTCTCCTACACCGAGATCCGGTCGCCGATCGCCGGCCGCGTCGGCCGCGCCGCCATCTCGCCGGGCAATCTGGTCGGGCCGGAGAGTGGGGTGCTGGCCACCGTGGTCGCGCAGACGCGGGTGCAGGTGCTCTTCCCGATCACACAGCGCGAACTCTTGCAGCATCGCACCGGCGGCGCCCTGCCGAAGATCGTGGTTCGCGCCATCCTCGCCGATGGCCGGGCGATGGCCGAGACCGGCACGGTCGACTTCATCGACGTCCAGGCCGATCCGCGCACCGATACGGTCGCGGCCCGCGCCATCTTCGACAATCCCGAGCGGCTCCTGGCCGACGGTCAGACCATCCGCATCACCATCGCGCAGGCCGACCCGGAACGGGTGGTCACCGTGTCGCAGCAGGCGCTGGCGACCGATCAGGCCGGACCCTTCGTCTTCGTCGTCGGCGAAGGCAACATCGTTCGCCGCCAGCCGATCCGCGCCGGGCGCCAGCGTGACGGGCTGGTCGAGGTGCTCGACGGGGTGAAGGAGGGTGATCGGGTGATCGTCCAGGGCCAGCAGCGGGTCCGCCCCGGCCAGCCGGTCGATCCGAAGCCGATGATCCGGCCCGCCGGCTGAGGAGAACGCCATGATCTCTTCGGTCTTCATCCGCCGGCCGCGTCTGGCGATCGTCGTCTCGATCGTCATTCTCGTCGCCGGGTTCATCGCGCTGCGTGCGCTGCCGGTCGCTCAGTTTCCCGACATCGTTCCGCCGCAGGTCCGGGTCTCAACCTCGTTTCCCGGCGCCTCGGCCGCCGACGTAGAGGCGAGCGTCGCCCAGGTCCTCGAGAGCCAGGTCAACGGCGTCGAGGGCATGATCTACATGAAGTCGACGTCGGGCAGCGACGGCAGCTATGCGCTGACCGTCAGCTTCGAGGTCGGCACCGATCCGGATCTCGCCACCGTCAACGTCATGAATCGGGTCAATCAGGCGACGTCGAAACTGCCGAGCGAGGTGCAGCGCATCGGCGTCACGGTGAAGAAGCAGTCCTCGGCGCTCCTGCAGATCGTCGCGGTCCATTCGCCCAAGGGCACCCGCGACGAATTGTTCCTGACCAACTACGGTGTCATCAACCTGATCGACCGCCTCGCCCGCGTCCCCGGAGTCGGTCAGGCGACGGCTTTCGGCACGCTCGAATACGCCATGCGGGTGTGGTTCGACGCCGATCGGATGAACAGTCTCGATCTGACGCCGCAAGACATCTCGGCAGCGCTGAAGGCGCAGAACATCCAGGCGGCGCTCGGCCGCGTCGGCGCGGCGCCGATCACGCCGGGTACCGAGTTCCAGTACAACATCTCGACCAAGGGCCGCCTCGTCACGCCGGAGGAGTTCGGCGACGTCGTGGTCCGGGCCGATCCGAACGGCGCCCTGCTGCGGGTGCGCGACGTCGCCCGCATCGAACTCGGCGCCAAGTCGTCGGATTCCAACGTCCGCTTCGACGGCAAGGCCGCCACCGGCATCGCCATCTATCAATCGCCCGGCGCCAACGCCATCGCTGTCGCCGAGGGCGTGCGGCGGACGATGGAGGAGCTGAAGGCCTCCTTCCCCGAGGACGTCGCCTACGAGGTGATGTACGACACCACCGTCTTCGTCGAGAAGACGATCGAGGCGGTGAAGCACACGCTGATCGAGGCTTTCGTCCTGGTGGCGATCGTCGTCTTTCTGTTTCTCGGCAAGATCCGCGCGACGCTGATCCCGATCGCCGCCGTGCCGGTCGCCCTGGTCGGCACATTCGCGGCGATGCTCGCCTTCGGTTTCACCGCCAATACCATTTCGCTGCTCGCGCTGGTGCTCGCCATCGGCATCGTCGTCGACGACGCCATCGTCGTGGTCGAGAACGTCGAGCGGGTGATGGAGGACGAGCCGCATCTCACGCCGGCCGAGGCGACCGAGAAGGCAATGGCCGAGATCACCGGGCCGATCATCGCCATCACCCTGGTGCTGCTGTCGGTCTTCGTGCCGACCGCCTTCATCCCCGGTATCACCGGACGGCTCTACCAGCAGTTCGCGCTGGCGGTCTCGGTGTCGATGCTGATCTCCGCCTTCGTGGCGCTGTCGCTGTCGCCGGCGCTCTGCGCCGTGCTGTTGAAGCCCGGCCAACACCCGCCGCGCTTCATCGCCCGCTTCCTCGGCGCCATCGACCGCACCCGTGACGGCTATGTCTCGATCGTCGGCCGCATCGCCCGGCGCGGACTGGTGACGGCGGTGCTGGTGATCGGCTTCGCGCTGGCGAGCGGCGGTCTCGCCCGCCTCGTCCCCGGCGGCTTCCTGCCCGACGAGGATCAGGGCGCGATCATGGGCGAGGTGCAGTTGCCCGACGCCGCTTCGGTTGCCCGCACGACCGCCGTGGTCGAGGAGGTCGAGGCGATCGTCGCGGCGCATCCGGCGACCGGCGGCATGTTCTTCGTCACCGGCTACAGCCTGCTCGACGGTCTCGCCATGCCCAATCGGGCGCTGATGGTGGTCGGGCTCAAGCCCTTCGAGGAACGGACCTCCGCGTCGACTTCGGTCTTCGCCCTGCTGCGCGATCTCAACACGAAGTTCCGCGGCATTGCGGCGGCCAACGTCTTCGCCTTCAACCTGCCGCCGATCATGGGTCTCGGCAACGGTTCGGGCTTCGAATACCAGTTGCAGAGCGAGACCGGTGCTTCGCCCGCCGATCTCGCCGGGGTGGCGCGCGGCGTGATGATCGCAGCGGCCGGCAACGACCGGCTGGCCGGCGTCTTCACCACCTACGGCGCCCAGACGCCGCAGGTGCGGTTCGATCTCGACCGCGATCGTGCCCAAACGCTCGGCATCGCCATCGGCGACGTGTTTCAGGCGCTACAGACCACCTTCGGCGGCCTCTACGTCAACGACTTCAACCTCTTCGGCCGCGTCTGGCAGGTCAAGCTGCAGGCCGAGGCTGCGAACCGGATGGCGATCGACGACGTTCTCGCAGTCCGCGTCCGCACCGCGCGCGGCGATCTCGTGCCGCTCCGGGCGATCGCCGAGGTCGAGATCGAGACGGCACCGTCCTCGATCATCCGCTACAACAACCTGCGCTCGGTCACCCTCCAGGGCGGCCCGGCACCCGGCCGCTCGTCCGGCGAGGCGCTGGCGGCGATGGAGGCCCTGTCTCAGGCGACGCTGCCGGCCGGCTACGGCTTCGAATGGACCGGAACTGCGCTCCAGGAGAAGGCGGCGGCGGGCCAGACCGGCTTCGTCCTCGGCCTCGCCGTCCTCTTCGCCTATCTCTTCTTGGTCGCCCTCTACGAGAGTTGGTTGATCCCGATCGCCGTGCTGCTCTCCGTGGTCGTCGGCCTCGCCGGAGCGATGGCCGGGCTGTGGGTCTCGGGCCTCGACAACAACGTCTTCGCCCAGATCGGCATCGTCGTGCTGATCGCGCTCGCCGCCAAGAACGCCATCCTCATCGTCGAATTCGCGATGGAGCGACGGCGCGGCGGCGTCGACATCGTCGAGGCGGCGATCGAGGGGGCGAAGCTGCGCTTTCGGGCGGTGATGATGACCTCCTTCGCCTTCATCCTCGGCCTCGTGCCCCTGGTCTTCGCGGGGGGCGCCGGCGCCAACACCCAGAAGGCGGTGGGAACGGCGGTCTTCGCCGGCATGCTGGCGGCGAGCTTCCTCGGCATCTTCGTCATTCCCGGCCTCTATGTCGTGTTCCAGCGCCTGCGCGAGCGGGTGCATGCCCTGCGCCGGCCCTGACCCATGTCGGATCTGGTCGCCAGGGCCCGCGCCTTCGCCGTCGACGAACATCGGCGGATCGATCATCGCCGGAAGTACAACGGGCAGCCCTACGAGGTTCATCTCGCGGCGGTCGCCGACCTCGTTGCGGCGGTGACCGACGATCCCGAGACGATCGCCGCGGCATGGCTGCACGACATCGTCGAGGACACGCCGGTGACGTTGAACGACGTTACCGACGCCTTCGGCCCGGCGGTCGCCGTGCTCGTCGGCGAACTGACCGACGTCAGCCGACCGGGCGACGGCAACCGCGCCGTCCGCAAGGCGATCGACCGATCGCATCTGGCGGCCGCCTCGGCCCGCGCCAAGACGGTGAAGCTCGCCGATCTCGTCGACAACGCCGACGACATCTGCCGCTTCGACGCGCGGTTCGGGCGGGTCTATCTCGCCGAGATGACGGCGCTGCTCGAAGTCCTCGGCGACGGGCATCCGACCCTTCTGGCTAAGGCGGAGAAGACCCGCGCCCATTGGTCGGCGCGACTGGCGGCGTCTCCTCCCGCGGATAGAAGCGAGGGCCGAGCGCCGCAGCGAGAGAGCGCGGACGTCCGATCGGTTCGAAAGCTCCTCGACGGCTTCACCGCCGCCGATCTCGTCGAGCCGCTTCGGGTGATCGACGAGATCGCGTTCGAAACCTTCCGGCGCGACGCACCTCCCGACGATCGGCGGATCGGTGTCGTCGGGCTGCGCAGCGGCCGGCGGCTGGTCGGCTACGTCGAGACGACGGCGAGGGAGGATGCCGGTCCAGCCCATGGTGCGCGGCGGGCGATCACCGACGATCAGATCATCGACGTCGGTGCCTCGATCCCGGTGTTGGTCCACGTCTTGACTCGTTACGACCACGCCTTCGTCAGGGAAGGCGATCGGATTCAGGGCGTCCTTACCCGTGCCGACCTGGAGAAGCCGATCGGTCGCATGTGGCTGTTCGGCATCGTCATGCTGGTCGAACTCGACTTTCTGCGACGGATCCGGGCCCTATGGCCCGATGGAGGGTGGGAGGCGTGCCTTTCTCCCGGACGGCTGGACAAGGCCCAGCAGCTCCAAGTGGAGCGTCTGAGACGTGGGCAACAGTGCGACCTGCTCGACTGTCTTCAACTCGCCGACAAGGGGCAGATCCTGATCGCCGACCATGACGTCGTGCGCGAATGGGGCCATCGCAGCCGGAAGGCAGCAAAGGCCGCGCTCCAGGATCTCCAGTCCCTGCGCAATCATCTGGCCCACTCGCAGGCCGTGGTCGATCTCCACTGGCACCTAATCGCGCGCCTCTCGAGCCGCTTCGACGACGGGATGACCGAGCGCGATGTGGGGACGTCGGAGGAGGTCGCGAGAGACCTGTTGCTCGGCACGTCCTGACGGCCCCCATCTTCAGTCCGCAGTCTGCCTTCCCCCGTCGTAGAGGCTCGCGATCAGATCTCTCAGCCAGATCGCCGCCGGATCGGCGTCGCAGCGGCGGTGCCAGACGAGGCGGTAGTCGATCGGGGGAAGCGTCAGTGGGATGTCGAAGGAACGATATCCGCGCGGGGCGAGGATCGGCAGCAACCGCGCGGGCACCGACGCGACGAGGTCCGTGTCGAGTAGGGCGGCGACGTTGGCGGTGACACTGCGGGTCCGCACGGTGATCCGACGGGCGAGGCCACGTTCGGCGAGGGCGACGTCGATGACGTTCGGTCCCGGATCGCGCAGCGACACGACGACGTGTGGGTGGGCGAGATAGGCGTCGAGGGTCACCGGCGTCCCCTCGGCGGTTCGACCGAGGGGGTGGCTCTCGGCGACGAGGCCGATCAGGTGATCGGTGAAGAGGGCATGCGAGCACCAGGGCGCCGGCGGGGGTGGGGCACCCCAGAAGCTGCAGTCGACGGTGCCGGCTTCGAGATCGGCGAGCGTCGAGGCGTCGACCGGCAGGAGATCGAGCGAACAGCTCGGCGCCGACCGCCGCAGCCGCCCGACGAGGTCCGGGACGAGCGCCAGATTCGAATAGTCGCTACCGGCGATGCGGAAACGGTGTTCGGCCGTGGTGGGATCGAAGACCGGCGCGTCGAGCACCCGCCCCGCCGCCTCCACCAGATCACGGACCGGCGCGATCATCGCCTCGGCGCGCGGTGTCGGCGTGAAGCCGGATCGCCCCCGCACGAACAGACGGTCGCCGGTGAGGTCGCGCAGGCGGTTGAGTGCGTGACTGACCGCCGGTTGGCTCAGCGAGAGCAGAACCGCCGCCTTCGACACCGACCGGCAGCGCGCGATGGCATCGAAGACGACGAGGAGATTGAGGTCGATCCGAGCTTCATTCATGTGGCGAATGATGAAGCAGAAATCGTTTCATTTCACGCGGGTTCGATGAGCCCGTACGAGATCGACGAGACGGGTCGCTCCTCGATGATCGGGCGGCGGCGCGCGGGGGCTCGGCCATGACGACGATTTCGACGGATCCCACCATCCTCCTCGTCGGCGCGACCGGACCGACCGGCCGCGAGGTTCTGTCGCTGGCGACGGCGTCCGGCCGGCGACTCCGCGCGCTGGCGCGCAATCCCGCCGCCCTCGGCGAGTTCGGCACCACTCATGAGATCGTACGTGGCGACGTCCTCGATGCGTCGTCGCTCACCGCTGCCCTGTCCGGCATCGACGTCGTCGTCTGCGTCCTCGGCACGCCGTTGACGCGCAAGCCGGTGACCCTGTTGTCGCGCGGTACCGCCAATATTCTCGTCGCGATGGCAGAGACCGGCACGACGCGAATCGTCTGCGTCACCGGCATGGGCGCCGGCGACAGTCGCGGCCACGGCGGCTTTCTCTACGATCGGATCGTTCTGCCCTTGCTGCTCGGGTCGATCTACGCCGACAAGGACCGACAGGAGGCACTCCTGCGCGCCGTCGATGCCGATTGGACCATTGTGCGCCCGGCCTACCTCACCGACGGTCCGGCGACCGGGCGCTTTCGCGAACTGACCGATCTCACCGGACAGCGCATGACGAAGATTTCGCGCAAGGACGTCGCCGCGTTCCTGCTCGAGGAGGCGATCGAGCCGCGGTTCCGCCGCCGGATCGTCAACCTTTCGAATTGAGGGCACCGAACATGGTTCCGCTGGACGACGCGGAGATCACCGAAGACATCGGCGAATGGCGACGCGGCTTGTGGGCGGCGGTCGCCGCGATCGACGCGGCACGCCGGACCGTCGACCGGGAGTCCCTGGATCTGCTCGCGACCGTCCTGGGGATCGGCGACGATCCGGCCGATCGCGGCGCGTGGGCGGCCGTCTGCGACGCCTTGATCGGATCGGCCGCTCGGCGTTGATCAGCCGTCTCCCAACGGTAGTTCGGTGGTGGTCTTGTTGACCGACAGGACGATTTCGCTGGTGTAGGCGCGGATCCCCGGGGCGGTCGCCAGGATCTTGCGGGCGAAGTCCTGATAGTCTGCGACGTCGTGGCTGCGTACCATCAGGACGTAGTCGATGTCGCCCGTCACGGTGAAACACTGAGTCACCCGGGGCAGATCCCTCATCTGCGCCTCGAAGCTCGCCATCGCCTCCTCGGTCGGCCGGTCGAGCTTGACCCGCACCACGGTCAACAGCGGCACGCCGAGCGCCGCCGGGGCGAGCAGTGCAACGGTGCGTTCGATGATCCCCGCCGCGCGCAGGCGCCGCACCCGCTTCAGACAGGCGGGCGGCGACAGCCCGATCTCGTCGGCGAGTGTCTGATTGGCGATCGAACCGTCGCGCTGGAGACGCGCGACGATGCGTCGGTCGATGGCGTCGAGCGCCGGGGAGGCTTCGACAGGCGACATGCGATTTGAGAAGTCTAACGGCATTTTTTGGCTTCTCGATTTCTTCTCATGGACGTCGATGTCGCAATCGATCCGCATATGATCACCGAAAAAGAAATCGAGGCAAGGGGCGCTTCGCCTATCCTTCTCGGAGAGGATCGAGCAGAAGAGGTGCCCGATGGCGACGGGAAGCGGGCATGAATCGTTCGGTGGCGTCACCCCGTCGAGTGCGGCATGGATGCTGGTGCTCGCCGTGATCTGGGGCTTGTCGATCCCGATCACCAAGTTCGGCCTGGAGACGGTACCGCCCTTGACGCTCACCGCCCTGCGGTTCGCCATTGCGGTGCCGTTGCTCCTCGCCTTCGGTGCCCGTCGAAGGCTGCCCCGGCGTGCTTGGCCTCGGGTCGCGGCGCTCGGCGGGCTCGGCATCGGCGTCGGCCAGGTGGCGCAGACCCTCGGCATCGAGGGCACGACCGCCTCGGTCGGCACGATCGTCTCGGCGACGATCCCGCTGTTCGTGGTGGTCTTCGCCGCCGTCTGGCTGAAGCAGGCCGTGACCGTCCGTCAACGCATCGGTCTCGTCGCCGCCTTCGCCGGCATCGCGCTGGTGGCGGCGGGGCAGGGCGGCGACACCGCGCCATCGAGCGGATCGACGCAGGTCGGCGCGGTCTGGCTGCTGATCTCGGCGTTCGCCATCGCCTTCTACTACGTATGGAGCGTGGAATTGACCCGCGACTTCGGAACCGCTGCAGTGGCGGCATGGAGCACGGTCTTCGGCTTCGTCTCGCTCTTGCCTTGGACGGCGTGGGAGATCGCGCATGTGCCGATCCGCCTCACGACGGAGGGTCTCGCGGTCGCCGCCTATCTCGGGGTGATGGTGACGGTCTCCGGGCTCTTTCTGTGGCTGCACCTGTTGCGCACCGTGCCGGCGCGGACCGCCGCCGCCGTGCAGTATCTTCAGCCCGTCGTCGGCATCGCCGCTGCCGCTGCGATGTTCGGCGATGCGCTCGGCGGGCTCTTCGCCACCGGTGTCGGGCTCATTCTGGCCGGCCTCGCCCTGGCCGTCGCCGGTCCGAGCGAGAGCCGCTGACGCCTCGACGGTGGTTCGCTCGATCGCACCTATTCCCTTCCCGGCCGTGCCTGCCACTTCCGGCGCTCCGATCGCTCGTCCTAGCGATCGGTGCCCAGCGTCCCGCCGTGTCGAGGAAGCGATGCCCGTAGTTCGGATCGAGAAGGGCACCATCAATGTAGCACGGTCGGCGATCGCCTAGGCGCTCGCCGAGGCCAACGCCGCCGTTTTCTATGCGATGAGAGCGATCGTCAGCGACGTCCTCACCCCGCCGAAGGCTCTGACCATCCTGCCGATCTCGATATTCGTCGTCGGCATGGCGGTCGCCACGCTGCCGGCGGGAGCGCTCGCCCGTCGCCACGGCCGCCGCGCCGCCTTCCTCGGCGGCGCCTATGGCGCGGTCGTGCTGTCGTTCCGCTTCGCCGCTGCCGATTGCGTGGCCCCGGAGCGGCGAGCGCCAGCTCTTCCTTGCTGCGGAAATGGTAGTAGAGGCTGCCCTTGGTGATGCCGCATGCCCTGACGATCTCGTCGATGCTCGTCGCCGAATAGCCCTTGGCGCGGAACAGGGCGATCGCCTGATCCGTCAACTGCTGTTTCCCGACCTGCTTGCCCATGGGCGTCGACCTTCGAACTCGATACCGAACGGATGGTACGAGATCGGTGCCCAGGGTGCATCAGCCGTCTGCGAGGCTCTGCGTTTGCGACCATGCACGCTGCCGTGCCGGGATCATTCCCGATCACTGCGACCGGTTTCGCCGCAGCGCCCGGCCGGTCGGGGTGAGGAACAGCCAGGCGGTGAGCCCGAGCCCGCCAAGGATGTAGCTCATCAGATCGGGCCGAACGCCGATCTCGAGGAGGAACGTCGCCCCGTCGAGAGAACGCCAGCGAACGACATTGGTTGCTGCGCCGTCCGGCCGGTCGCGGAAGCGACAGGGCGAGACCCGGACGCTGCGGGCAAAGAACGACAACTTCATCCCGTCGTAGGCGAGGTGGTGTTTCTCGGCATGGGCTTCGCAGATCGGCCGCAGAGTGACGAGCGCGATCGTCCAGGAGACGGTGGTGGCACCAGCGACGATCGTGCCGAGGAGAAGCCCCAGCCGCAGAGCGCCACGTACGCGGGACAGCCGGTCGAGTAACGCGGCGCGCAGGGCCTCCGGATCGGCGGGCATCGGCATGGTCAATCCGCCAGGACTTCGACGAAGCGTCTGTGGATCCAACCGGAGCGGCACGGCCCGGTATAGACCCGATCGAAGGGCGGTCCGGGCGGCGTCTCGGGGAAGTCGCAGACCTCGGAGAGCGAAACGCCGTCGTCGGCGACGGCCGGGTAGATCACGCCGATGAAGGTCACCTTGCTCCAGTCGGTCGCCGGGGTGAGTGCGATGACCAGCCGCGATGCGGTCAGGCGATCGAGTTCGGCGGCCTTGGTCGAGGGCGCGGCGCGGACCGAGACGAAGCCGTTTCCGCCCTTGCGCAGGCCGACGATCCGAGCGATCGCGCCGCCCGAGAACAGCGCCTTGCCATCCTCGACCGGCGGTGTGATCCGCACCGACTGCGCCGCGACGTCCTCGGCTCGGGACGGCGCCGACGCGGCGGCGATCATGGCGATCGAGATCGTGAGGGCCGGGATCATCCGGGCGAACTCGATCGCGCGCATGGGGCTCTCCTCAGCGCTTGACCAGTTCGACGCGGCGGTTCTTGGCGCGGCCGGCGTCGTCTTCGTTGGAGGCGATCGGCGAGGCCATACCGGCGCCGAAGGGGGTGAGGCGGTCGGCGGCGATGCCGTAGCGTGTCGTCAGCTCGGCGACGACGGCGGCGGCGCGGCGGCGCGAGAGATCGACGTTGTAGTCGAAAGCACCCTTGGCATCTGTGTGGCCGGTGACGACCACGGAAAGGGTGGGCTCGGCCTTCAGGAACTTGCTGATCTCGTCGAGCGTCGGGCGGGATTCCGGCTTGATCTCGGCCTTGTCGAAATCGAACTGGATGCCGTAGAGCGCGACGCGGCCGGTCGCGGCGATCGCCTGCGCCATGGCCCCGGCATCGACGAAGGCGATCCGGCCGGCCTCCATCGGCTTCACGTCGACCGCGACGACACGGACCATCGGCCCGACGTCGCCGCCGACGATCACGGCGGCCCAGACGTCGCCGGTCGGCCGCGCGAGATGGACGAGCCGGTAGCGCACCCCCTTGTCGTAGCGGTAGTTGATCTGGCCGTCGTCGCCGACGAAGGCGAAGCGGAAGCTCGATTCCGGAGTCTTGAAGCAGTCGCCGCCGGCGCAGGCGAAGACGGTCTCGAAACCCTTGGCGGCGAGAGAGTCCTCGTAGTTGCGCATCACCTCGAGCGACGAGCGGTCTTTGGGGGCATCGTAGCGGATACGCAGCACCTTGCCTTCGAGCCGCAGGCTGTTGCCGTCCGTGAGCTTCTCGCCGTCGGTCTTGAGATCGAGCGGCGCCTTGAGGAGACGGACTTCGTCGAAGTCTGCCGATTTGAACTGGGTGATCTCGGAGCCGACGTAGCGGCCGACCATCGGGTGGTCCTTGGATCCGGCGACGTCCTTGGCGACGGCGGGCAGGGATGCGACGAGGCCCACGGCGAACAGGGCCACCGCGCCGATGCGGAAAGACGTCTTCATCGGTACATTCCTCTCGGGTCGTCGCGCGGGATCGCGCCTCGGTCTCCTTCCTGTTTACAGACCTCGTCGCCTACGTAACATTCCCCATGGGGGGAGCGTTTCCATGCGGGCCACGATCCCTCCGCCGGGAGGGGCACGCGACCGTGGCACGTCCGACCAGAGCCAAGTGGCAGGAGCTGGAGCTCGTCTGCGAGATCGGCGTCGGCGTCGCCGCGATCGCCCCACAGGTCTGTCGGCTGTTGCGCGAATTGGCCGGTGCCGATGCCGCGGCGTTGTTCTGGATGGACGATCGGGGGCTGCCCGAAGGCTTCTTCCACGAGGACTCAACGCACGAGGCGCAAGATCTCTTCCTCAACGAGTTCGAGCGCCTGTTCCTCGGTCCGGCCGAGCTGAATGTCGCCACTCTGGTGCGGTTGGACGGGCCGGGATGGGGGCGTCTCCTTGTGCCGCCCACCTCCTACTGGCGGTCGAACACCTTCAATCTGCTGGTCCGCGCCAGCGGCCACCACCATGCGCTCGACCTCAGGATCGAGCATCACGGCCGGGCTCGGGCAGTCGCCCTGCTGTTCCGCGTCGAGGGGCATCCCTTCGAGGAAGTCGATCTCGCCACGCTTCGCCGCGCGGCTCCGGCACTGTCGCGCGCCTTCGAACGCGCGACGACCGACGATACCTGGGAACTGGCGGGGAAAGGGACGGGCAGTCCCTCGCGAGGCGGCTCGCTGATCGTCGATGCCGTAGGCGAACGCCTGCTCTTCGCCGGAGAGGGTGCGCGGTCGTTGTTGCAGGCGAGCAATCTGGTGGGGCAGGGCATCCCGGCCGACGGTCCGCTGCGCGCGCCGCCGGCCTTCGCGCGACGACTGTGCGCCGAACTTGCGGCGGAAGGGAACGTGCGGGAAATCATCCCGGTCGCTCAGGGGCGGCTGGTGGTGACGGCCGAGCCGCTCGCAGAACCGGGCACCGGCGCCGGCGTGGTGTCGCTCGCGGTCACGCTGGAGGTTCCCCGCCGGCTGCGCCTCGTCGAGAGCCTGATGGCGCTCGATCTCTCGCCGCGTCGGCGCAGCCTGCTGCTCGCCGCCGCCTCGGGCGAGACGCGCACCGCCGCCGCCGCGCGCACCCGCACGAGCCCGGAGGCGATGAAGAAGCATCTCGCCGCCATCTACGACGCCACCGGCCTGCGGTCGTGGGCCGAGCTGGCGCGGTTCTCGGAGAGGATCTAGGCGGTTTCGGACCTGGTCGTAGATGTTTCTCCCGTCGAGGTCCGAGAGGACCGGTATTTCCTATTTGATCTGCAATCACCGTCGTGGGGGAGGCCGAAGCGGTGCAGGCCGGGTGGACGGCGCGCATATAATGGCTTATAAAATGAACGCTAATAGAAATAATTGACCAGTTTACGAGACATGAGATGCGGTCCGCCTCCCTCGACTCCCTACCCGGAAAGGTTCGCGCCGGGTTGACCAAACTCGGTGCCGACATCGCGGCGGCGCGGCGAAAGCGGCGCCTGACGACGGCGATGATGGCCGAACGCATCGGCGTGGCGCGCGGCACCTATGGCAAGCTCGAAAAGGGCGACCCGGCCGTGTCGATCGGGGCCTATGCGATGGCGCTCTTCGCGCTCGGGCACCCCGATGGGTTCGCCGACCTCATCGATCCCGGCACGGACGAAACCGGGTTGCTGCTCGAGGCGGAACGACTGCCGAAACGCGTCCGCCCGAAGAAGACGGCGGTACCCCTATGAAACGCACGATCCGTGTGGCCATCGGCGACAATGCTCGCGACCTCGGGCTCCTGCATCACGATGGTCAGGGCGCGCGGGAAGCTGCGGCATTCCAATATGCGGCCGCGTGGCTCGGCGACCGCGACGGTTTCGCCATCGATCCGGCCCTGCCGCTCGTCACGGGTCCGCAGTTCCATCGCCGCGGCCGGGGCGGTTCGTTGTTTCACGGTGCGATCGCCGATACGGAGCCGGACGGCTGGGCCCGGCGCGTCATCCTGCGCGATCATGCCAAACGACGGCAGGAGGCCAGACGAAAGGGCAGGGAGGTTCCGGCGGTCGCTCTGTCCTCTCTCGATTTTCTATTGGCGGTCGACGACGTGGCGCGTGTCGGGGCATTGCGGTTCGCCGACGAGGGCGGCGTCTTCCAGCGAGCCGCCGAAGAGGGACGGCGGAGCATTCCTCCACTGGTGGAACTCGGCGCCCTCCTGTCGGCGTCGCGTGCGGTCGAGGCGAACGAAGAGACGGCGGCCGATCTCGCCTATCTTCGCGGGCGGGGAACTTCTCTCGGCGGACTGCGCCCCAAATGTACCGTGGTTGACGACGACGGATTGCTTTCGATCGGCAAATTCCCGAGCGTCGGCGACGACCGCGCCGTGACCAAGGGGGAGATCCTGGCCTTGACCCTCGCCCGAGCGGCCGGCATCGATGCCGCTCATGGGCGTCTCGTCGAAAGCGAAGGGCAGTCGATCGCGCTGATCCGCCGCTTCGATCGCCCGGTTGGCGGCGGCCGGGCGATGTACGTCTCGGCTGCGACCATGATCGGGGCGGAAGACGGAGAGGGAGGGGAGCACAGCTACACCGAGATCGTCGACGCGCTGCGAACCCATGGGGTCGAGCCGAGAGCCGATACCGAAGAGCTCTGGCGCCGGATCGCCTTCTCGATCCTCGTCACCAACGTCGACGATCATCTCCACAATCACGGCTTTCTACATGTCGACGGCGGTTTGTGGCGCCTGGCTCCGGCCTTCGACATCAACCCCTTCCCCGAACGGGCGCGTGAGTTGAAGACCTGGATCTCCGAGGAGACGGGGCCGGAGGCGCGGATCGAGTCCCTGATGAGCGTTCTGCCGTATTTTCGGATGTCGCGTGATGCTGCTCTCTCAATCCTCGCGGAGGTGGAGAACGCCGTCTCGCGGTGGCGTGACGTTGGGCGCGAGATGGGGATGAGCTCTCGGGAACTCGATTCCTTCGCCGATGCGTTCGAACACGAGGAGAGGACCGAAGCGAGGAGGGCAATCGCGGCGGCCTGACCGATCGGACAGCGACGGCCGATGGCCCTTCGTCGGGGATGCGAACCAAAGGCTACGACCCCGCCACATGAAGGCGACGTCGCTTTGATTCCAAGTCGAGTTTTTAGAATGAGACGGGGTCGCCACCGGCACCGATCATGGCCCGTTCGTTCTTTGAACTCCGAGCGCGTTTCGAAATATTGGTTTCAGCATCGATGGATTGATACTTGAGATTTTATCGATACATGACGCCGCGTATCGCATATTCGGATCTGGTCAGATGTTATTTCTGGAGAAAGCGATTCTGTTTCTCTCGACGCCTCTCTGAGGTGATGGTCGTCTCATGACCTGGACTTCATTCGAATTTCGCTCGATTATAGGGGCACATTATCCTAATCGGTTGGTCTTCGAGGGATCAACGTTTCGATTTCTTGCTCGGCAAATATGCCATGCATTTTCGGCAGGTTGCGTCATCGATCGTATATTCCTCGGGCGATTTCCCTCCCAACTCTGTTCGGCTGGTCGTCAGCCAAAGTATCGCAAGATTTTCCCCATAATATTTCTCCCGAGCAGCGTTTCGTAGTGTCTGAAGGGCCTTGTCCCTGATCTTCCGTGCGCGCTCCTCGGCTTTGAGTTCGCGCACGCGCCCGTCCAATGCACGGCCGGCCCGATTGCGACCGTCTTCATCGGACGCCGCATCCAACGGCGTTCTATCATCGAGCTGCGGGTTCGGTGTCGTCAGCCAGTTGGTGGCGGCCAATCCAAGCTCGTCGGTGGCTCGGCTCCGAAGGCTGGAGATCCGTTTGGCGCGAGCTTCCTCCTGCCTCGCCTGTTTCGCGCGTTCTCGATCCTCGAGCTCCTTCTGCTTTCGATCCAATGCGTCCCTGAGCATTAGTCCAAGAGGGAGGCCCATGAGGTCGGTGCTCTCGTGAGCATGAAACCGTAAATTCGTTTGTACCTTCGACAGGCTGTTCTTGAATGCCTTCCAATGAACGTCGACGAATTCAGCCGCTGCTTGCGGAGAGTAGGGGTGGTTCGGCAGTTTACGCAACCACCACTGCCCGAAGTCGAAAGAGATGGCCTCGCCTGAAGGAAGGTCTCGAAGTATCCCATCGACGATGAGTCGGGTCTCGTCGCGCCTTCGTAATGGGCGTTGCCGCAGTTCACGTGCTTCTTCGACTTTTGTGAGCAGCGCATGAGCCGGATTCCAAATTTCGGTTCGGGGAGAATGAACGTATCCACTACTCGACAGTTTTTTCAAATAATTGGCCACGGCATTGAGGGGGGTGTCGAATGTCTCGGCTACCTTCTTGATGTCATCGACGAGATCATCTTGCAGGGCGTCGAATTGTCGATCGAGCCAATTTTGCGATCTGAGGGTTTCCAGACCGGTTCGGGTTCGGAACGGCTCCGGCGAATCCTTCACGAGTGTCAGAAGGATTGCGGCCTGCCATTCGGCGACAGGGGCCGAAAAACAGCCGGTTCCATTGACCGGCAGGTTGATGAGCTCTCCGAGGCCGTCGAGACGGGCCGCTTTTTCCCATGCGCCGGTTCCTGGAGCCTTCGACGGCAGCCGATGCCGATAGGCTTTGCCTGTTCTCGAGATGAAATCCCTTCGTTCCGCGGCTCGCCGCTCTGCTCTCGCGAGAAGCCTATCTCTGGCGCTCTGCGCTTTCGGGTTGTGCAGCCAAGCTCTGGGAGCTTTGTGCAATATCGGTTCGATGATGTCTTCGAGTGTATGATTTCGGTAGGACGACAGATCGATCTCGATTGCTCCCACATCTAATTCACGTATACGGGCGATTTTTCTTTCATCACATGAATGCGTGACCATGAACTCGATTATGAGGGAGCGCTTTTCCAGATGGAGGACGACGTCCGGAATGATTTCTCCTTCCCGCTTTTCGAGCTCGGCACTGTCAAACAACCAGCGGCCGGTATCGATCACGGTCTCGGTGTCATCGTCCTGCCGTTCGATCAGGGCAGGCAGGGTGATCTCGAGGTATTGGTCGAGAACCTGTTTTGCGAATTTGTGCAGAGCAGTTTCGCCGGGCGATGTGCAGGTCTGGCCACTGCTTTGTGCCCGGTGTGCGAAGTGATGCGCTCGCATTCCCTTCTTCGCAACGACGTCCCGCTCACATCCGGGGCACTTGCATTTGCAGGCAAGTCCGGACGGCACGTCATCGACATGACGAAGGTGCCCTTCTGCGTCTTCGGCGTAGGGACCGATCCCGATTTCGTAGCATTCGAAGAGCTGACCCAGCCGTATCGGGGTGGGCGATCTAGCTTTCTCATGGCTTCTGGTATTGATCGGTTCCTCGGTCATACTGAAACGTCCGGCGCAGCCCTCGATTTCTGCTCGATGATATGCAGGTTCTGGGCGAGCCGCCAGATCGGGCGGAGCTGTCTCGAACTTTCGGTTGGCCGTGACCGTGAAATTGTTCCCAGTTCTTCTCGTCGGCGTCGAGCCGAACGCAACGCCGGCTCGATTCCCGCCACATGTCGGATCGGCATCTTTCTACAGCCCGCGGCCTTGGTGAGGTTGACCCGGAACCGGTCGCGCCGACGCTGATAGCGCCGCGTCATCTTGGCGGAGGCGTGGCCGAGTTGCTTCTGGACGAAGCGCTCGTCGACCTCGGCCGAGGAGGTGAGGCTAGCGCGCAGCGAATGGCCGGCGAAGGCCTCGCGACGTTATCCTTCCGTCAGATCACCTCGCACCCCGGTGGCGAGCGCCATTCGCTTGACTAGGCGTGCGACCTCGCGGTCGTTGAGCCGGCCGGGGTCAATGTTCCGCGCCGATTGATGGTGTGGAACGGCCCCGCTACCGCAGCATCCAAGTGCTAACGTGGTCGTTGCGAAACACACCACGAGGTAGAGGGCCGTTCCATGACGAAGATTACTACGATTGGGCTCGACTTGGCCAAGACCATCTTTCAGGTCCATGGCGCGACCGAAGACGGAACCCCGGCTCTGCGGCGAAAATTGCGACGTTCGGAGGTGCTCTCATTCTTCGGAAAGCAGCCGCCCTGCTTGGTCGGGATCGAGGCCTGCGGGAGCGCACATCACTGGGCCCGGGAGATCGCTCGCCTTGGCCACGAGGTGAGGCTTATCCCTCCGGCCTACGTGAAGCCCTTCGTCAAACGCGGCAAGACCGACGCCGCCGACGCCGAGGCAATCTGCGAGGCGGTCACTCGGAAGACCATGCGCTTCGTGCCGATCAAGACGGAGGAGCAGCAGGCGGCAGCCATGGTGCTCAAGACCCGGGAACTACTGGTCAACCAGCGCACCCGAACCATCAACGCCCTGAGAGCGGATCTTGCGGAGCTCGGCGTTGTCGCAGCCACGGCCGTCACCGGTTTCGCCAGTCTCGTCGCCATCGTCCGAGACCATGACGACAATCGCGTGCCAAAGGTCGCACGCTTTGCGCTGGCGATCCTCGTCGAGGCGGTGGAAATGATCGAACAGCAGATTGCGGAGATCGACGAACGCATCGCCGTGGCGACGAGGTCGGACGCATGTGCCAAGCGTCTCATGTCGGTCCCCGGGGTCGGCGTGATCATAGCGGCGTCGATCCGCGCGCTCGTACCGGATCCAGCAGGATTCCGATCGGCACGCCACTTCGCAGCCTGGCTCGGCCTGACGCCGAAACCACATTCGAGCGGCGGCAAAGAACGGCTCGGTGGGATCTCGAAGATGGGCAATGCGACATTGCGGAGCCTCTTGGTGGTCGGCGCCACATCCGTGATGTGCGTGGCACGCCGAGGCAGACCCGTACCGGCATGGTTGTCGGCTCTGATGGGCAGGCGGCCGTACAAGGTCGCCGCCGTCGCGTTGGCCAACAAGATGGCGCGGATCATCTGGGCCCTGCTCACGAAGGGCGGCGTCTATCGGCCACCCGTCATGCCGGCCGCCACATGACCGCCGACGAGGAAATAGCTGACTGACGAACTGACCAACGAAGGGTCGGACAGGAAGGGTAAGGTGCCGACGAGCGATGGAGCCGTACCGGAACGAAATCTGCAGGCGAGAGAGGCCGATGTGTCAATGCGCCAATAGCGCGTCCGATTGATACGCCACCCGCTTCGCGGACCTCATCGAGGCCAGCGGTCGGTGACCGCACCAAAAGGCCGGACATATGACCGCACCGTTCCCTACGAACAAATCTCTCGATCTTCACTCTTGCCCGCGGGGCCGTTCCACATATGACACCCGATCCGGTGACACGGCGGAAGATCGGCCCGTGGACTAGCCGGGCGAACTTCAGCCAGGTCTCGAGCGCGACGACCGGGCAGGTGGCGTCCGACGAGCCGCGGCCGATCTCGACCTCACGCCATCCGGTCTTGCCGCGCAGCGTCACCACCAGCCCCTTGTCGAGGATCTCGACCCAGCCGCGACCGTCCTGGGTCTGATCTCGACCGAGGTCGACGATCTCCGAGCAACGGAGACCGCCGGCGAAACCGACAAGCGGCATCGCCCGGTCGCGCAGGCCCGCAGCGAGCCGCAGTCGAGCACCTCCAGCATGGCGATCAGATCCTCGGGCAGAATGGCTTCCTTCTGCCGCGGCGGTGCGGCCTGGGTGTTGCGGATGCCGGCGAGCACCGTGGCGATGTGACGGTTCTTGCGGTCGAGGACCGTGCCGTGTTGGGCGAAGGTCCAGGAAGCGCCGACGGCCGCCGTTCGATCGTCGACACTCTGTCGGGGCTGCGGCCGCCTTCGCCGGAGGCACAGGCAGTGATGTGGAGGCCGACTATCTGCGGGTTGGGAACGAAGGCGTCGAGACCCTACGGCGACACCAGCCGGCGAAGTGCTTCCAGTCGGAAGCATAGGCGCGGCGGGTGTTGGCGGAACTGGCCGCCTCGGCATAGCCGCGGGCGCTATCAGCGAGGCGTTCGAGGTGGGCGGGCAGGGCAGGGGAGGGGAGTTCGTCAGGGCGCGCGCTCACCGTGACGGCAGTGTGCGGGCTCTCGTCAGCGTTCATCGGTATTGCTCCGTCACCGCGTAGAGGTGACCAACGGCCGGCTCGCCGCGGTCCTGCCGCACCAGGACCGGGCGGATCCAGATCAAGCGGCGTTCGGCGAGACCCGGACCATGCGGCTGGCGTCGCCAGTGGCCGCGTCGCCAATGCGCGGCGACTTCGCGTCCCGACAGGTTCGGATCGGCAGCCTCGTCGGCGCGGCTTTCAGACATGCCGATACGGAAGTCGAGTCGGCGGACGGAGAAATAGCCATCTTCGGCGAGACGACCTGAGGCAGTCCGTCGACGCTTCAGTGTCGTGGCATTTTCCACCACATCGACGAGCGAGGCCGGTGCCTGCTTCGGCCATTCCGGCGCGCCGAGTGCGGGTTCGGTCGACAGCAGGCACAGCGCATTACAGAGCAGAGCGAGCACATTGCGGGCGGTGGGATAGGCCGCCTGATTGTAGAGCGCATCGCGCTCGTAGCCCGAGAGATCGGAAGAGCGTCGTGT
>CALFRR010000159.1 GCA_937919435.1 uncultured Alphaproteobacteria bacterium | reverse complement strand
CGACGAGAAGGCCAAGAAGGAACTGTGCAAGACCGCCTACGAGCTGCGCTCGACCGGCGGCCAGTTCCTCGCCTCGATCGCCGTGGTGGAAGCCTCCGGCGAAGCCCGCAAGATCGTCGAGTTCATCATGCCGACCGGGCTGCTGCTGCAGCCGGGCCTGAAGGTCCAGGTCGACCAGGGCAAGACCGACGACGCCAAGTTCGGCATGTGTGCGCCCGACGGCTGCGTCGCCCAGCTGGTCGGCAGCGACGCCTACACCGCATCGCTGAAGAAGGGTGCCAACCTGACCGTCACGGCGATGGGGCAGGCCTCCAACCCGGTGACCTTCACCTTCCCGCTGGCCAGCTTCAAGTCGGCCAACGAAGGCAAGCCGCTCGACGCCGCGGCGCTGAAGAAGCGCGAAGAGGCGATCAACGCCGAGATCCAGGACAAGCAGAAGAGCATCGAGGACCAGCTGCGCGAAGAGCAGCGCAAGGCGGCCGAGAAGGCGACCCCCTGACGGGTCGCCGACCGCTCGGACATCCGACGATGGAAACGAAAACGGGCCCCGAAGGGCCCGTTTCTTCTGTCGGTGTCCGCGAGAGAAGACCTTCGTGGGCTCCCCCCGCCGAACCGGGTCACCCCTCGCGACCCTGCGCCTCGCGCCGTTCGAGAGCGGCGACCTCCTCGGCGAGGTTGGCGAGTGCCCGATCGATGTCGGCCTTCTGCTCCTCCAGAACCTTCACCTGCCGATTCAGCGCCTCGCGCAGGCGAGGCCACCGGCCGGTCATCCCGCGGCCACGCGACGGCATGTCGAGCAGGTCGCGAATCTCGATCAGGCTCAGCCCTATCTGTTTGCCACGGACGATCAGCCGGAGGCGGCGGCGGTCCTCCGCGTCGTAGGTGCGCATCACACCGCGCCGCTCGGGATCGAGCAGCCCCTTTCCTTCGTAGAACCGAAGGGCGCGCAGCGTGACGTCGCACTCGCGCGCCAATTCGCCGATCGTCCAAGTCCGGTCGTCCTTCGGGCGCGCACCGTCGAGAAGTTCCGCAATCGAACTCTGCTCGCTCGCCGTGCCGGCGGATTCGTCTCCGCCCATGTCGTCCGTCCTCATCCGGGTCGTGGTCCGTCCATTCGTGAAGTCTCATACACCTCTACCGCCGTCGAGGTGCGGTGGAAGGCCAACGCACATAGCTGAGCACTACGCCACGTCAACGAACTTCTGGTATGCCACGTGCGGATCTATAACTTACTTCACGTGTAGGTGACGCGCCGACATCCTGGCCGCCCGAGATCATGATGAACTCAGGAAATCGGCCGTTTTCACATGTGGTAACATATGCCGCGTGATGATATGTCGCGGAGATCCTGGCATTTCAGACACCCGTCGGAGTCGCATCGACGTTGGTGTTTCCTCAATCTTCGTTACGCCACGGTTGCCGAAGGGCCCGGTTATTAACCGGTTGTTTACCTCGTTGGAAAATTCTCGTGCCGCCGCCATGGACGGAACGCGCGAGTCGGCGCGCCTTCCGCCGGCGTCGCTCCGTCGCGGCGACGGAGCGCGCGGGGCGACCGACGGAGGAACGACATGTCGTGGAGCGCCCGGACGAGCGAGGAGGAGATCCGCGACCGCGTGATCGACGTGGCTCGCAGGTCCGGTCTCTCGGTCGGAGAATTCGTCGACGCGCTGTCCGGTCGTGGTGCGGCGGACCAGACGCCACCGCCGCGTTCGCGCCGACCCGAGCGCTCCGATCGTCCCGCGGCCGGCGGCCTCGATCATCAACTCGACCTGTTGTCGGATCGCCTGAAGCGCCTTTCGGCGGTCCCCGAGAACGAGCGCCGACCCAAGGTGCGGGCCCGCGACAGATCCGGCGAAGCCGACCTCTCGGAGATCGCCGCGGCCCTCGCCGGGCTGGACCGTCGCGTCCGGACGCTCGCCGAGGACCGCTCCCCGGCCGCCGAACGCCGGCCGTCGCGAAGGGCCGAAGCCGAACCGCGCGACGACCTCGATCGTGCCGTCGCCGAGATCGCCGAACGCCGCCGGTCGCTCGACCGCGACGACCGCCGCCCGGCGGCGATGCCGGCCGACCGCGGCGAGGCCGACCTCGATCGCCATTTCCGCCTGTTGTCGGAGAAGATCGACCAACTCCGGGCACGCGACGAGCGCGACCAGACCGGGCCGCTGGTCGCCGAGATCCGCGCCCTGCGCGAGACCATCGAACGGCGCAGCGGCACCGGAGCCGAGGTCTCGAACGAACTGCGCCGGCTGACCGTCAAACTCGACGATCTCGCCGCGACCCACCCGGCCCGCGAGACGCTCGAGCCGGTGATGGTGGAGATCGGCCGGCTGCGCGACGCGGTGTTGCAGACCGACGTCGAGGGCTCGCTGAAGAATCTCGAGGCGGGTTACGGCCGGATCGTCGGCCGGCTCGACGAACTGAAGCAGGGAATCGATTCGCCCAAGGTCGGCACCAGGATCGATTCGGAGATCTCGGAGATCCAGAAGCTCCTGCGCGGCGTTCCGCAGATCGCCCAGGTGAGCGCCATCGAGCGCCAGCTGCGCGACCTCGACGCCAAGATCGAGCGGATCGCCCAACGCGGCGACGATCGCCGCGCCCTGGACGTCGAACGCCGGCTCGCCGAATTCCGCACCAACCTCGAACGAATCGACCCGACGCCGATGGTCGAGGCGCTCGATCGGCGCATGCAGATCGTCGCCGAACGGCTCGATGCGATCGAGGCGATCGCTCGCGGACCGGTCAGCGAGGACCACCTCGCCCGTCTCGTCGACGAGATGCGGGCGATCGCCGGCGGTGGCCGGGCGGGCGACGAGATCCGGGCGGTCGAACGGCAGCTCGGCGAGTTGTCGAGCCGGATCGCCGCCTTCGAGACGCGCCGGCCGACCGCCGAGGACACCGACCGGATCGCCGATCGGATCGCCGAGATCGCCGAACGGCTCGACGGTTTCGACCGGCCGCCGATCGACGGCCGCGCCGTCGCCGCACTGGAAGCGACGATCGGACGGCTCGACGAACTGCTCGCCCGCCAGGACGAGGGGCCGCGGGTCGATCTCGATGCGCGCTTCGCCGAGATCCTCGGCCGGCTCGACCGCGACACCGGCGCCGCCGCCGACGTCGAGGCGTTGACCCGGGAAGTCGCGGAGATGCGGCGCGAACTCGCCCGGACACCGGGCGTCGCCGAGCTCGAGGCGCAGATGCGCAGCCTCGCCGAGAAGCTCGACCGGTCGAGCGAACCGGAAGCCGACGAGGCGACGCTCGGACAGATCGAGGACCACCTGGAACGGATCGTCGAGCGGCTGGCCTCGACCGAGGCGCGGTTCTCCGGCATCGACGGGCTCAACGACCACATCCGCCGTCTCGACGAACGGCTCGAAGCGAGCCGGGCGGACAGCGTCGACGCGGCCCGGGAAGTGGCGCGCGAGCTGGTGCTGGAGGTCGGACGGTCCGGCGGCTCCGATCAGGCGGTGCTGCGCGCGCTCCAGGACGACCTCAAGTCGTTGCAGACGGCGGCGCGCGAGACCGAGAACCGGACCAACGACACGCTGATCTCGCTGCACGACGCGCTGACCGGCATCGTCGGCCGTCTCGGCGCGATCGAGAAGATCGCCCAGGGCTCGGCCCGTCAGGCGGCGCAACGCGCCGGTGCCGGCGGCCCGGCGAAGCCGTCCGGCGCGGCGGCGACCTCGACCCTGCCCGGCTTCGATCCGGTCCAGCCCGCCACGGCTCCTCTGCCGCAACCGGTCGGCGCCGAATCGGCACCGGCGGACGCTCCGGCCGAAAAGCCGGCGCGGGACGCGGCGACGGCAGGCGCCACCATCGCCGGCCGGCCGGTCTCGGCCGGTTCGCCGAACGCCGTCCGGGCCAATCTGCGCGATCTCCTCACGCCGCCGAGCGAGGACACCCGCCCGCTCGAACCGGGCTCCGGCAAGCCGCAGGGCCGGGCCGCACAGGCTCCGGGCAGGTCCGCCCCGGTCCTGCCGGATCCCGCCGCCGGTCCGACCGCTGCGGCGAGCCGCAAGGCCGACTTCATCGCCGCCGCCCGGCGTGCCGCCCAGGCCGCGGCCTCGGCGGCCGGCGACGTCGAGCCTCCGACCCCGGCCGACCCGCCGGCGGAAGCCGCCGCCGCGGAGCCGGCCACGACCG
>CALFRR010000158.1 GCA_937919435.1 uncultured Alphaproteobacteria bacterium | reverse complement strand
GTTGAAGGGCGTCGATCCCAACGGGTCGCAGCGCGCCTGGGATCTCTGGGTGAAGTCGCGCTTCGTCGAGACGAAGAACCCCGGCCGGGCTCTGATCCTCGCTTCCGGCACGCCGATCACCAACACTCTCGGCGAGATGTTCTCGGTGCAGCGGCTGATGGACCACGAGGCGTTGATGGCACGTGGTCTCCACGAGTTCGATGCCTGGGCCTCGACCTTCGGCGACACCGCCACCGAACTCGAGCTCCAGCCGTCCGGCCGATACAAGCCGGTGAGCCGGTTCGCCAGCTTCGTCAACGTGCCGGAGCTGATCGCGATGTTCCGGTCCTTCGCCGACGTCGTGCTGCCCGAGGACCTGCGACGGTACGTGAAAGTGCCGGCGATCACGACGGGCAAGCGGCAGATCCTGACCGCGAAGCCGACGGCGGCCTTCAAGCGCTACCAGACGGTGCTCGATGCTCGGATCAAGGCGATCGAAGAGCGTGACCGGCCGGCCGAGCCCGGCGACGACATCCTGCTCTCGGTCATCACCGACGGGCGGCACGCGGCGATCGATCTTCGTCTCGTCGATCCCGACAACGACGACGAGCCGGAGAACAAGCTCAACCTCCTCGTCGCCAACGCCTTCCGCATCTGGCGGGAGACGGGGGAGAACGCCTATGTCCGCCCCGACGGCAAGCCCTACGAGCTCGCCGGCGCCGCGCAGATGATCTTCTCCGACCTCGGCACGATCGCGGTGGAGAAGACCCGTGGCTTCTCGGCCTACCGCTGGATCCGGGACGAGCTCGTCCGTCTCGGCGTGCCGGCCGCCGAGATCGCCTTCATGCAGGACCACAAGAAGTCGGAGGCGAAGCAGCGCCTGTTCGGCGACGTGCGCGCCGGCAGGGTCCGTTTCCTGATCGGCAGTTCGGAGACGATGGGGACCGGCGTCAACGCCCAGCTCCGACTGAAGGCGCTGCATCACCTCGACGTGCCTTGGCTCCCTTCGCAGATCGAGCAGCGCGAGGGGCGCATCGTCCGCCAGGGCAATCAGCACGACGAGGTCGACATCTACGCTTACGCGACCGAGGGATCGCTCGACGCCACCATGTGGCAGAACAACGAGCGCAAGGCCCGCTTCATCGGCGCGGCACTCTCCGGCGACACCTCGATCCGCAAGCTGGAGGATCTCGGCGAAGGGCAGGCCAATCAGTTCGCTATGGCCAAGGCGATTGCCTCGGGTGATCCGCGCCTGATGCAGAAGGCTGGGCTCGAAGCAGACATCGCCCGGCTGGAACGTCTGCGCGCCGCCCACGACGACGACCTCTTCTCGGTCCGTCGCCAGATCCGCGATGCCGAGCGCGACATCGAGCAGGCGACCCGCCGCATCGCCGAAATCGAAGAGGACATCGCCCGTCTGGTGCCGACTCCCGGTGATGCTTTCACCATGAGGGTGACGGGCGAGACCTTCACCGACCGCAAGGCCGCCGGCCGCGCGCTGATGAAGGAGATCCTCACCCTCGTCCAGCTTCGGCAGGAGGGCGCCGCCGTCATCGCCTCGATCGGCGGCTTCGATGTGGAGTTCCGTGGCGAGCGGTTCGGCCGTGACGGCTTCCGTACCACCATCATGTTGCTCAGGACCGGCGCCGATCACGAGGTCGAACTGCCGCTGACCGTCACGCCGCTCGGAGCCGTCGCCCGGCTCGAACATGCGGTCTGCGGCTTCGAGGAGGAGCGGGAGCGGCAGCGGCACCGGTGTGGCGAGGCGAAGTACCGGCTCGCCTCCTACCGGTCTCGGCAGGGCGGGACGTTCGCCTTCGCCGGGGACCTCGCCGACAAGCGACGGAAGCTCGCCGAGATCGAGAAGGCGCTGGCGGCGGAGGTGGAGGGAGTGTCGATGATCGCGGCTTGAGGGGGGACTCCGACGCGGTGGCGCCGACGGGCGTCGACCCGAAGCGGACGCTCAAGTGGGGCGGCGGTCACCGTCAGCATCCAGACCGACGATCCCTACGCCTGTTCGCCGTGACGGCATACTTACGATACCGATCAGGCATCGGCGCGATAGGTCTCGAGGCCGGCGGTCAGGACCGACAGTAGAGCGTCGCGGTTCGGGTCGCGCGTACCCCGCGTCCAGGCGACGGCGAGCGGGAGCATTCGGAAGCCCTCGAGGTCTGCGTCGGAAAACGGGATGTAGCGAACCCCGGCGAGCGCAGTCTTCGACGCCCAACGCGGCACGATCGCCAGACCGATCCCAGAGGCCACGAGACGAACGATGGTCTGCTTCTCGTCGGCGATCTGGGCTATGGCGGGGCGCATCCCCGCCTTTTCGAATAGCCTGAGTGTCAAATCGTGGCTGTGCGGCCGCGAGCGGCGATCGGGCACGATCAGTGGCTCGTCGACGAGATCGGCGATGGAGAGGTGTCTGCGGCGGGCGAAGCGGTGGCCGGCGGCGACCGCGACGACCGGCGTTTCGTGAAAGAGATCGACGAATTCGAGTTCCCGCCCCCGATGCTCCGGTGGTCGGACGAAGGCCAAGTCCAAACGCCCGGACAACAGACGCGGCAACAGACGGACCGACTTGTCTTCGACCAGTTGGATCGTCACGTCGGGACGTGCTTCGCGGAAGTCGCGCAACAGCCTCGGGACCAATCCGGCGGACGCGGTATCGATCGCGCCCAGGCGCAGGGTCGCCGATTTCCGTCGCCCGCCCTCCCTGAAACGGAATGCGATCTCATGGGCGCGGCCGAGCAAAGCTCTCGCCTCGTCGACCAACTCGGCACCTTCGCCGGTCAGGGCCACATGCCGCGTCGTGCGCAACAGGAGTTGGACGCCCAGTTCGCCTTCCAGAGCCCTCACCTGCCGACCGAGGGCGGCGGGCAGCATGTCGAGCCGACGTGCCGCCTTGCCGAAGTGCAGCTCCTCGGCGACCGCAACGAAGCAGCGAAGTTGGACGAGCTCCATCTGGCCTCCTCGATGGTCCGACGAAGCGGGATTATTATATCGGAAAATTATATAATCAACAGGCGATTGGCCTGCCGATGTCTCGGACGTATGGTTGTTCAAATTTCCTCCGCGGAGAGGAAGTCAATAATCAAATATCAGGCAGGGAGCCTCGATCATGACGAATGATCTTGAGAAACGGACAATTATGCGCATTTCGCTGCGCATTGTGCCGTTCATCATGTTTCTTTACTTCATTGCTTTCATGAACCGCGTCCACATATCGTTCGCGGCACTCACTATGAATAAAGACCTGGGTTTCTCGGCCAGTGTGTACGGCTTTGGTGCCGGAATCTTCTTTCTCGGCTACTTTCTTTTCGAAGTCCCCTCCAACCTCATCCTGGAGAAGGTCGGTGCGCGGCTGTGGATCGCGCGCGTCATGGTCACCTGGGGCATCATCTCCGGGGCCAATGCCTTCATCGTCGGCGCCAACAGTTTCTACGCCGTCCGCTTCCTACTGGGCGTCGCGGAGGCGGGCTTCTTCCCCGGGATCATCCTCTATCTGAGCTATTGGTTCCCGGCGCGGCATCGGGCCGGCGTCACCGCGCTGTTCATGGCGGCCGCACCGATCTCGACCGCCCTCGGCTCGCCGATCGCTGCAGCCCTGCTCGAGATGAACGGCTATTGGGGGCTCGCCGGCTGGCAGTGGCTCTTCATCACCGAAGCCATCCCGGCGGTCGTGCTCGGTTTCGTCGTGTTCTTCTACATGACCGATCGTCCTGAGCTCGCCCAATGGCTCCCCGACGATCAGAAGCAGTGGCTCGTCGCCGAAATGGCGATCGAGCACGCCAAGACGGCCGGCCACGCCAGCCACTCGATCCTGCGCGGCCTCGCCGATCCCCGCGTCCTCGCGCTCAGCCTCGTCTATTTCGGTACCTCCGCCGGCCTCTACACGCTCGGCATCTGGGCGCCGATCATCATCAAGCAGCTCGGCGTTTCGTCGCTGATGGTGGGCTTCCTCAACATGGTGCCGCCGACCGTCTCCGTCGTCGCCATGGTGCTGTGGGCACGCCATTCCGACCGGACCGGCGAACGCACCTGGCACGTCGTACTCGCCTGCCTCCTCGCCGCCGCCGGTCTGGCCTGGGCCGGGCTGACGTCGGGCATCGTCGGCGTCGTCGCCGCGCTGACCTTCGTCAACATCGGCATCAGCTGCGCCAAGCCGCCGCTCTGGAGCATGCCGACGATGTTCCTATCCGGCTCGGCCGCCGCCGCCGGCATCGCCGCCATCAACGCCTTCGGCAACCTCGGCGGCTTCGCCGGCCCCGCGATGATCGGCTGGCTCAAAGATTGGACGGGAAGCTACCTCGGCGGACTGTGGTTCGTTGCGGCTCTCCTCCTCCTCTCCGCCACCCTCACCCTCATCCTCGGACGTTCCGCCAAACGGTCTCCCGCAAACGCCTGACGGCTCTGACTATTTAGGAGAAAGACCATGAAGACCTACAAGATCGCCGCGATCCCCGGTGACGGTATCGGAACCGAAGTCGTTTCGGCCGGCGTCGAAGTCCTCCAGGCACTCGCCGCCCGCGACGGCAGCTTCACCTTCGCCTTCGATCACTTCGACTGGGGTGGGGACTATTACAAGAAGCACGGCCGCATGATGCCGGTCGACGGCCGCGACCAGATCCGCAACCACGATGCCATTCTGTTCGGCTCGGCCGGTCATCCCGACATTCCCGACCACATCACCCTGTGGGGCCTGCGCCTGGCCATCTGCCAACCCTTCGACCAATACGCCAACGTCCGGCCGACCCGGGTCTTGAAGGGCATCACTTCGCCGCTGCGCAAGGTCGAGGACAAAGAACTCGACTGGGTGATCGTCCGCGAGAATTCGGAAGGCGAATATGCCGGCGTCGGCGGCCGCGTCCATCAAGGCCTGCCGATCGAAGCGGCGACCGACGTCTCGATCCTGACCCGCGCCGGCGTCGAGCGGATCATGCGCTTCGCCTTCCGCCTGGCGCAGTCGCGGCCGAGGAAGCTGCTGACGGTGGTGACCAAGTCCAATGCCCAGCGTCACGCCATGGTGATGTGGGACGAGATCGCCGCCGAGGTCGCCGGCGAGTTCCCGGACGTGACCTGGGACAAGATGCTGGTCGACGCCATGACCATGCGGATGGTGATCAAGCCGGAGACGATCGACACGATCGTGGCGACCAATCTGCACGCCGACATCCTGTCGGATCTGGCCGCCGCGCTGGCCGGCTCGCTCGGCATCGCGCCGACCGCCAACATCAACCCGGAGCGCGTGTTCCCCTCGATGTTCGAGCCCATCCACGGCTCGGCCTTCGACATCATGGGCAAGGGCGTCGCCAATCCGGTCGGCACGTTCTGGTCGTCGGTGATGCTGCTCGAGCACCTCGGCGAAGCCGGTGCCGCCAAACGCCTGATGACCGCCATCGAGCGCGTCACCGCCGATCCGCGCTTCCACACCCCCGACCTCGGCGGCACGGCCCGGACCGTCGACGTCACCCGCGCCACCATCGAGGCGATCGCCGCCGCCAACGATTGATTGCACTCGACCGGTCTGCGGCGCCCCTCGTCGCCGCAGACCGGCGCGCCGAGTGCGAGCGTCCGCGATATCCGTCCCCTCTCATCGCCACCTGACGCGAGACCGGCCGATCGGTCGCCGCGCCTCCGCGCGAGGATTTCGTCGTGCCCACCGAGACCTCGTTTCCTGCCTCCGCCGGCATCGATCCCCGCGTCCTGCTTCGCGCCATGTTCGACGCGGCGGTCGCCGCCGCGCAGCCCGCACACACGATCCCCCTCCACCTGCCGGACCAACCGACCGGGCGGACGATCGTGATCGGTGCCGGTAAAGCCTCCGCAGCGATGGCCCGAGCCCTCGAAGACACTTGGCCGGGTGAACTTTCCGGTCTGGTGGTCACACGCTATGGCTACGGCGCCGCCTGCAGCCGAATTGAAATCGTCGAGGCCGCTCATCCGGTGCCCGATGCGAACGGCTTGGCGGCAGCGGAGCGAATCCGCGACCTCGTCGCCTCCGCCGGTCCGCACGACACGGTCGTCGCTCTGATCTCCGGCGGCGGCTCGTCACTGCTTTCTCTGCCCGGCGAGGGACTGACCCTCGAAGACAAACAGGCGGTCAACCGGGCGCTGCTCAGGTCCGGCGCGACGATCGCCGAGATGAACTGCGTTCGCCGTCATCTTTCCGGCATCAAGGGTGGTCGCCTCGCCGCCTCGGCGCACCCGGCGAAGGTGATCACCCTGCTGATCTCCGACGTGCCCGGCGACGACCCCAAGGACATCGCCTCCGGCCCGACCGTCGCCGACGACACGACCTGTGCCGACGCCCTCGCCATCGTGGCGCGCTACGGCATCGAGTTGCCTCCCCATGTCCGACACGTCCTGGAGAGCGGACGCGGCGAGACCGTAAAGCCCGACGATCCTCGCCTCGCCGGCCACGACGTCAGGATCGTCGCCGCGCCACAGGCGTCGCTCGAAGCGGCGGCGGCGGTCGGTCGCCGGGCAGGCTTCGCGGTCCACATCCTCGGCGACGCGATCGAGGGAGAAGCGCGGGACGTGGGCACCTGCATAGCCGGGATCGCCCGGCACGTGGCGACGCACGGCCAACCGTTCTCGCCCCCTTGTGTCCTGCTGTCGGGCGGTGAGACCACGGTGACGGTCCGCGGGGACGGGCGAGGTGGCCGCAACGTCGAATTCTTACTGGCTCATACCATCGCACTCGACGGCACACCCGGCGTCTGGGCGCTCGCCGGCGACACCGACGGGGTCGACGGGGTCGAGGAGATCGCCGGGGCGATCGCCGCCCCGGACACGCTCGCCCGCGCCTGGACGCTCGGCATCCGGCCCAGGGAGGCGCTGGCGCGGAACGACGGGCACGGCTTCTTCGAGGCCCTCGGCGATGCGGTCGTCACCGGTCCGACGCTTACCAACGTCAATGACTTCAGGGCCATCCTGATCGTATGAGGGGCAGCCCGACGGGCTGAATGCCAGATGCGTCGCTTTCGCAGAGCCAAGATCGTCGCCACCGTCGGGCCGGCCAGCGCTTCACCGGACATGTTGCGCTCGCTGTTTCACGCCGGCGTCGACACATTTCGGATGAATTTCAGCCACGGCAGTCACGAGGGCCATCGTGCGGTGCACGCCGCCATCCGGGCTCTCGAGGCGGAGATGAAACGACCAATAGGAATCCTCCAAGATCTGCAAGGACCCAAGATCCGGATCGGCACCGTTCGCGACGGGCGGCTCGCGGTCGCCTCCGGGGACTTCATCCGTTTCGTTCCCGAGGGTGGGGAATCCGGCGAAGCCGACCGCTTGATCCACGCGAAGGCGACCACCTGATCCGGAGGAAGACGACCATCTCGCAGACGCCGAGCGGGGCGTTTTTGGAGGGTGACGTTTCGTGGTCTCGGGATCAAGCCCCGAGGGTCTTCTCGGCGAGCCTCTTTCGCATGGACTCTCCCCTGATCTCGATGCGGTGGGCGGAATGGACGAGCCTGTCGAGGATGGCGTCGGCGAGCGTGGCGTCACCGATGGCGGCGTGCCATTCGGCGACCGGGATCTGGCTGGCGACCAGGGTGGAGGCCCGCCCGCAGCGATCCTCGACGACCTCGAGCAGATCGCGGCGCTGGTCGGCGGTCATGGGCGTGATCGCCCAATCGTCGAGGATCAGGAGCCGGACCTTGGCGAGGGAGGCGAGCAGTCTGGGGTATCGGCCGTCGGCACGGGCGACGGCGAGGTCTTCGAGTAGGCGCGGCGTGCGGGCGTAGAGGACGGAGTGGTCGTCGCGCGCGGCGCGGTGGCCGAAGGCGCAGGAGAGCCAGGTCTTCCCGGATCCGGTCGGCCCGGTGATGATCAGGTTGACGTGGTCGGCGATCCATCGGCCTTCGGCGAGTTGAAGGACGAGGGCCCGATCGAGGCCGCGCGGGGTCCGGAAGTCGATGTCCTCGACGGCCGCCTGAACGCGGAGCTTGGCGTGGCGCAGGCGGGCCTGAAGGCGCTTGGTGTCGCGCCAGGCGCTCTCCCGATCGATGAGGAGCGCGAAGCGATCCTCGAAGCCGAGGTCGGCCATGGCGGGATCGGTGATCTGTTCGTCGAAGGCGCCGGCCATGCCGTGGAAGCCGAGGGCTTCGAGGCGGGTGGCGGTGGGGTGTCGCAACATCGAATGAGGTCCTTTCAGTGGTAGTAGCCGGGGCCGCGGACGTTGCCCCGGTCGCGGCGATTGGGATCGGCTCGGGATCGAGGAAGGAAGACTGAGAGGTTCGGTCGATGGGCTTGCGGTGACCGGGCGCGACGCGCCGCTGATTGCGGCCTTCGAGCACGGGATGAACGGCGATGGTTCGACCGTCCTCGAGGATGCGGATCTCGTCGGCGAAGATCTGAACCTCCACCGCGCGGCGACGCGTGGTGTCGGGAACGCTGTAGAGATTGCCGCCGACGCTGACCATGCCCTCGTGCGAGACGCGCCGCTCCAGCTTCAAGGCCGAGCGGTACGGCACCAACGGCAACGGCAGAAGTGACGGCTTCTCCTCGGCGAAGGCCTCGTGGACGACGCGCTGGGTCGTGGCATGGACGCGGGCATTGGCGACGGTGTCCAGCCAGTGACGTAGTTGCAGGTTCATGTCGTCGAGATCGCGGAAGGTCCGCGCCATGAAGAAGTCGGCGCGGATGTAACGGAACGGCCGCTCGACCTTCCCCTTGGTCTTGGCGCGATAGGGTCGACAGGCCTTCGGCTGGAAGCCGTAGTGGCGGGCGAAGTCGACGAGGCTTCGGTTGTAGACGATGTGCCCATCCTCGCCGGCGCTCGTCACGGCCGTCTTCATGCGGTCGTAGAGGATCTCGCGCGGGCTCCCGCCGATCGCCTCGAATGCGGCGGCGTGGCAGCGCAGCAGGGTCTGGAGATCCTGGCGCAGAACGAAGCGGGCGAAGATCAGCCGGCTGTGACCGAGCACCAACGAGAACAGCCAGACGATCCGCACGACGCCGGGTTCGGCCTGGAACACGACCTGGAACTGAGCGAAGTCGACCTGGGCCTGTTCGCCGGCGGGCGTCTCGAAGCGGACCTCGAAGGGAGCCGGGATCGTCGGTCGGATCTCGCGCAGCGCGTCGGTCACCGCGGTGTAGCCGCCGCCATAGCCGCGCTCCTTCAGTTCCCGCAACAGGCGCCGGCCGCTCAGGTCGGGATAGGCCGCGACACGCTCTCGCAGATATCCGAGGAAGGGGGCGATCACCTGCGGGCGGGGTGCGCGTGGGCCATAGGCGGGCGCGACGAGGCCGCGCTCGATGTGTTTGCGGACCGTCTTGCGGTCGAGGCCGAGTTGGCGGGCGATGGCCGAGACCGACAGGCCTTGGCGATGGAGATCAAGGATCATCACGAGTTCCCCGAGTTTGATCACCGCTGTCCCCTCCGCGCTGGGAACAGAATGGGTGATCGGATCGCCGTTCGCCGTCCCGGGGCGCGCCCCGGGACGGCGACGACGCGTGGAACTGGGGAAAATTCAAACGGCACTTCTGGGGAGAATTACTCCGGCATCAACAGCGAGCAAGCTCGACTGCGACGCCTGCTCGCTCAAGTCCCGATGCTGCCCGCGCGCGCCGTCACGAAAGATCCTGCGCTCGATCCATGAAGGCGCACGCGACATGGCGCGAGACACAGCGACCACGCCGGAATACGCGACCTCGCGCCGGCTTCGAAAGAAGGTCGAGATGCTGTTCGCCCACCTGAAGCACATCTTGCGGCTCGACCGCTTGCGCCTGCGGGGCGAAGGACGAGTTTCTGCTCGCCGCCACTGCCCAGAACCTGCGGAAGTTGGCCAAGCTGATCCCGATGAACGAGCTGGCCGTGGCGACCTGAGGAGGGAAGGCCCTCTCGAGCACCGGCCCGACCACTGCGTCCGTCGTGCGGCTGCCGTACCGCAGGCTAGTTTTCCAACGGAATCGGCGCGATGCAGCCGGAGGGGTAATCCGTCACAATCCAGGCGATGGAACCAATCGCCAACCGCCTGGCCAAGATGACTCGTCATCCAGAGAAGCTGATCCAGAGGGCCGAATAGCGGTTCAGGAACCCTTCCGTCGCAACTCCTCGATCAGCTGAGGATGGTGGTCGAGGAGACGAAGCAGCTGGCTCGTCGGCCCGCTGGGCTCGACGAGACCACGTTCGTACTTGTCGAAGGCGCTGTCGCCGACCTTGAGCAGGCTGCCGGCTTCGCGTTGCGAGAGCTTCAGCTTCTTCCGGACCCGCCTGATGGTCGTCGGCGACGGGATCCCTTCGACTTCTTCCTTCAACAGCCGCAGCGCGGCGTCGGTGATGGCCATGTCGTCGCCGACGTGAATGCCGTCGTCACCCTCTTCTGGGTAGTATCCCGCCAGTTCGACGGTACGGCTGTGTCCCCTGTAGGAGACGACGAAGGGTCGCACACCCCGGCGGAGGAGTTGACCCGTTTCCGGAGAAACCATGGTCTCCGGCAGATCTTGGGCGAGGATTGCCATCATCCCTTCTCCTTGAACGACATGACGGTGAACTCGGTGACGACGTCGGCCTGGACCTTCACATAGAGAACCATGTCCCGCACCGGCACGTGATAGACGTCCTGCCAGACGCGGTGATCGGCGAAGGTCGTCATCGACTTGTAGAACATGCGCCGATCGATCCCTCGGATCGTCTCCGCGACGCCCGTTCTGTCGAACCCCAGGGCGAGCGCGTCGCGCAGGGCGGTGGAGGTCATCGCCAACGTGGCGATCGATCCGAGTGCGGCTTTGATCGCGTCGAGATCGTAGGTCGGACGTCGCTTCTCCATGCCTCAAGATGCCACCTTTATGGTGGCAATTCAAGACGGGGAGAAGGGAAGAGGGAGAAGGAAACCCTCCTCGCGGATCGGCCGGTTCGGCGCCGCTGGCGCTCAACCGCCGCGATC
>CALFRR010000157.1 GCA_937919435.1 uncultured Alphaproteobacteria bacterium | reverse complement strand
GGCCGATGTCGATCTACGAGGTCCACCTCGGATCGTGGCAGCGCGGCGACTGGAACCGCTTCCTGACCTGGGACGAGCTCGCCGAACGCCTCGTTCCCTATGTCCGGGACCTCGGCTTCACCCATCTCGAGCTGCTGCCGGTCGGAGAACATCCGCTCGACATGTCGTGGGGCTATCAGCCGATCGGCCTGTTCGCCCCGACCCGCCGCTTCGGCGACCCGGCGGGCTTCGCACGCTTCGTCGATGCCGCCCATGCCGCCGGCCTCGGCGTCATAGTCGACTGGGTGCCGGCTCATTTCCCGACCGACGAGCACGGTCTGCGGATGTTCGACGGCGCGCCGCTCTACGAGCACGCCGATCCCCGCCGCGGCTACCATCCCGACTGGAACACCGCGATCTACGACTTCGGCCGCAAGGAGGTGGCCAACTTCCTGATCGCCTCGGCGCTGTTCTGGCTCGACCGCTATCACATCGACGGTCTCCGGGTCGATGCGGTCGCCTCGATGCTCTACCTCGACTATTCGAGGAAGGACGGCGAATGGCTGCCCAACGAGGACGGTGGCCGCGACAATCGCGACGCCGTGTCGTTCCTCAGGCGGTTCAACGCGCTGTGCTACGAGCTCTATCCGGGGATCGTCACCATCGCCGAGGAATCGACCGCCTGGGGCGGCGTGTCGATGCCGGTGCACGCCGGCGGCCTCGGCTTCGGCTTCAAGTGGAACATGGGGTGGATGCACGACACCCTGAACTACATGAGCCGTGAGGCGGTGCATCGGCGCTGGCACCACGAGGACATGACCTTCGGTCTGCTCTACGCCTTCGCCGAAAACTTCGTCCTGCCGATCAGCCACGACGAGGTCGTGCACGGCAAGGGGTCGATGATCCACCGCATGGCCGGCGACCACTGGCAGAAGTTCGCCAACCTGCGGACCTACTACGCCTTCATGTGGAGCCATCCCGGCAAGAAGCTGTTGTTCATGGGCCAGGAATTCGGCCAGTGGGACGAGTGGAAGTCCGACTACAGCCTCGACTGGCACCTCACCCAGTACGCCGACCATTCCGGCCTGCAACGGCTGATCGGCGATCTCAACCGCGTCTATCGGACGGTACCGGCGCTTTCGGCCCGCGACTGCGAAGGCGAGGGGTTCCGCTGGGTGGTGGTCGAGGACCGCGACCAGTCGGTCTTCGCCTATCTGCGCTGGGGCGGGCCGGACGATCCGCCGGTGCTGGTGGCCCTCAACTTCACCCCGGTGCCGCGGGAGAACTACCGCATCGGTCTGCCCTTCACCGGCCGGTGGCGGGAGATCCTGAACACCGACGCGGGCTACTACGGCGGCAGCAACTTCGGAAACGACGGCGCGGTGTGGACCGACGACGAGGAGAGCCACGGTCTTCCGGTCTCGGCTCTCGTCCGGCTGCCTCCGCTCGGGGCCGTCTATTTCGAATTCCAGGGCGACGAGTGAGCCGATGAAGACTCCAGTACGGGAGGGAGGACCCATGAACACGACGCCGAAGACCACGCCGCGCCAGAGTGCGTCCGAAGGTCCCCTGGCCCGTCACGCCATGGCCTACGTGTTGGCCGGCGGGCGTGGCAGCCGGCTGATGGAGATGACCGACCGGCGTGCCAAGCCGGCGGTCTATTTCGGCGGCAAGTCGCGGATCATCGACTTCGCGCTGTCCAACGCGATGAACTCCGGCATCCGCCGCATCGGCGTCGCCACCCAGTACAAGGCGCATTCGTTGATCCGCCACCTGCAGCGCGGCTGGGACTTCTTCCGTCCCGAGCGAAACGAGAGTTTCGACATTTTGCCGGCCAGTCAGCGCGTATCGGAAGAGCAGTGGTACGCCGGAACCGCCGATGCGGTCTACCAGAACCTCGACATCATCCGCGACTACGATCCGAAGTACATGGTCATCCTGGCCGGTGACCACATCTACAAGATGGACTACGAGAAGATGCTGCAGCAACACGTCGAGCAGGGTGCCGACGTGACCATCGGCTGCCTCGAGGTGTCGCGCGAAGAGGCCAAGGGCTTCGGCGTCATGCACGTCGACGAACACGATCGGATCGTCGCCTTCGTCGAGAAGCCGAAGGATCCGCCGGCGATGCCGGGCAAGCCCGACAAGGCGCTGGCCTCGATGGGCATCTATGTCTTCGAATCGAAGTTCCTGTTCGATCTCCTGGAGAAGGACGCCGCCGATCCGCATTCCAGCCGCGACTTCGGCAAGGACCTGATCCCCTACATCGTCAAGAACGGCAAGGCCGTCGCCCACCACTTCTCGCGCTCCTGCATCCGCTCCTCCTCGGAATCGGAGCCCTATTGGCGCGACGTCGGCACCATCGACGCCTATTGGGCGGCCAACATCGACCTGACCGACGTGGTTCCGCAGCTCGACATCTTCGACGGCGACTGGCCGATCTGGACCTACGGTGAGATCACCCCGCCGGCGAAGTTCGTCCACGACATCGACGGTCGCCGCGGCTCGGCGGTCTCCTCGCTGGTGTCGGGCGGCTGTATCGTCTCGGGTGCCTTCCTGAAGCGCTCGCTGCTGTTCACCGGGGTGAGGATCAACTCCTACAGCCACGTCGAGAACGCGGTGATCCTGCCCTATGCCACCACCGGCCGGGGCGTCCGCCTGACCGACGTGGTGGTCGACGCGCGAACCCACATTCCCGACGGGCTGGTGGTCGGCGAGGATCCGGAACTCGACGCCCGCCGCTTCCGGCGGACCGAATCCGGCATCTGCCTGATCACCCAGCCGATGATCGACCGCCTCTCGAAGTGACGGAACGACCCGCATGGCCCCGCTGAAGGTGCTCTCCGTCGTCTCGGAGATCTATCCCTTGATCAAGACGGGGGGGCTCGCCGACGTCGCGGGCGCGTTGCCGTTGGCGCTCGCCGCCCACGACGTCGAGATGCGGGTCGTCGTGCCCGGCTATCCGTCGGTCCTGGCGGCGATCGGCGAGGCGACGCCGGTACTCGCCTGGAACGAGCTGTGGGGCGGTCCCGGGCGGGTCCTCGCCGCCCGCGCCCACGGCCTCGACCTGTTCGTGATCGACGCGCCGCATCTCTATTCGCGCCCCGGCAGCCCCTATCAGGCGCCCGGCGGCATCGACTGGCAGGACAACGCGATCCGCTTCGCCGCGCTGTCCTGGGTCGGCGCCCAGATCGGCATGGGGGCGGTGCCGGCCTTCGTGCCGGAGGTGGTCCACAGCCACGACTGGCAGACCGGTCTCGTCGCCGCCTATCTCACCTACGACGGGCGGCGCCGGCCGGGGATCGTCACGACGATCCACAACATCGCCTTCCAGGGTCAGTTCGCGCCCGAGCTGATGCCGTGGATGGCGCTGCCCTCCTACGCCTACGGCATGGAGGGGATAGAGTATTTCGGCACCATCGGCTTCCTCAAGGCGGCGCTGCAGTTCGCCGACCGGATCACCACGGTGTCGCCGACCTACGCCGACGAGATCATGACCCCGGCCTACGGCATGGGTCTCGAGGGACTCCTCCAGGCCCGTCGGTCGGTGGTCTCCGGCATTCTCAACGGGATCGACGAGATCGTCTGGAATCCCGCCACCGACCCGTCGCTGCCGGCCCATTATTCGGTCGCGGCGCCGATGGGCCGCCGGCTGGTGCGCTCCGAACTGTGCCGCAAGATGGGCCTGACCGACGATCCGAACGCGATGATCTTCGGCGTGGTCAGCCGTCTCTCCTGGCAGAAGGGGCTCGATCTGGTGCTCGCCGGGCTCGACAGGATCTTGGCGCTCGGCGGACGGCTGGTGGTGCTCGGCGCCGGCGACGCCGATCTGACCGCCGGCTTCCAGCGGGCCGCCTCGACCCATCCGGGCCGGATCGCGGTCCGCATCGGTTACGACGAGGCGGTCGCACGCCAGATCCAGGGTGGCGTCGATGCGATCCTGGTGCCCTCGCGTTTCGAGCCCTGCGGCCTCACTCAGCTCTGTGCCCTGCGCTACGGCGCCATCCCCGTCGTCTCGCGGGTCGGCGGCCTCGCCGACACGGTGATCGACGCCAACGAGATGGCGATCGAGGCGGGAGCGGGAACCGGCGTGGTCTTCGCTCCGGTGAGTCAGGAGGCCTACGAGGGCGCGCTGGTCCGGGCCCGACGGTTGTTCGACGATCAGGCTCTGTGGCGCCGGCTGGTGCGCAACGGGATGAAGACCGACGTGTCGTGGGCCCGCTCGGCCGGGCGCTACGCCGACCTCTATCGCGGCCTCGCGGCCGAGCGCGCCGCCTGACATGATGTCCGGCGGGGAGGGGGCGAGCATGATCCACGGAGCCATCGGACGCGGGTCGACCGAACCGCTCGGCGTCACCCACGACGGCGAAGGGGTCGACGTCGCGGTGGTCTCGGCCAACGGCACCGCGGTCGATTTCTGCATCTTCGACGCCACCGGCGACCACGAGATCGAGCGGATCCGGCTGCCCGGCCGGACCGGACACGTCTTTCACGGCCGCATCGACGGCCTCGCCGTCGGCACCCGCTACGGGCTCCGGGTCTCCGGCCCGTGGAACCCGTCGGACGGCCACCGCTTCAACCCCTACAAGCTGATCGTCGATCCCTACGCCCAGAAGATCGATCGCCCGTTCCGCCTCCACCCCGCGCTGTTCGACCAGCGGGCCAAGGGCGCGGCCGACGACACGATCGACAGCGCCCCCTTCGTGCCGAAGGCGATCGTCGAGGCGCCGGAGCCGTTCCAGCCGGTGATCCGGCCGGAGATCGATCCGCGCCGCCGGGTGATCTACGAACTCCACGTCAAGGGCTTCACCAAACGGCACCCCGACATCCCGGAGGCGATCCGCGGCACCTTCGCCGGGCTCGCCCATCCGGCGGCGATCGCCCATCTCGTCCGGCTCGGCGTCGACGTGATCGAGATGATGCCGATCTGGGCCTGGCTCGACGAACGCCATCTGGCGCCGCTCGGCCTGACCAATTACTGGGGTTACAACCCGATCACCCCGCTCGCCCCCGATCCGCGGCTGGCGCCCGGCGGCTGGAGCGAGGTCCGCGCCGCGATCGACGCGCTGCACGAGGCGGGGATCGCGGTGATCCTCGACGTGGTGCTGAACCACACCGGCGAGAGCGACCACTTCGGCCCGACCGTCTCGCTGCGCGGCCTCGACAACGCGCTCTACTACCGGACCCGCGCCGACGACCGGTCGCGCTACGTCGACGACGCCGGCTGCGGCAACGTGCTGGCGCTCGACCGGCAGGCGATGATGCGGATCGGCCTCGACGCACTCCGCACCGCCGCGCTGCGCGGCGGCTTCGACGGCTTCCGCTACGATCTCGCCACCACGCTGGGCCGCCGCCGCTCCGGCTTCGACGCAGCCGCACCGTTCCTCGCGGCGCTCGAACAGGACCCGGTG
>CALFRR010000156.1 GCA_937919435.1 uncultured Alphaproteobacteria bacterium | reverse complement strand
ACGAGATTCAAGTGTGACTGGAGTTCAGACGTGTGCTCTTCCGATCTCCCGAAGGCGGCGCGGGCCGGCAGCCCCGGCGGTATCAGCGGCAGGAACTCGACCACCAGCAGACCGGGCCGGCGCAGGAACTGATGCCGGCCCCAGAACAGGCCGGTGTTCAGCGCCACCGGCACCATCGGCACGCCGAGTTCGCGATAGAGATGGGCGACGCCCTGCTTGTAGGCCGGTTCCGCCCCGGCCGGACGCCGCGTGCCCTCCGGATAGATGATGATCTGCCGCCCGGCCGCCACCGCCGCCTCGGCCAGCGCCGTCATCTCCTTCAGCGCGGCGCGTCCCGCGGTGCGATCGACCGCGATCTGGTCGGCGACCTTCGTGTAGAGCCCGAACAACGGGATCGAGCGCAGTTCCTTCTTCAGCACGAAGGTCGGATCGGTGAAGAGGTCGAGCAGCGCCACCGTCTCGAAGGTCGACTGATGCTTGGAGGCGAGCAGCGCGCCGCCGGTCGGCACGTGCTCGAGCCCGCGGATCTCGACCTCGACGCCGGCGATCACGGTGATCGCCCGCCGGTTGACCCACGCCCAGCGGTTGACCTGCGCCATCACCGACCGCTTCGTGCCGAAGGCCGACGGCAGCATGACCAGCAGCCGGTAGATGGTGTGGAGATAGAAGAAGGCGTTGAACACCGCCGAGCGCAGGAAGAGCATCGAGCCGTCGTCCTTCCGCGCGGATCGCGCCGCGCCGATCGTCACCGTATCGCGGTCACCGGGGCCATGCCGGCGATCGCCGTCGCCTGCGGATGCAGGCCCGCCAGCCCCAGTCTGGCGCCCATATACTTCAGGTACTCGCTCAAGAGAAGTTTGACCGCCGACGGATGGAGGAACCAGCGGTCGAGATGAAGGTCCGGCCGGGTCACCGGATAGGGCACCAGCTGCAGATCCGGCGCCGCCCGGCCGAGCTCGAGCAGCGACCGCGGCATGTGGTAGGCGCTGGTCACCACGATCACGCTGGTGAACCCCCGCCGCCGCGCCCATTCCGCCGCCTCACGGGCGTTGCCGACGGTTGTCTCCGCCGCGTGGCCGAGATCGACGCAGCAGCCGAACATCCGCCGATCCGAGACCGTCGCCCGGACGATGTCCTCGGCGCGTGTCGACGGATGGACGCCGGAGATCAGCAGCCGCCGGCCGCGCCCCGCCTCCAGGAGATCGACCGCCCCCTGGACCCGGTCGCGCCCGCCGGTCAGGGCGACGATCGCATCCGCCTTCGGATCGGCCGGTGCCACCGATTCGGCGACCGACACCGCGAAGCGGACGAACTCCAGCGACATGCCGGCCACGGTCACCACGCAGCCGACGACGAGGACGAGCGCCACCGTCCGGAGGAAGCGGCCGATTCGGCCGCGACGCCGGACGACGGGAGCGGGTACGCCGGAACGGCGGTCGGGTGGAAGCGTCGTCATCGCCGCCAGTCTATCAGAGGAGCGCTCGCCGGACACATCGGTCGCCACCCCGTCAGTCCAACCGGCCGAGGTGACCGAGCACGGTCACCCGCGAGGTCAGGGCGGTCAGCCCCGCCACCACCGCGATCAGGGCGACGACGCCGAGATGACCGGACAGGCCCACCGAGATCCCGCCGAACAGCGCCTGCGCCTGATCGGCGAAGCCGTCGGTGCGCCCCGGCCGGGTGGCGAAGTCGGCGACGAGGAACAGGACGATCGCCGCCGCCCCGCCGATCGCCCCGCCCTTCAACCCGAGCAGCAGGAAATGCCACTGGAACTGTCGGGCGATGAACCGGTCCTCGGCGCCGACGAAGTGCAGCACCTCGATCACCTCGCGGTTTCCCGCCATCGCCGCCCGGGTCGCCGACACCACCGTCAGCACCATCGCCGCCAGCATCAGCCCGACCACGCCGATCCCGACCAGCACCGAAGCACCGGCCATGGTCCGGAGCCGCCCGGCCCACACCGCCCGGTCGTCGACACTGGCTCCCGGCACCTCCGCCTTCACCCGGAGGGTGAGCCCGGCGAGATCGGCGGTCGCCGGGTCGGCGAGCTCGACCACCACCAGCCGTGGGATCGGCAGCGCCGAGAGATCGAGCCCCTTGCCGAGCCAGGGTTCGAGCAGCCGGGCGCTCTCCTTCTCGTCGACCAGCCGCGCCGAACGCACGCCCGCCGTCGCCCGGGCGACGTCGAGGGCCCGCGACAGTCGCGGTTCGATCGGTCTGCCGTCGATCGGCAGCACCTGGATGGTCGCTTCGCGGGCGACGTCGAGCTGCCAGTCGCGGGCCGCGTCGGCGACCAGCGACAACGCCCCGATCGCCAGGGCCGCGAGCAGACACATGATCGCCACCACCGAGACCAGCGCCCGCCCGGCGACCGCCTGCGGCGGCACGATCGTCTGCGCTCGTCCGACCCCGCCGCCGCGCTCGTCGCGACGGGCCGGCGCCTTCTTTTCCGCCGGTCGCCGGGTCGCCCGCCCGCGCCGCCCGGCCGAACCGCGCTCCGCCGCCTCCGTCGTCGTCCGAGGACGAACCTCCGGCACCGTCTCCGGCGGCGGCGGCGCCACGTCCGGCGGGAGATCCACGTCCGGTCGAGTGTCCGGGCTCGCCGCTTCCGGCGGAGACGGCGGGTCGAACCCGTGATCGGCGATCTCCGGCGACGGCGGTTCGGCCGTCTCGTCGGTCGGCATCGGGTGGATCTCGCGCCCACGGCGGGAGCGGCCGTGGCCGACCGGCCGGCCGAGCGACGAGGACAGCGAGGCCCGCATCTGCCGCGGCCCGAAGGAGGGCGGGTCGAGCGGGGGCGGATCGATACGGCCGTCGTCGGTCATCGCACTCTCACTCGTAGATCTCGATGCGCCGATCGGCGAGCACGATTCGGCGGGCGTCGATCTGATCCATCAGCGCGAGGTCGTGGGTGGCGATCAGCACCGAGGTGCCGAGCCGGTTCAGTTCGACGAACAGTCGGAGCAGGCGGCGGGCGAGCGGCGGATCGACGTTGCCGGTCGGCTCGTCGGCGAGCAGGATCTCCGGCTTGGTGATCAGCGCGCGGGCGATCGCGGCGCGCTGCTTCTCGCCGCCCGACAGGACCGGCGGCAGCACGTGCATCCGTTCGCCGAGCCCGACCCATTCGAGCAGGTCGACCACGTCGGACCGATAGCTCGCCTCGGTCTTGCCGAGAACCCGGAGCGGCAGCGCGACGTTCTCGTAGGTGGTCAGGTGATCGAGCAGCCGGAAGTCCTGGAAGACGACGCCGATCCGCCGCCGCATCGCCGGCAGATCGCGCCGGCCGATCTTCGCGGTGTCGCGGCCGAACACGCTGACCCGGCCGCGGGTCGGCTTCAGCGACATGAACAGCAGCCGAATCAGGCTGGTCTTGCCGGCCCCCGACGGTCCGGTCAGGAACTGGAACGACTGCGGCGCGATCGCGAAGCTGAGATCGCTCAGCACCTCCGGTCCCATTCCGTATCTCAGGCCGACGTTCTCGAACGTGATCAAGGAGTTCCGCCTTCCCGCCGGTTCGGCGGCGCACATCCGGTCCCGCACCGTCCGTACGGGAAATTCGGAAGAGTCGGTATGCGAGGGTCTCTCGCGATTCTTCGTGCGGGAGAGTTTATGATGGCTCGCCCGTCGCCGTCACCGTCGACGCGCCGTCCGGACGGTTTACGCGCCGTTCAGACGGATCGGGCAAGGTGACCGTCGACCCCGCACCCAGCGAACCCGAGATGCGCACGTTCTGTCCGACCTGCGAAACCGGCTATACGATCCCCGACGACCGCATCGGTCCGAAGGGGCGCAAGGTGCGCTGCACGAAATGCGGCGAGGAATGGCGCGTGCTCGCCGGCGGTGAGACCGCCGCCCTCGAAGCCGCTCCCGCGCCGGCCCCGACGCCGAAGGCGCCCCCCCCGAAGCCGGCGCCGGAACCCGAGATCGCCGTCGCGCCGGTCGCCCCGCCGGTCGCCGTCGCGACGCCCGTTACGGCGGCCGCCGCGAGCCCGCCACCGGAGGTCACCGCCGAGGCGGAGGAACCGGACGCCGTCGCTCCCTCCGAAGCGGACGACGCCGGACCGGCGCCGGAACCCCGCAAGGTACGCATCCGCACGAAGCCGCGGCTGCCCAAGCTGTCGCTGCCGTCGATCTCCCTGAAGCGCTGGATCGACCCGAGTGCGGTCGGTGCCCGGGTCGCCCCCTTCGTCGGCCCGCTGATCTTCGTCTCCGCCTGCCTGACCATCGCCGCGGCGATCGGCTTCCGCGCCCCGATCGTCGCCGCCCATCCCGACCTCGCCGGCCTCTACGCGACGCTCGGTTTCGAAGTGAATCTGCGTGGCCTCGCCTTCGGCCGGATCGAGACCCTGCGCGAGATCGACAACGGCCAGACCGTTCTGGTGGTCGAGGGCTCGGTGACCAACACCACCCGCGACACCCGCGAGGTGCCGGCACTGCGTTTCGCCCTGCGCAGCAGCGACGCCCAGGAACTCTACGCCTGGTCGCTCGCGCCGAAGACCACCGCGCTCGCCGCCGGCGACAGTTTCCGATTCCGGACCCGTCTGGCCGCGCCGCCCGATCAGGCGGCGGACGTTCAGGTCCGCTTCGTCGAAAGACGCAACCTCCAGGCAGGACTTCCATGAACGGACGCAGGATCGACGTACTCTATTCGGCCGAGATGATCGCCGAGCGTGTTCACGCGATGGCGGCCGAGATCCGCGATGCCGGTTTTCGTGAGGACGTCCTGGTGGTGGCGGTGCTGAAGGGCGGGTTCGTTTTCGCCGCCGATCTGATCCGGGCGCTGCACGGCGCCGGCATCTCCCCGGAAGTCGACTTCATGTCGATGTCGAGCTACGGCGCCGGCACCGAGTCCTCCGGATCCGTCAAGGTGCTGCGCGATCTCGAGACCGACGTGCGCGGGCGCCGCGTGCTGCTCGTCGACGACATCCTCGAATCGGGCCGGACCCTCGCCTACGCCCGCCGGCTGATGCAGGAACGCGGCGCCGAGAAGGTCGGCATCGCCGTGCTGCTCGACAAGCACGGCCGCCGCGCCGTCAGTTTCGAGGCGGATTTCCGCGGTTTCGTCTGCCCCGACCTGTTCGTCGTCGGCTACGGCATGGACATGGGCCATGCCTTCCGCGAGTTGCCCTACATCGGCCATGTCGTGACGGCCGAATGACCATCGAATCCCGATTCCCGAATCTTCGGGAATCGGCACGGCCGCGATCGGGAGTTCGCCCCCGATCTCCGTCCCGACCCATCCATCGCCGGGGAACCTGACCATGGCCCGCATTCTCCTCGCCGAAGACGACGAATCGGTCCGCGCCTTCGTCCACCGCGCTCTCCAGCTCGACGGTCACGACGTGACGGCGACCGAAGACGGCGCCGAGGCCTTCGAAGTGCTCGCCGATCCCGCCGCCGACTTCGATCTGCTGCTCTCCGACATCAAGATGCCGGTGATGGACGGCATCGCCCTGGCCCTCTCGGTCGCCCGCGACCGGCCGGAGCTGCCGATCCTGCTGATGACCGGTTACGCCGATCAGCGCGAGCGCGCCCACGGCCTCGACCAGATCGTCCGCGACGTGGTGGCCAAGCCCTTCACCCTCGCCGACATCCGCCGCGCCGTCGGCGCCGCGCTGCGCCCGCCGCCGGACCGGATGGCCTGCTGAGGCCGCCCGCCGCGATCGGCCGTCAGTCGAAGCGCTGCAGCCGATCGAGATAGTCGTGCTCGAAACGCGGCCGATCCGGATCGGAGAGACGCCGCCGGATGTCCTCGAGGATCCGACGGGCCCGTTCGACCGCGATCTCGCCGGGCAGGTTCGGCCCGTCCCGGGTCGGTCCGCCGCGCGACCACCGGCCGGCCGGATCTTCGGCGCCCGCACCGTCGTCCTCGCCGCGTTCGCCGGAGGCCCCGCGCCGTTCCGCGTCGAGCCGCCGCGCTTCCGCCCGGAGGTCCTCGATCGCCCGGCCCTGGGCTTCGACCGCCGCTTCGGTCTCGCCCTCGCCGAGCGCCTCCTCCGCCTGGTCCATCGCCTCGCCGGCCGAGCGCAGGCCGTCGCCCGACGGCCCACCCTCGGTCCCGAGGCCGCGCAACGCCTCGCGCAGCTCGCGCTGGGCCTGCCGCAATCCCTCGCGATCGCCCTCGCCACGGCCCGCCCGGTGGGTCTCGTCCATCAGCTTGCGCTGCCGACGGATCATCTCGCCGAGCGCCTCGGTCGGATCGGCGCCTTCGCCGCCGGCCCCCGTCCCGCCCGGCATCAGCCGCGAGGTGAGGTCGTCGAGTTGCGCCAGGAGGTCCTGCGCCGCTTCGCGCGCCCCGGTCCGTGCCAGATCCTCGATCCGGTCGAGCATCCGCGAGAGATCGCGTTCGCCGATCCGCCGATTGCCCGCCTGTCCCTTGCGGGCGGCGGGATCGTTGCGCGCCCGATCGCGCAGCGCCTCGAGGCGGGCCGCCAGGGCCTTGCGCAGGTCGTCGGTCAACCGCCGGATCTCGTCTTCCGGAGCACCACGGGCGAGCGCCTCGCGCAACGCCTCCGCCGCCGCCCTGAGCGCCTGCTCGGTCGCCGCGCCGCGTCCCGCCTCGATCGACGTCGCCGCCGTCCACAGGAGATCGACGAGCTCGCGCAGATCGTCGTCGCCGCGCGCCTCGAACGCCCGCCGCGCGAGGAACCGCAGGCCGAGATGCACCTGGGCCGGCACGTCGAAGCGCTCCGGCCGGACGGTCAACGCCCGTAGTGCCGCGATCACCACCGGGGCGGCCCGTGCGTCGAGGGCCAGACGGCGACGCAGATCGAGCAGCGCCCGCGCCGTCGGGTCGGCGAACCGCCGTTCCGGCAGGACCAACTCGATCCGCCCGCTCTCGCCGGTCTGGCCGATCGCATCGGTCGCCGAGAGGGTCAGACCGAGCCGCGCCCCGGCGAAGGGGTGGGCGGAGAGATCGCGCCGGGTCTTCGCCCGCGCCGTTTCCGCCCGGCCGGCCGGCAGGGCGAGCGGGAAACGCGGCGCTTCGTAGAGCGGCCGGCTCGTCCCGGCCGGCGGCAGATCGGTCCGCGCCTCGGCGCGGACCACGCCCCAGTCGTCGGTGACTTCGTAGGACAGGCCGAGCGCCCCGGCGGCCGAGGCTTCCGGCGCCGCCACCGGCCGGATCGTCGGAGGACGGTCCGGAACGACCGAGATCGCCCGCCGCAACCGCTCGGCACCGCCGACGGCGATCGTCAGGTCGCCGTCGATGTCGACGACGAGACTCCGTTCGCGGGTCGGGGCCGCCTCCGGTGGTTCGTCCGCCACCGCGGCGGCCTCGACCACCCGCCCGTCGCGGCCGACCAGCCGCACCGCGGGGATCGGGGCCGGCGCCTCCGGACGGCCCGACGCCACCCGAGCGGTGATCCGGCTGCCGGTCGGCACCACCACCGTCCCTTCGCCGGCCTGCGGTCCGACCGCCGCCCCGGCGATCACCACCGGCGGACGGCCGGTGTAGGCCGGCGGGTCGACCCAGACGTCGAGCCGGTCCTCGGGTCCCGCGACCGGCGGCGCACCGTGGAACACCGCGCCGAGCCGGGCGAGGTGGTCCCCCTCGGCGGCGAACCAGGCGACGAACAGCAGGAGGCCGAGCGCCGGACGCAGAGCGTAGCGGTCGCGCCGGCCGAGATCGGGCCGCGGCAGGCCGGCGGCCAGTCGGTCGATCCGACCGGCGAGCCGTCGGCGATGCGCCGCCCACAGGAAGCCGGTCGCCGGATCGCCGGCGTCCGCCGGTCGATCGAGAAGGCCGGTGAGTTCGCGTTCCGACAGTCCGGAGGTCCGCTCGATCCGCGCGATCGCCGCGGCGCGCGACCAGAAGGCCCGCTCGCCGACGAGTCCGGCGACGCCGTGGACGACGACTCCGACGATCGCCGCGAGGAACAGGCCGAGCAGCGGGAAATGCAGGGCCTCCGGCAGTCCGCTCCACACGCCGAGCCAGACCGTCGCCAGGAACACACCGACGACCCAGCCGACGGCGACCAGTCGCGGCCACGCCCGTTCGACGAACAGCACCAGCCGCGCGCGGCCGAGCGCCGCCGCGATCCGCCGGGCGAGCGCCGTCGGGTCGTTCTCCGGCCGGCCGTCGTCCTGTTCGTCGATCATCCCTCACCGTCCCGAGCCGCCCGTTCGTCCGCCGACTGTCCCATGGGCGGGGGCGACGGGCAACGCGCGTCGATGTGAACCCACCTCGACGGCGGCAATGCGGCGGAGCGGGCGGGCGGGACGCGACGGCGCCGTACGGCGGTCGCCACCCGCGACGGAGGTTAGAGGGTCGTCGCGGCCGCCGCTCAGAGCAGCGGGTCGAGAACGAACTTGCCCTTCCGCCTCGGCGGTTCCGGATCCGGGGTGATCACGCCGACCGGAATGCCGACCGGCGAGACCGCCTGCGGCTGGGCCGGCGTCGCCGAGACAAGGGTCGGATCGCCCTTGCGGCCGCAGCCGGAAAGACCGACGAGGAGGAGCCCGGCGGCCACCGTCACCGCCACGCGCAGGAGGGAGTTCGACTTCGGCATCGGCTTCGGATCCGCTTCTCTGATCGGCGCCGACGGCACCGCGGCCATGATAGCCGAAGTGCCGTGGCAGGACCGCCTCACTTGTCGGTTTTCTCGCGGCCGAGACGCTGGATCCAGCGTTTGGCCTGGGCCCGGACGTTCTTCGGCGCGGTGCCGCCGAGGCTCACCCGGCTCGCCACCGACTTCGCCACCGACAGGACGCCGTAGACCTCGTCGGTGATTCCGGCATGGACCGAGCGCATCTCGTCGAGCGACACCCGTTCGAGCGGCAGGCCCTTCTCCGACGCGATCCTGACGATCGCACCGGTGACGTGATGGGCGTCGCGGAACGGCAGGCCGAGCCGGCGCACCAGCCAGTCGGCGAGATCGGTCGCCGTCGCATAGCCCGAGCCGGCCGCCCGGCGCATCACCACCGGATCCGGCTCGAGATCGGCGATCATCCCGGTCATCGCGGCGAGCGCCAGGGAGAGCGACTCGAGCCCGTCGAAGATCTGTTCCTTGTCCTCCTGCATGTCCTTCTGGTAGGTCAGCGGGAGCCCCTTCATCACCATCGACAGCGCCAGGAACGAGCCGGCGATCCGCCCGGTCTTCGCCCGGACCAGCTCGGCCGCGTCCGGATTGCGCTTCTGCGGCATGATCGACGAGCCCGTCGAGAAGGCATCGGACAGCCGCACGAAGCGGAACTGTGCCGAGGTCCAGATGACGATCTCTTCGGCGAGCCGCGACAGATGCACCGCGGCGATCGACGCCGCCGCCAGCGCCTCCAGCGCGTAGTCGCGATCGGCGACCGAATCCATCGAGTTGGCGGTCGGCCGGTCGAAGCCGAGCGCCTTCGCCGTCGCCTCGCGGTCGATCGGGAACGAGGTACCGGCCAGCGCCGCCGCCCCGAGCGGACACTCGTTGAGCCGGACGCGGCAGTCGCGGAAGCGGCCGCGATCGCGCGCCAGCATCTCGACGTGGGCGAGGAGATGATGGCCGAAGGTCACCGGCTGGGCCGACTGGAGGTGGGTGAAGCCCGGCATCACCGTCGCCGCGTGGCCGAGCGCCTTGTCGGCGAGCACCTGCATCAGGTCGCGGAACTGCCCGTCGAGATGGTCGATGGTGTCGCGCACCCAGAGTTTGACGTCGAGCGCCACCTGATCGTTGCGCGACCGGGCGGTGTGCAGGCGCTTGGCGGCGAGACCGATCCGCTCGGCGAGCCGCGCCTCGATGTTCATGTGGATGTCTTCGAGACCGCGCTCGAAGGCGAAGGTCCCCGCCTCGATCTCCGCGGCGATCTCGTCGAGCCCGCGGTGGATCGCGGCGACGTCCTCGGCCGAGATGATCCCGCGCTCGCCGAGCATCGTCGCATGCGCCTTCGATCCGGCGATGTCCTGCGCCCACAGTTTGCGATCGAAGCCGATCGAGGCGTTGATCTCTTCCATGATGGCGGCGGGACCGGTGGCGAAGCGGCCTCCCCACATGCGATTGGACATGGCTCTCGTTCCTCGACGACAATGGCGCGCCGATCCCCCGACGGGACCACCCGGAGCCACGGCAGTGAGCGAAACCGAAGATCTCCCCCCCGCCGAACCCGGCGCTGAGCCCCGGCGCTCGACCCGGCGGATCGCCGTTCTCGCTGTCGTGGCCGGTGCTGCGATCGGCCTCGCCGCGGTATACGGGATCGGCGGGTTCGATGGCAACGCGAGCGTGGAGGGAAAATGTCGCGCTGCCGCCGTCGACGCCGCTCGGCTGAAGCCCTCGGCGATCGGCGACGTCGCCGCCTTCGTCCCCGCGGAGCGCCCGCACGACCTCTCCGCCCTCGCCTTCACCGGCCCGGACGGCGGCCCGCGCCGCCTCGCCGACTGGCGCGGGCGGACCGTGCTGGTCAATCTCTGGGCGACCTGGTGCGCCCCCTGCCGCGCCGAGATGCCGGCCCTCGACCGACTGCAGGCGTCACGCGGCGGCGCGGACTTCGAGGTGGTGGCGATCGATCTCGACACCCGATCGGCGGATCATGCCCGTGCCTTCCTCGCCGAGATCGGGGTGAGCGCACTCGCCTTCCACGCCGACCCGAGTCTCGGCGTGTTCCGCACGCTGCAACGGGAGGGGTTGGCGCAGGGACTGCCGACCTCGCTGCTGATCGACGCCGAAGGCTGTGGGCTCGGAACGATGGCCGGTCCGGCCGCCTGGGACGGCCCCCGGGCCCGCGCACTGATCGACGAAGCGACGAGGAATCGCGAGCGGCCGGCGCCGCTCAGACCGTGATGTCGAGGTTGCCGCCGACGCCCGGCGCCGTCGGCGCCCTGGACGATCCGCTCGCCGCACTTCCCGCGACCATGTCCGCCACCGCGTGATCGGAGGCCAGGGCCTGACGCATCACCGCCACGCCGATCTGCTGGCCGGTCTGGGCCGCCCGCATACCGACCAATGCCCCGATGAGCGCATTCGTTTCCATCTCGGCGACTTTCCTTCTGCCCCCGAAGGGGGAGAGCGGTGGGCGGGGGCACGCGATACGGTCGAACCCCGCGCCCGGCAGAGTAGGGATCGCCGGTAAACGAAGTGTTGCCGAAACGTATCCCGCGCCCGCCGGGGTCAGCCGGCGAGGCCGCCGCGGGCCTCGATGAAGTCGACGATCGTCGCCACCCCGTCGCCGGTCTTCATGTTGGTGAAGACGAACGGCCGGGCGCCGCGCATCCGTGCCGCATCGCGCGCCATCACCTCGAGGCTCGCCCCGACCAGTGGCGCCAGATCGGTCTTGTTGATCACCAGGAGATCGGAGCGGGTGATCCCCGGTCCGCCCTTCGACGGGATCTTCTCCCCCGCCGCCACGTCGATGACGTAGATCGTCAGGTCGGCGAGCTCCGGCGAGAAGGTCGCGGCGAGATTGTCGCCGCCCGATTCGATCAGGATCAGGTCGAGGTCGGGGAACTTCGCCCGCATCTCGGCGACCGCGGCGAGATTGATCGAGGCGTCCTCGCGGATCGCCGTGTGCGGACAGCCGCCGGTCTCCACCCCGGCGATCCGCTCCGGCTCGAGCGCCCCGGAGCGCACCAGATAGTCGGCATCCCAGCGGGTGTAGATGTCGTTGGTGATCGCCGCGAGCTGGTGCCGATCCCTCAGCCGCTTGCACAGGAGATCCATCAGCGCGGTCTTTCCGGAGCCGACCGGACCGCCGACCCCCACCCGGAGGGGACCGTTCGGCGACTTCTCACGCGGGGCGGCAGGGCTGGTCATGAGCGGAAGAGCCTCGTGTACTGAGTTTCGTGACGCATCGAGGCGATGTCGGCGAGAACCGCCGCGCCGCCGAGAAGCGAGAGATCGCCCGACGCGGCCTCCGCCGCCACCGATGCACAGACCGGGCCGAGCGCCTTCAGCACCCTGAGGCCGTCGGTCTGGCCGAGCGGCACCGCCCGGACCCCGGCCGAGATCACGTTGGCCGCGAAGGCCTGCAGGAACGCCGGCAGGGTCGCCGCCAGCGCCAGCCCGCGCGCCCCGGCCGCCGCCCCGACCGCCGCCGCATGGGTCCACACGGGGGCTCCGCCGGACCGGCCGGCGAGACCGTCGACCAGCCGATCGAACCGCGGATCGCTCCAGGCGTCGCCGACCGCCCGGACGAAGGCCGCCCCCTGTGCCGTCGCCTCGAGCCGACGCTCCTTCGACGGCTGGAAGGCGGCGGCGAGATCGAGGACCTCGGCGAGCCCGGCGAGGTCGGCACGGGCCGCGGCGCGATGAGCGGCGGCGAGCACCAACCCGTCGGCCCGCCCGGCACCATGGACCAGCACGTCGGCGAGCCAGCGTTCGAGTTCGGCGGCGGTGGTCACCGCCCCCGCCTCGATCGCCCATTCGAGCCCGTGGCTGTAGGAGAAGCCGCCGACCGGAAAGGCCGGCGACAGCCAGACCATCAGCGTCGTGAGATCGTCGATCCCGAACGCCGCATCGGGCGTCGGCTCACTTCTGACCATGCCGGTGCGCAGGCGTGTGGTCGTGATCGTGGGCATGAGCGTGCCCGTGGTCATGGTCGTGGTCGTGATCGGGCCCGTGATCGTGGCCGCAGCCGCAGTCCGGGCCGTGGACATGATCGTGGTCGTGGTCGTGCGCATGATCGTGGGCATGGGAATGTCCGTGATCGTGGTCGTGCCCATGATCGTGATCGTGGCCGTGCTCGTGGTCGTGCCCACAGCCGCAGTCGGGTCCGTGGACGTGGGCGGTCGCCGCCCGTTCGGCCCGCCGCCTGGCGCGCCGCTCCATCGCCGCCCGGACCGCCGGATCGTCGGCGCCGGCCGCCGGGCCATGGTCGTGCCCGTGGGTGGCGCCGTGGCCGTAGGCCCCGCCTTCCGGCTCGAACGGCGCGTCGACGAAGACGATCTCGGCGTCGCCGCGCTTCTTCACCATCTCGACCAGGACGTGGTCGTCGCGGATCCTAAGGGCCTCGGCGAGGATCTGGGTCGGGGTGTGGCGATTGCCGAGATGCCAGGCGAGCCGCGCCCGCGCCTCCGGATCGGCGACCCGGAACTCGACCAGCCGCTCGCTCGCCGCCGCGACCGCCACCAGCCGGCCGTCTTCGAGTTCGAAGGCGTCGCCGTCGACGAGCGCCGGGGTTTCGGCGAGATCGACCAGGAACTCGATCCCCGCGTCCGCGATCAGCACGCCGCGCCGACGGCGGCGGTCGTCGTAGTCGAGCACCACCCGGTCTCGGACGAGCTGGGCGGAATAGGAGCCTGCGGGAAGAACGGTGGTGGCGCGGATCATCGGAAGACCTCGAAAGATGGCGCCGAACACCGCCGCGCTTCCGGAGAGGGGAGCACGGTCGAGGGCGCCCTCCGACATTCGCCCCGATCGGCCGGCGGGGCAAGCCCGACCTGCAACTCTCGCCCGATCACTCGATCGGTCGCCGTTATCGTCAACCATTCCTAAACGACTTTCGGTTGTCCTCGTATATCGAAGTATCGGTGAGGACGAATCGATGTTCGTGACCCTGCGCGGCACCACCATTGCCTTCATCGCATTGTTGACGCTGAGTAACGTCCTGGCGATGACTCACATCGTATGGACTTCGGCGGACAACGACCGACGAATCGCCGAGACGAAAGCGACGAACAGCCGCCTGGTCGACGAGATCGTCCCGCTCGGTGGCGCTCTGAAGGACGTCCAGGTCGACGTCATCCAGGTCCAGCAGTTCATCACCGACTACGCTGCGACCCGCGGCGAAGACGGCCTCGACGACGGTCTGGAGGAGGCCGCGAAATTCGCGACCGCCTTCCGCACCGACCTCGCCACCGCCCGCCGGCTCGCCGGAGCGATCGGCCGAACCGATCTCGTCACGACGCTCGACCAGGCGCTCGTCTCCTTCGATCCCTACTGGACGATCGGCCGGAAGATGGCCGAAGCCTATGCCCGGCAGGGAACCTCCGCCGGCAATGCGATGATGCCGGAGTTCGACGAGCGCGCCGACGCCCTCCAGAAGCAGGTCGACCGACTCCTGGAGGTGCGCGGAGAACTGCTCGTCGCCGCCACCGCCGCCACCGGCGAGGGACTCGCCGTGCTCTCCACGGCGATCACCGAGACTTCCCGCACCACCCTCGCCGCCGCCGGATTCGTGGTCGTCGTGTCGCTGGTCTTCGGCGTGGTCGTCCTGCGTCGTGCGGTCCGTCCGATCGGCCGGCTCGCCGAGATCACCCAGTCCCTCGCCACCGGTGTGCGCGGCGTCACCGTGCCCTATGCCGAACGACGCGACGAGATCGGCCGGATCGCCCGGGCCACCGACGTGTTCCGCGAAGCGATCGAACAACGCGAGGCGATGCGCCTGGAGACCGAGAGAGACGAAGAGGCCCGCCGCGAGGAACGCCGCCGCGACCGGCAGGCGCTCGCCGACGGCTTCGCCGCCACCGTCTCCGACGCGGTCGACGCCCTGCGGGGCGCCGCCGAGGAGATCGCCCGCGACGCCCGAACCCTCGACGAGATCGCCCACACCGCCGCCGAGCGAGCCGGCCGGGCCGCCGCTGCGGTCGGCCGCACCGACGGCAACGTCGCTGCCGTCGCCGACGCCGCCGGCCTCCTCGCCGGCGCGATCGGCGAAGTCGAGAAGCAGATGCACCGCGCCGAAGAGATCTCCGAAGTCGCGGTCGCCCAGGCCGGCCGCACCCACGACATCGTCCACGATCTGTCGTCGTCGGCCGGGCGGATCGGCGAGATCGTCGGCCTGATCAACGCGGTCGCCGCCCAGACCAACCTGCTCGCCCTCAATGCGACGATCGAAGCGGCCCGGGCCGGCGAATCCGGCCGCGGCTTCGCCGTGGTCGCCGCCGAGGTCAAGGAACTCGCCCAGCAGACCGCCGGGGCGACCGATCAGATCCGCGAGCAGATCGGCAACGTCCAGGCGATCACAGGTTCGGCGGTCGACGCGATCGACGCGATCGGCCGGACCGTCGCCGAGATCACCGGCATCACCCGGGCGATCATGACCGCGGTCGAGGAACAGGGCTCGGCGACCCGCGAGATCTCCCGCTCGATCGACGCGGCGAGCCACGACACCCGCGGCGTGGTCGGCGACATCGGCGCGGTCGACGAGAGCACCCGCGGCACCACCGGCGCCACCGCGACGATGATCGGCGCCTCCGACCGGCTGACCGGCATCGCCCGTCGCCTGGGCGGCGACGCCGAGGAGTTTTTGGCGCGCATCCGGGCGTGAGCCGGCCCGGAGCGCCTTCGGCCGATCAGAACAGGAAATACCGCTGCGCCATCGGCAGCACCTCGGCCGGTTCGCAGGTCAGCAGTTCGCCGTCGGCGCGCACCTCGTAGGTCTCCGGATCGACCTCGATCACCGGCATCGCGTCGTTCAGCACCATGTCCGTCTTGCCGATCGTGCGGCAGTCCTCGACCGGCAACACCACCCGCGTGAGTGCCAGCTTCTCGGCGATCCCCGCCTCGATCGCCGCCTTCGACACGAAAGTGATCGACGACGCGGTCATCGCACGCCCGAACCCGCCGAACATCGGCCGGTAGTGGACCGGCTGCGGGGTCGGGATCGAGGCGTTGGGATCGCCCATCTGGGCGGCGGCGATGGTGCCGAGCTTCAGGACGAGATCCGGCTTCACCCCGAAGAAGGCCGGCGACCACAGCACCAGATCGGCGAACTTGCCGACTTCGACCGAGCCGACGTGCTTCGAGAGCCCGTGGGCGATCGCCGGGTTGATCGTCACCTTGGCGATGTAACGGCGGACTCGGAGATTGTCGTTGTCGCCCGCCTCGCCCGGCAGCCGGCCGCGCTGGACCTTCATCTTGTGGGCGGTCTGGAAGGTGCGGATGATCACCTCGCCGACCCGCCCCATCGCCTGGCTGTCCGAGGAGATGATCGAAAAGGCGCCGAGATCGTGCAGGATGTCTTCCGCCGCGATCGTCTCGCGCCGGATCCGGCTCTCGGCGAAGGCGACGTCCTCGGGGATCGACCCGTCGAGGTGATGGCAGACCATCAGCATGTCGAGGTGTTCGTCGAGGGTGTTGCGGGTGTAGGGCCGGGTCGGATTGGTCGACGACGGGATGACGTTGGGCAGCCCGCAGACCCGGATGATGTCCGGCGCATGGCCGCCGCCGGCGCCCTCGGTGTGATAGGCGTGGATGGTGCGCCCCTCGAAGGCGGCGATCGTGTCCTCGACGAAGCCCGATTCGTTCAGCGTGTCGGTGTGGATCGCGACCTGGACGTCGTAGAGGTCGGCGACCGAGAGACAGTTGCGGATCGCCGCCGGCGTCGTGCCCCAGTCCTCGTGCAGCTTCAGCCCGCAGGCCCCCGCCACCACCTGCTCGACCAGCGCCTCCGGCAGCGAGGCGTTGCCCTTGCCGGTATAGGCGAGGTTCATCGGGAAGCCTTCCGAGGCCTGCAGCATCCGGGCGAGGTGCCACGCGCCGGGGGTGCAGGTGGTCGCCGCGGTGCCGGTCGCCGGTCCGGTGCCGCCGCCGAGCATGGTCGTGACGCCGGACATCAGCGCCTCGTCGATCTGCTGCGGGGCGATGAAGTGGATGTGGGTGTCGATGCCACCGGCGGTGAGGATCTTGCCTTCGCCGGCGATCGCCTCGGTGCCCGGACCGACGACGATGTCGACTCCCGGCTGGACGTCGGGGTTGCCGGCCTTGCCGATGCCGACGATGCGGCCGTCCTTCAGTCCGACGTCGGCCTTCACGATGCCGAGCCTGGCGTCGACGATCAGCGCGTTGGTGATCACCGTGTCGACCGCGCCGGCCGCCCGGGTGGTCTGGGCCTGCCCCATGCCGTCGCGGATCACCTTGCCGCCGCCGAACTTCACCTCCTCGCCGTAGATCGTGAAGTCCTTCTCGACTTCGACGATCAGATCGGTGTCGGCGAGTCGGACCTTGTCGCCGACGGTGGGACCGAACATGTCGGCGTAGGCGCCGCGTGACATCTTGTGGGACATGCGGACCCCTCTCGAAACCTCGGAGCTTCAGGAAACCGGCGAGAAGCCGGGGAGTTTCAGTGCATCCTCGTCGAAGGTCCGCGTGGTGCGCGCGCCGGCTTCGACGTTGAGTTCGGCGATCAGGCAGTCGGCGAAGCCACACTTCGCCGATCGCCAGCTCGACAGGGCCCGGACCACGGCGGACTCGTGTTGCACCGTGAGACCCTCGGTGGCGAGCAGGCTTTCGACGAACGCCGCCGCCTCGGACTTCGGACGCCCCATCTTCATCGTCAGAACCCACACCGCCTCGACCAGAACGACCGGATTGACGATCACCCCCTCGGCCCAGGCACCGTCTTCGATCTCGGCGACGATCCGCCGGAATTGCGGTTCGTCGTCGCGGATCAGCAGCCGCAGCAGGACGTTGGTGTCGATGCCGATCATCTGCGCGACCGCGCTTCCTTCTCGCTCACCGCCGCCGCGATCGCTCCGTCGATGTCGGCCCGCGTCACCGGTCGCCCGAAGTCGCGGCCGATCTCGGCCATCGATCCGGCCAGCTCGAGCAACGACTTGCTCTTGCGCAGCCGAGCCTCGCCGTTGTCGTCGAGCGCCAGGGTCAGTTTCGTGCCCGCTTCGATCCCGAGCCTCTCGCGAAACGCCGCGGGAAGCGTCACCTGCCCCTTGGAGGTCACCGTCAGAACGAAGTGGTTCATGGCTCGCCCTTACTTTTCTCGAAGGCTCCTTACGATACTACGAAACGTAAGGCGGTCACAGCCCGCCGCTCACCTCGCCGCGGAAGCCGAACACCTCCCGCTTGCCGCGGAACGGCACCAGTCGCACCGCCCGGCTCTGCCCCGGCTCGAAGCGCACCGCGGTGCCGGCGGGAATGTCGAGCCGCCGTCCGCGGGCCGCCGCCCGATCGAAGGCGAGCGCCGGATTGGTCTCGGCGAAATGGTAGTGGCTGCCGACCTGGATCGGCCGGTCGCCGGTGTTGGCGACCTCGATCTCGGTGACGGCGAGGCCGACGTTGAGCTCGATCTCGCCGAGCGCGGGGATCACTTCACCGGGGATCATGCGAGACCTCCTCACTCCGCCGCGACCGGCCCGCAGGGCACGGCGCGGTAGATCCGTTTCGTCGACGGCGGGTTCGCCGCGAGTTTTCCCACCGGCCGCACCGGACGGCGGACCAGTTCGCCGCCGCAATTGGGACAGACGCCGTTCAGCACCGTGTGGGTGCAGTCCGGACACCATGTGCATTCGAACGAGCAGATGAAGGCTTCCGCCTCCGGCGGCAGGTCGCGGTCGCAGCACTCGCAGTTCGGACGGAGTTCGAGCATCGCGTGACCTCCTTCCGCGGGTCGCTCACCGGATCGGATGATGGACGGTGACCAGCTTCGTCCCGTCCGGGAAGGTCGCCTCGACCTGGATGTCGTAGATCATCTCCGACACCCCCTCCATCACCTGATCGCGGGCGAGCACATGGGCGCCGGCCTCCATCAGTTCGGCGACGGTCCGCCCGTCGCGGGCGCCCTCGACGACGAAGTCGGTGATCAGCGCCACCGCCTCCGGATGGTTGAGCTTCACGCCGCGCTCCAGCCTCCGCCGGGCGACGATCGCCGCCATGGAGATCAGGAGCTTGTCCTTTTCACGCGGGGTCAGGTTCATCGCCGTCTCTCGGGGCCGGGAGCGACGCGGCGCGTCCGAAATGCCGCCGCGCGCGCCATGGGGCTGCGTTCGCGGGCAGTTTCGCCGGAAGACGCCCGGTCAGCAAGACCAGACGCGCGGCAGTTCTGCCTGCCGAATGTGCAGAAGCAGCCGGACCAGCCCATCCCTGAGGCGGCGGGGATCGCGATCGGCCAGCCGGGCGACGATCAGCCCGTCGAAGGCGCTCGCCCCGGCCGCCCCCTCGTAGCCGTCGAACCCGTCGCGCACCGCGTCGATCCGCGCTTCGGCGTCGGGGGCGAGGAGGATCAGGGTGGCGAAGGCGCGGGCCCCGGCCCCGGTCGCCGGACCGGCGAGGATCTCGCGCGGGTCGCCGTCGAGGCGGAAGGTGTCGGCGAAGATCAGCCGGCCGTCCCGCCGGATCCGCCAGCGGTCGGCGAGCCGGCAGGCGGTCACCGCCTCACCCATCGCGCCGCGCCCCAGGGTGATCGCCTCGCACAGCAGGAGCCGTGCGTCCGCCGCCGCCTCCACCTCGAGGCCGCGGTCGAGGGCGGCCCGATCGAACAGGATCGTCTCCTGCGGCAGCCATTCGCCGACCGCCCCGGCCCCGACCGTCAGCCGCGTCTCGATCCGCCCGGGAAGCGACCCGTCGGTCGTCGACGAACGGTAGACCCGCTCCGCCGCCTGCGAGGTGACGGTCGCCCGGGTTCCCGCACCCCAGTCGACCCGCCAGCCGATCCGGTCGCCGCCGGCGATGCCGCCGCCGGTGTTGATCGTCACCGCGGTCGGCGGCTCGTTGCCCTGCGGTTTCGGCAGCCGGATCTTCGCCTGCCCCTCCTGGAACAGCCGGTCGAGCCGCGTCGCACCGTCGCGGTGGACGAAGCCGATCTCGGCCCGCCCCCGCGCCCGTTCGAGCACCGGCAGGCCGGCTTCGGCACCGTCGGTGGCGGGCGGGGTCGGGTCGATGGGGGCGGTGTCGGTCATGCGGTCGGGGTCTCCGGGACGGAAGACTGACCGTCCGCGCGCGCTTCGGCAAGGCCCCGCCGCGATGTCGTCGCATTCTCGAGCGCTGTTGAGGATCAGCCCTCCCCGCCGTGCGAACTCGCCTCCGTGCGGGGAGACATGCCCCGAACTGGCGAGCCCCGCCGGAATGAGCTATCCAGACCGAGTGCTTCGGTTCGACTGCTTCGGGCCGAACGACGCCCACTCGGAGAGACGCCGGATCGTGATGTCCGAAAGCCAGACCTCGACGGAGGCCACCGCTTCGATTCCGTCGGTCCCCCGCGGCCGACGCTTCGCCGTCTTCGCCCTCGCCGCGACTCTCCTCGCCGCCGGCCTCGGCACCGACCGGGCCGCCGCCGCACCCGCCGCGGGTGCCTGGCTGGTGTTCGACGCCCGCTCCGGCGAGGTCGTCTCCAAGCACGATCCCGATCAGCTCTGGTATCCCGCCTCGATCACCAAGCTGATGACCACCTGGGTGACCCTCCAGGCGCTGCGCGCCGGCCGGATCACTCTGTCGACCCCGGTGGTGATGTCGAAGCGCGCCTCGCGCGAGCCGCCGAGCAAGATGGGCTTCGCCCCCGGCCAGTCGGTCACCGTCGACAATGCGCTGAAGATCATCATGGTGAAGTCGGCCAACGACGTCGCCTGGGCGCTCGGTGAGACCGTCTCCGGCTCGAAGGAGGCCTTCGTCGACGAGATGAACGCCGCCGCCCGCCGGCTCGGCATGCGCCGCACCCATTGGAACAACCCGAACGGCCTGCCCGATCCGGCGCAGACCACCACCGCCCGCGATCTCGGCATCCTCGCCCGCGCCCTGCTGTTCGAGTTCCCCGAAGCCGACGAGCTGTGGCGGCTGCCGGGCATCCAGATCGGCAACGAGACCGTCCGCAACCACAACCACCTGATCGACCACTATCCCGGCTCGGACGGGATGAAGACCGGATTCATCTGCGCCTCCGGCTTCAACGTCGTCGCCACCGCGACCCGCGGCAACCGCCGGCTGGTCGCCGTGGTGCTCGGCTCGCGTTCGGCCCGCCAGCGCGCCGAACTCGCCGCCGAGCTGTTCACCCGGGGCTTCGAGAACGGCGGCGGCGGCCTGTTCGCCCGCTTCTCGGTGCCCGAGACCATCGAGACGATGACCCACGGGCCGGAGTCGGCCAACCCGGTGCGCGACGTCCGCCAGGAGATCTGCGGCAAGAAGCGCGGCGAGACGCCGCCCGACGTCGAGGACCTCGGCGCCGAGCCGACCGGTCCGCGCGACGCCCGCGACGCCGGCCGGGTGATCACGCCCGGATCGGACGCGGCGAAACCGAAGCGCACCTCGTGGCTCAGCCCGCGTTTCGACATCGGCCCGCCGGTCCGCGTCTGGGTCGGCGGTCCGCAGGACGCGCCCGACGATGCCGGCCGCATGCTGGCGCTGACCCCGGACCCCGGCTCGGACGTCAAGATCCCGGCGATTCCGCGGATCGGTGCCGCCCCGATGGTCCCCGCGATCCCTGTTCCGCCGGCCGCCGGACCGCGGCCGGCCGGTGCGGTCGGAAACCCGCAGAGCTTCGCCCTGTTCCGCAACGACGGCGGTGCCCGGTCGATGCCGCCGGCCGCCCCGGACGGGCGGACGGGCATCGAAGCCGCGCTGCCGCCGTCCGACGGCCGCCCGATGGTGATCGGCGGCCCCGCGGCCGCGGCGCTCGCCGCTCCCGCCGCCACGGTGGCGCCCCCGCCGCCGAAGGTGGT
>CALFRR010000155.1 GCA_937919435.1 uncultured Alphaproteobacteria bacterium | reverse complement strand
ATCTCAGGCCGACCCAGCTGACCCTCGGCCTCCAGGAGGTGGCGGACCGGGCGAAGAAACTCGCCGCCCTCGACGCCGGGGCGCGTCGCGACTACCTCGCGGACAAGCCGATTCCACACGTGCTCGGTCCGGGCCGGCGGGTGTTCATGGTCGACCATCACCACTTGGCTCGGGCGCTGTGGAAGCTCGACCTCGAGGGCGCGGTGCTCGGCGAGCGGCTCGACGACTGGTCGGACCTCCCCTTCCCCGAGTTCTGGCGCCGGATGAAGGCGTCGGGCCGGTGCTGGCCGATCGACGCCGACGGCAACACCCGGCCGTTCGCCGCGATCCCCGCCCACGTCAAGGATCTGACCGACAATCCCTGGCGTTCGCTGGCCCGCCGGGTTCGCGGACGGGCCTTCGAGGACGACGACACGCCGTTCCAGGAATTCATCTGGGGCGACTATTTCCGCTCGTTCATGAGCCGACGGCTGCTCGACACGGACCTCGGGCTGGCCGGCGATCTCGCGACGAAGCTCGCCCGGCTCGGCGAAGCCCAGGACCTGCCGGGCTTCAAAGGGTGAGTCACTCCACCAGCGGATCGACGGTGCCGAGTGCCGCGTCGCCGAACCGGCCGGTACGTTCGCGCAGGCCGTGGCGGGCGTTGCCGTCGAAGACCGCGATCGGTGCGGTGACGACGATCCCGGCGGCCGAACCGATCGTATCGGCCGCACCGAGCGCCACCGCGCCGAGCCGGTCGCCGATGCCGACGCCGCCACCGCCGACCGGTTGGCCGGCGATCAGCCGGGCGCCGAGCAGCTTCACCACTTCCGGGCTCTGGGCGAACTTGCCGTGGTTCAGACCGTCGCCGGTCCGCAGCGCGGTCAGATCGAGGACGGTGACGCCGGACTTCTCCAGGACCGAACGGTAGGGTTCGGTCGCCGGATCGATGGCACCGAGCCGGTCGACGCCGCCGGCGAGCCGTTTCGACAGGTCCAGGGCCTTGTCGTCGCGCGATGTGAACAGCGTCACCCGCGGGGTCTTGCCGATCGCGGCGAGCTGCCGGCGGAAGATGTCGACGTCGAGATCGGGCGAGGCGAGGATCAGATTGCCGATCTTCTTCGGCACCCCGCGGTCACGGATCGCCATCTGGCGCAGCGCCTCGACCGCCAACCAGCCGCCCATCGAATGGGCGAGCACGGTGACCTCGCCGACGTTCGGATCGGCGGCGGCGGCGGCCAGCACCTCCTCCAGCGCGTCGCGCGACCAGTTGGCGCTCTCCCGATCGTAGGCATAGGCCCAGACCGAGCCGCGCGACGGCCAACTGAACAGGACCGGGGCGAAATCGGTGCCGCTGTCGTGGACCAGTTGGGCGAAGCGGAACACCGCCTCGTCGTAGCGGGTGTTGAACCCGTGCACGAACACCAGCACTCGCCGGCGCGGACCGGAATGGAGCCAGGCCTTCGCCTCGGGAACGCCGAGCCGGGTGCGGGAGACGACGGCGAAGCTGGTCGCCGGATCCGCCGGTTCGGACGACGGCCACTGGATCTCGCCGACCTGTCGGGCGGCATCCGGCGGGATCGACACGACGAAGCGATCGAGCGACAGGCCGTCGCCGCGCTCGCCTCCGTAGGGCACACCGGGCCGATCGGTGGCGGCGCGCGACGTGGCGACGAGCAGGTCGACCTTCGCCCCGCCATCGGTGGGCAGCGTGGTCGGCAGCAGCGCTTCGGTCGAGCGGCCGGCGCAGGCGGCGAGCGCCGCGACCAGGAGGACGACGGCAAAACGGGCGAGGAACCCGGGTCCGGACCGCACCGGCCGATCGGCGGGCGCTGGAGCTGCGAACATGACGACCCTCGGGACGGAGACGGTGCGGCGCGCACCCTACCCGGATCCCCCCGGAGACGGAACCTCCGAACCGCCGGCCGAGCCGATTCCGATCGTCGCTGACGACGCGGCACCGGCGGCCGGGGGCGATCTCAACCGCTCGACTTCTCCGGCTGCGGCTTCTCCACGACGACGTACTGGAGCGGCACGGCGGTCGTGTACTTGATCTGCTCCATGGCGAAGGAGGTCGAGACGTCGGCGATGTCGATCTTGGCGATCAGCCGCTTGTAGAAGGAATCGTAGGCCTCGATGTCCGGCACGACCACCCGCAGGAAGTAGTCGACCTGCCCGGCCATCCGGTAGAATTCCACCACTTCGGGCATCTGCGAGACCACCTCGGCGAAGCGCCGCAACCATTCGTCGGAATGGGTGTTGGTGGTGATCGCGACGAAGGCGGTGACCTTGGCGTTGACCCGACGCGGATCGAGGACCGCGACCCGGCCGACGATCACGCCGTCCTCCTCGAGCTTCTGGATGCGCCGCCAGCACGGCGTCGTCGACAGACCGACGCGGCGGCCGATCTCGGCGACCGGCACGGTGCAATCCTCTTGCAGAATCTGCAGGATCTTACGGTCGATGCGATCGATCACGACGGCCACTCCGGCATCAGGGCGAGGGCCAAACAATTCCATCGCCACGGCTTATCCGTGACGAATTTTCCAATTTCCGTCAATGGACGGCCTCGAATAAAAATCTCATACCAATTTCCGCAACAAAGGAGGAACGTCAGAGTCGTTCGGCTACGAGCCGCGCGAGCCGCGGCACGACCTCGGCCTCGAACCAGGGATGACGTTTCAACCAACCGGAGTTGCGCCAGGAGGGATGCGGCAACGGGATCACCCGAGGGCGCACCGGTCGGTCGAGGATGCGACGCCAGTCGGCGACCGTCTCGCCGAGCGAGGGGGCCGCGTCGGCGCCGAGGTGCCAGAGCTGGGCGGGGCGGCCGAGCGCCAGGACGAGATCGATCCGCGGCATCGCGGCGATCAGCCGAGCCCGCCAGGCGGGAGCGCATTCGCGCCGTGCCGGCAGGTCGCCGCCGTGGGCGTCCTGGCCCGGAAAGCAGAAGCCCATCGGCACGACGGCGATCCGCGCCGCGTCGTAGAAGACCTCCGAGGTCACGCCCATCCAGCGGCGCAGGCGATCGCCGGACGGATCGGTGAAGGGCCGGCCGGAGGCATGGACCCGGGTACCCGGCGCCTGACCGGCGACCAGGATCCGGGCGGTCGGCGAAGGTACCAGCACCGGCCGCGGCTCGTGCGGCAGCGCCGGGCCGACGGGAGTGTCACGGCAGATCCGGCAACCGCCGATCTCGGCGAGGAGACGGTCGAGGCTCTCGGCTGCGGTCATGCTCATCGATCGTCCTCCGACCACGGCCACGACCACGACGACCGTTCCGCACGACCGCGCGGATGATCGCGCCGCCAGTCCTCCGGCCAGGCGAAACTGCCCGCCCACAAGCCGCGGCGGGCGACCCGCGCGTCCGCCTCCTCGGCCTCGTGGCCGCCGTAGGCGACCGCCCAGCCGTCGCGGACCATCGCCGCGGCGAGGTCGAGATCGCCGACCCGGCAGCGGGCGAGCGGCCGGCGCCACTTGTCGAGCCGTCCCCAGTCGCAGACGACGACCCGGCCGGCGACGAGATCGGCGAGCCGGTCGCGGGCGGTCTCGCCGCAGGTCGTCTCCCGCCCGCCGAGGCGGCAGGTCTGAGCGCGCTCGGGCGCATCGATGCCGGCGAGGCGCAGGCGGATCCCGTCGATCTCCAGACCGTCGCCGTCGATCACCCGCGGGCGGCCGGAGAGCCGACCGACGGCCGGTGCCTCGACCGCGTCGTGATCGCGCCGCGGCGACGGCCCGTCCGGCCAGAACCGGGCGACGACGGCGAGCCCGATTCCCACCAGCACGACCCGGAGGCCGCGGTGGACGGAGCGTGGAAAGGCGCGGCGAACGAACGGCATCGATCGAATCCGACGGGGGCGCGGAGGATTTCCTTAAGCATTCCCTCCTAGCGTCGATCCTATCAGTCGATCCCGCAACGAGACCACCCGGAGCCCCTCCGAAAGGACGTCCCTTGCCGGCGGACGAGGTCGCCAGAAGCGGTTCGGCCCGGACGGCGAAGAACGCCGAACGCGCCGAACGCCGTCGCCAGACGACGCGCACGGTCCGTGACCTGCGCGAACGACTGGATTCGGGCAGCGACGTGAAACCGGCCTTCGACCGCGAGTTGATGATCGAGCACGCCCGCACCCGTCTGGCGGTCGCGCCCTGGCTGGTCGGCCTGATCGGCTGCAACGCGGTGATCGGCATCTTCTGGATCGATCGGGCGCTGGTCGCGGCCTGGGGGGCGATCGCGCTGGCGGTTCTCCTCACCGGCCTGTGGTTCGACCGCGCCTATACGCGGCTCGACGGGCAGGAGGCCCCGATCGCCGGTTGGCGGCGGCGGCTGACGGCCGTCGACGGCGGCCACGCGGCCGCCTGGGCCCTGTTCTTCCTGCTCCCGGTCGACGGTGGCGGCGTGGTCGCCGACGTCTACCAGTTCGCGGTGGTGCTGGTGGTCGGCGCGATCTCGGCGGTGATCGCCGCCAACATCGCCGGCGCCCTCTATGCGGCGACCCTGCCGATCACCCTGGCCAGCGCCTTCGGTTTCGTCCTGCGGCCGGAGACGACGATCTTCCCGACCGTCTCCCACCAGATCGTGCTGGCCGGCATGGTGCTGACCATCCAGGCCTTCTTCGTGGTGATCGGTCGGCGCCTGCATCAGGCGGCGCTCTCGGAGATCGAGGCCCGCGCCGAAAAGGACACGCTGATCGGCGAACTCGAACAGGCCAAGGCGATCTCCGACGAGAGCCGTCGCAAGGCGGAAGAGGCGAACTTCGCCAAGAGCCGGTTCCTCGCGACGATGAGCCACGAACTCAGAACCCCGCTCAACGCCATCCTCGGCTTCTCCGAAGTGATGCAGCAGGAGCTGATGGGGCCGCTCGACAACGCCTACTACAAGGGTTACGTCGGCGACATCCACGACAGTGGCCGGCATCTGCTCGAGTTGATCAACGAGATCCTCGACATCAGCCGGATCGAGGCGGGACGCTACACGCTCAACGAAGAAGCGACGACCCTGCCCTACATCGTCGAGGACTGCGTCCACATGATGGGCCTCAGGGCCCGCAACAAGGGTCAGAGCATCGTCGAGACCTACGAGGACGGACTGCCGAAGATCTGGGCGGACGAACGCGCGATCCGCCAGATCGTCCTCAACATCCTGTCGAACGCGGTCAAGTTCACCCCGTCCGGCGGTTCGATCGCGGTCAAGGTCGGCTGGACTGCGGGCGGCGGCCAATATGTCGGGATCCGCGACACCGGCCCCGGCATCCCGGAGGACGAGATTCCGATCGTCCTCTCCCGGTTCGGCCAGGGATCGATCGCGATCAAGTCGGCGGAACAGGGCACCGGTCTCGGGCTCAACATCGTCCAGGCGCTGATCAAGATGCACGGCGGCACCTTCGATCTGAAGTCGAAGTTGCGCGAGGGGACGGAGATCATCGTCACCTTCCCCCAGTCGCGCGTGCTCGAGATCCTGCCGAAGATCGACGACCGGCCGCGGGCCCGCGGCACCCAGGCGATCGGCGCCGCCGGAGCGGCGGGAATCCTCGACGCGATCCGCCGCCAGGCCGGACAGGGCTGAGCCGCCGATACCACCACAGATATCGTTTGTCCAGAGTTCGCACCACTCTTTCTTCCACTTGTGGTGGTGAAAGACGTTACAATTCTGTTTCAATATTTTCCAGACGAGACGCATGCTCATGCAGTGTCGTCACACCGCTATACGATTTTCGCACATAAACGTTTCGGAATTCTCGGCATCCGCTGCCTGTAACCACTCGTTAACCATCACATGTGAGCTTCGATTTCAGCGTTCGATTGACGCGTGTTCTTCGGCGGTCGGCCCTCCTCTACTGACCTCCGTCGACACCCCGAAACGACAAAGCACCCGTCGGTGCTCTGCAACCGGAGTTCTTCGATGGTCCAATACCAGAACAGTGGAACGATCACTCCGCGCCGTGGACTCAAGATTGCCGGAAAGATCGGTCTGGGCTTCGCTTCTGCACTGGCGATTCTCGCCGTCGTGTCGGGTATTTCACTCGCTTCCTTCTCGCGTACCGAGAGCACCTTCGCGCTCGTGTCCCAACAGAACGCGCAAGTGGCGATCGCCAACGACATCAACGAAAACTTCCTCGAGTATCGTCGTCACGCCCGTGAGTTCGTCTACGCGTCGATGGAAGGCAGCGAAAAGGGGATCAAGTCGCGCGCCGATGCGCTGCGCACGGGGATCGACGCGGCCCACCGGAAGGTCGACGATCCCGAACGCCGTCAGTTCCTCGAACGTCTGAAGACCGCGTTCACCGCCTACGACGATCAACTCTCCAAGACGATCGCTCTGAAGAACGAACAGATCCGCCAGCGGACGACCGTGCTCGAGCCGATCGGCCTCGAACTGCGCAAGGGCCTCGAAGCGGTCATCGCCGGCAAGGGCGCCGAAGACGCTCACCTGCGCGAGGGGGTCGGCGAGGTGCTGCGTCAGGTGCTGACCGGTCGCATCCTCGCGGTCCAGGCCCTGTCGCATCTCACGGCCGACAGCGTCGCGAAGACGATGACATCTCTCGACGCGGCCCGCGAGACCTTCGATCGGGTCGTCGGCGAAGCGACCGGCGACGCGCGCCGCGCGCTCGACAAGCTCCGCTCTCAACTCGCCGACTACCGCACCTCGTTCAAGCGGATCCAGGACCTCGACGGCGAGGTCGACGCGTTGGCGACGAGCATGCGCGAGCGCGTCACCGCGGTCGGCGAGGCGGTCGACGGGTTCAAGGCCGATGCCATCAAGGATCAGCAGGCGATTCAGAGCGAGACCGTCTCCCTGTTCTCCACCGTGTCGCGGCTGCTCTGGGCGTTGGCGATCGGCGGCATGGCGATCGGCGTGGTGCTGGCGATCGTGATCGGACGCGGCCTGTCGCGGCCGATCATCGCCGTGACCGAAGCGATGCGGCGTCTGTCGAGCGGCGATCTCCAGGTGGCGATCCCCGGTCTCGGCCGGTCCGACGAAGTCGGCGTGATGGCGGAGACCCTCGGCCGCTTCAAGGAGGAACTGACCGAAGCCGACCGGATGCGCGGCGAGCGCGAGCGGGCCGAGCGCGACGCGGCGGCCAACCGCAAGGCGGAGATGAACCGCATGGCCGACGCCTTCGAAGCGGCGGTCGGCGGCGTGGTCGAGAGCGTGGTCAGCGCGGCGAGCCAGTTGCAGGGCGCGGCGCAGTCGATGACGGCGGCGGCCGAAGAGGTCTCGGCCCAGTCGGTGGCGGTCGCCAGCGCTTCGGAAGAGGCTTCGGCCAACGTCGAGACGGTCGCCTCCGCGGCCGAGGAACTGTCGTCGTCGATCGGCGAGATCCGCCGGCAAGCCGACGAGAGCACCAAGGTCGCCGGCAAGGCGGCCCGCGACGCCGAGGCCACCGCCCAGCGGGTGCGCGAGCTCTCCGAGAGCGCCAATCGGATCGGCCAGGTGGTCGACCTGATCGACAACATCGCCTCTCAGACCAACCTGCTCGCCCTCAACGCCACCATCGAGGCGGCGCGGGCCGGCGAGGCCGGCAAGGGCTTCGCGGTGGTCGCGGCGGAAGTGAAGCAGCTCGCCGACCAGACCTCGAAGGCGACCTCGCAGATCTCCAGCCAGATCGGCGAGATCCAGGGTTCGACCCAATCGTCGGCGACCGCGATCGTCGGGATCACCGACGTGATCGAACACCTGAACCAGATCGCCGCGTCGATCGCCGGCGCGGTCGCCCAGCAGGGCGCGGCCACCGCCGAGATCGCCCGCAACGTCGCCCAGGCGTCGGCCGGTACCCACGAGGTGTCGCACAACATCGGCGGCATCACTCACGCCGCCCGTGATTCTTCCGCCGCGGCCGAACAGGTGTTGTCGTCGGCCCTGGAACTGGCCCGGCAGTCGGACCGCCTGAAGTCGGAGATGAACCACTTCCTGACGACGGTCCGCGCCGCCTGAGACACGAGCGCCCGCTCCTCTCGCGGGAACGAGACGAAGAGGCCGCCCGGCGATCACCCCGGGCGGCCTCTTCGCGTCTCGGCGAGGGCTCGGATCGAGTCGAACCTTTCGCCCCCGGCGGCGAGCGACGACCGATTGCCGCAGAGGAATCCGCTCCAGCCCCGCGAAATCGCTCGTTAACCATTCGGGGCGAATGTGCCGCGACGTCACGTTCGAGCGCCGCCCTTGGCGCCCACGTTCGACGCGAGCCCGCCGCGACGGGGCCTCGGCCTACAAGATACTTCGGGGAGCCTTTCCATGACACATTTCGACAGACCGATATCCTCCGGTTCCCGGTTCCGCCTGAAGATCACGGGCAAGATCATCGCCGGGTTCACGTCGACGCTCGCCCTTCTGGTGATCGTGTCGGGTGTGTCGATCCAGTCGTTCAAGGATGCGCGCGCTTCGTTCGACGAACTCGAGTCCACCACCAAGAACATCGTCTCGATCGCCGGCCTCAACAGCGAGTTTCTGGAATACAGGCGCTCGATCCGCGAGTTCGTCTACATGCAGCAGGAGAACTCCGAAGCGACGACGCGCAAGAACGCCCAGACCGTCGTCGAGCGCCAGAGCAAGCTGAAGGCGGCGATCACCGATCCACAGCAACTCGCCTACCTCGCGGACTTCAAGAAGAACTTCGATGCGTACGAGCAGGCCTTCAAGGACGTGACGCTCACCAACAAGCACGAGCTGGCGCGCCTGAAGAAGGACGACATCGGCCCGCTCGGGGCGAAGATCACCCAGAGCCTCGACGGTCTGGCGGTGCGCGACGAGTTGAACGCCGCCGAGACCGTCCGCCGTCTCCTGGAGAAGGCGAACCGCGACTTCGTCGCGCTGCGGCTGACCGCCAACACGAGCATCGACAGCGGCGACCTCGCGCTCCGGAACAAGTTCCGCGAGCGTCTGCAGACCTATGCCAAGGGGCTCTCCGAGATCGCCGGCCGGGCACCGGAGGCGATGCGCCGGGACATCGAGGAGCTTCGCCGCAACTACGCCGACTACGCCACCCTGTTCGGACGCTATCTCGACACTGCCCAACTCCTCGACGACAACGCGCCGATGATGGGCAGTCTGGTCGGCGAGGCGGCGAAGGCCATCCAGAAGATCATCACCGACGCCCAGAGCGATGCCGACGGCCTCCAGAACGCCACCGAACAGCGCCTCGACCGGATCCACACCATCCTCTGGGGACTTGCGATCGGCGGCCTGGTGATCGGCATCGGTCTCGCCCAGATGATCGGACGGGGCATCTCGAAGCCGATCGTGGCGATCACCGAGGCGATGCGACGCCTGTCGGGCGGCGATCTCGCAACGGCCATTCCCGGTCTCGGTCGGTCGGACGAGGTCGGCGTGATGGCGGGAACCCTCGGCCGATTCAAGGACGAACTGGCCGCCGGCGAGAAGCTCAGGGCCGAGCAGGCGGCGGTCGAACGGGACGCCGAACGCAACCGGCGGGCCGAGATGAACCGTATGGCGGACGCCTTCGAGTCGGCGGTCGGCGGCATCGTCCAGGGCGTGGTGGCAGCGTCTGGTCAGTTGCAGACCGCCGCCCGGTCGATGGCCGCCGCCGCCGACGAGGTCTCGACCCAGGCGGTCGCCGTCGCCGGTGCGTCCGAGGAGGCGTCGACCAACGTCGGCACGGTCGCTTCCGGCGCCGAGGAACTCGCCGCGTCGATCGCCGAGATCCGCCGTCAGGCCGACGAGAGCACGCGGGTCGCCGATCAGGCCGCTCGCGACGCGGGATCGACCGCCGCCCGGGTGCGCGAACTCTCCGACAACGCCAACCGGATCGGCCAGGTGGTCGACCTGATCGACTCCATCGCCTCGCAGACCAACCTGCTCGCCCTCAACGCCACCATCGAGGCGGCGCGGGCCGGGGAAGCCGGCAAGGGCTTCGCGGTGGTCGCGGCGGAAGTGAAGCAGCTCGCCGATCAGACCTCCAAGGCGACCTCGCAGATCTCCACGCAGATCGGCGAGATCCAGGGTTCGACCCAGTCGTCGGCGACGGCGATCGTCGACATCACCCGGGTGATCGAGCAGTTGAACCGGATCGCCACGGCGATCGCCTCCGCCGTCGCCCAGCAGGGCGCGGCGACCGCCGAGATCGCCCGCAATGTCGCCCAGGCCTCGGCCGGAACCCAGGAGGTGTCGCAGAACATCGTCGGGATCACCACCGCGGCGCGGGAGTCCGCGGGCGCGGCCGAACAGGTGTTCACCGCGGCGCGCGACCTGTCGCGCCAGTCGGGCGAGCTGAAGACGGAAATGGACCGCTTCCTGGCGACCGTCCGCGCCGCCTGAGGCCGAAGACCGAAACCGAGAGAGGGACCGCCCGGTGCACGGACGGTCCCTCTCTTCGTTTCCGGTCGCGAGTTTCTCTTCTCAGTCCCGGCCGTCGGCGACGCCGGCTTCGGCGAAGGTCGCCATGCCGGCGTGGCAGGCGAGCGCGGCGCGCACCAGCGAGACGGCGAGCGCCGCGCCGGTGCCTTCGCCGAGGCGCATGCCGAGATCGAACAGCGGCTTCTTGCCGAGCTCGGCGAGCACCGCGCGGTGGGCCGGCTCGGCCGAGACGTGGGCGAACAGACAGTGGTCGATCGCCGCCGGATTGACCGCCGCGACGATCGCGGCGGCAGCGGTGGTGACGAAGCCGTCGACCAGCACCACCACCTTGCGGTGCCGGGCGGCGATGATCGCGCCGACCATCGCGGCGATCTCGCGGCCACCGAGGCGACGCAGGATCTCGAAGGGATCGCGCTCGCCGTCGATCCGGGCGACCGCCTTCTCGACCATCGCGATCTTGTGGGCGAGGGCCGGCCCGACGACGCCGGTGCCCGGGCCGACCCAGTCGGCCGCCTTGCCGCCCCACAGGGCGTGGTAGATCGCCGAAGCGACGGCGGTGTTGCCGATCCCCATCTCGCCGAGGCAGAGCAGATCGGTGCCGCCGGCCAGCGCCTCCATGCCGAAGGCCATGGTCGCGGCGCAGCCGGCCTCGTCGAAGGCGTCGGCCTCGGTGATGTCGGGAGTCGGCAGATCGAGCGCCAGTTCGAACACCTTGAGCCCGATGTCGCCGGCGATGCAGATCTGGTTCACCGCGGCACCGCCGGCGCCGTAGTTGGAGACCATCTGCTTGGTCACCTCGGGCGGAAAGGCCGAGACGCCCTTGGCGGCGATGCCGTGGTTGGCGGCGAAGACGGCGACCAGCGGACGCTCGAGCTTCGGCGGATTGGTGCCGGTGTGGCCGGCGAACAGCTCGCCGATCTCCTCGAGCCGGCCGAGCGACCCGGGAATCTTGGTCAGCTGGGCGTCGCGGGTCCGCCATGCGGCGATCGCCCTCTCGTCGAAGGCGGGGACGAGGTTGACGAGATCGCGGAAGTCGTCGAATGGAAGGGCACGGCCGGCCATGATCGTCCTCGGGATCGGGAAACGGGTCCTCGCCGTCTATACCCCGACGCCGGTCCCGGCAAGCTCGGGAGGAAGCGGAACGCGAACGGCGCCCGACGCCGCTCCCCGGGGTGGAGACCGCAACCGATGTCCCTCGCCGAACCTCTCGCCCGCACCGTCGCCGACTTCGCCGGGATGGTGCGCTTCTATTCGCGGCTGCCGATGCCGAAACTGTCGTCCGCCGACGATCCCGGCCTGTTGCCCGACTTCGCCCGCGCCACCCGGATGCTGCCCTTCGCCGGTTTGGTGATCGGCCTGCCGGGGGCGCTGATCCTCCTCGTCCTCGGGGCGACCGGGCTGTCGTCGCCGGTAGTCGCGGCGCTGGCGGTGGCGGTCACCGCAGGCGTCACCGGGGCCTTCCACGAGGACGGTTTCGCCGACGTCGCCGACGGCTTCGGCGGCGGCCGCAACCGCGAGCGCCGGCTGGAGATCATGAAGGACAGCCGGATCGGCGCCTTCGGCGGGCTCGCCCTGGCGATCCAGTACGGGCTCAGAACCCTGCTGGTCGCCGATCTGCTCGATTCGCTCGACGGGCCGGCGGCGGCGGTCGCGATGCTGGGCATCGCCGCGCTCGCCCGGATGGCACCGATCGGCCTGATGCCCACGACGCCCCCGGCCCGTGCCGACGGTCTCGCCCGGGCGGTCGGCGCTCCGAACCTCGTCGACTGGGGGATCGGCCTCGTCGTGGCGGCGGCGCTGTTCGTCGGCGCGACCGGTTTCTTCCTGCCGTTCGGCAACGTCGCGGCGGCGATCGCGGTGGCCGGGCTGCTGCTCGCCGGGCTGCGTCTGTTGGCGATCCGGGCGATCGGCGGCTACACCGGCGACGTGGTCGGGGCCGGCACCGTCCTCGCCGAGATCGGCCTGCTGCTCGGCCTCGGGTTGTGAGGCACGAAATCTCTTGCCGCAGCGGCATCGCCGTCGCATCCTGAGCGGCAGACGGGCGGATCGACGCCCGCCGCCGTGCCGGGATCCGCGCCGATGACCGACGTCCTCGACTCCACCGTCGCCTCGCCCTGTCAGCGGATCTGCGAGATCCACCCGATCGCCGGAGTCTGCCTCGGCTGTTTCCGGACGATCGACGAGATCTCGACCTGGGCCCGGCTCGATGCCGCCGCGAAACGCAAGATCCTCGCCGCCCTGCCCGATCGCCGCATCCGCTGGGCCTCGGCCGGCACCGAGCCGGCCTGAGCCTCAGACCGGCTCGCGCATCGGACGCCGGACCGCGGCGAGCGCCTCGCGGATCACCTCGACGCCGGCGCCGGGCAGGATCGCGCCTTCGGTCAGGATCCGGCGGAAGGCGCGGGCGCCGGGGCGGCCGTTGAACAGGCCGAGGACGTGGCGGGTGACGTGCGACAGCCGTCCGCCGGAGGCGACCACCGCCGCCGCATAGGGCTCCAGCCGTTCGATCACCGCGAAAGGATCGGCGTCGGGACCGGCCTCGCCGTAGAGCCGGCGATCGACCGCGGCGAGGATCGCCGGGGTCTCGTAAGACGCGCGGCCGAGCATGACGCCGTCGAGAGCGACGCCGTCGCGCGGGGCGAGCAGCGCCTCGGCCGCGTCGAGGTCGCGGATGCCGCCGTTGATGGCGATCGGCAGGCGGGCATGGGCGCGCTTCACCGCGAAGACGATGTCGTAATCGAGCGGCGGGATCGACCGGTTCTCCTTCGGCGACAGACCCTGCAGCCAGGCCTTGCGGGCGTGGATGGTCAGCGAGGAGACGCCGGCGGCGGCGACCGTCTCGACGAAGCGCGGCAGCATCTCGCGCGGCTCGGCGTCGTCGATGCCGATCCGGCACTTGACCGAGACGGGGAGATCGACGGCGGCGCGCATCGCGGCGACGCAGGCCCCGACGAGCTCCGGTTCGGCCATCAGGCAGGCGCCGAAGCGGCCGGACTGGACCCGATCCGAAGGACAGCCGCAGTTGAGATCGATCGCGTCGTAGCCGTAGTCGGCGCCGACCCGGGCGGCGGCGGCGAGTTCGGCCGGATCGGAGCCGCCGAGCTGCAGGACGACCGGATGTTCGGCAGGATCGAAACCGAGCAACCGCTCGCGGTCGCCATGACGGATGGCGGCGGCGGTGATCATCTCGGTATAGAGCGTCGCCCGCTTCGACAGCAGCCGGTGGAAGAACCGGCAATGCCGATCGGTCCAATCGATCATGGGCGCCACGGCGAAACGGGGGAAGGCGGCGGGGCGGGTGCCCGGCCGGGGGTCGAGAGAGGCTCCGTTCGCGCCCGTCACGCCGTCGTTCACCGTTCGAAGTCCTCCGTCGGCCTCTCGCGCCGATCGACGATCGGCGACGCTTCGTACGGCCGTCCCACTCCGGCGGCCGCGGTCGAGCGGCCATATGACCCAGAACCGGCGCGGATGCGATCGAAAAAAACGTGCGGGCACGGCGGATCGGCCGCCGGCCGGCGGATCACTTCGCGGCCAGGGCCTCGTTCAACAGCCCCGCCAGACGAGCCGCCGCCACCGCCGCCCGTCGGTCTGCGACGTCGCGGGCCGCCCGGCGGTAGGCCTCGTCGAGCGCGAAGGGGCCGGGGCCGTCGCCGATCGCCGCCGTGTAGATCCAGCGGCGCGCCAGGGTTCCGCCCTCCTCGAACCAGGCCGCCGGATCGAGATCGGCCGGTGGTGCGGCCCGGAGCCCGCCGAGCGTCCGTTCGGCGGCGGCGATCGCCTTCTCCGGCGTGCCGCGACCGCCGAGCAGATCGTCCCAGAAGGCGTGCAGGGTCTTCTGTTTGTCGCCGATCGTCACCAGCACCTTCGTCGCGACGTGATCGCCGTGCGGGAAGAGCTTCGAGAACCGCGACAGGGTATGGGCGGGCTGATGGACGTCGCCGACGAGGTGGATCGTCCAGGCGAGGTCGTAGGCCTTCACCTCGTCGGAGACGCCCGGCGCGGCGAGGGCGCGACGGAACAGGCGCAGCCGCTCGAGTGCGTTCGGCTCGCGCGGATCGATCCCCGGGGTGCCGTCGGTCGACCACGGGAAGCCGGCGGTGTGCCAGTAGCGGTGGCGGCGATGGTCGGCGAAGCCGAGGTTCGCCGCCGCTCCGTCCTCGCCGACGGTGCCGTCGGTGTAGGCGGGGTCCTTCTTGATGTCGTCGGGCCAGGTGGCGGCGTGGACGAAGGCGATGCGGTCGGCTTCGCCCTTCGCCGCGTCGCGGGTCCAATCGGCGAAGGACGGATGCAGCCGCATCAGCCGGCCGACCCGCTCGCGCACCGGCGGCGTCAGCAGATCCCAGGCGGCGGCGGCGATGGTCATGTGGCCGAGGTCGGACCAGGCGCGCGCGGGCGAGAGCGCCAGGACGAGAGCCGCCGCGGCCAGCAGAGAACGTCGGAACACGGATGACCTCCCGATTGCGTCGCGATCGTCGAAAATCGGAATGCCGACGGCACGGCTTCGGGCTACCACGGTCGACGGACGACGGAGGCGCACGATGATCGCGACACGGCGAGCGAGGGAAGCGACGGCGGTGCAGGGCTCGTCTGCGGACGAGGCAGAGCCCGATCGCGACGCCGCCCGCCGCGCGGCGGTGGCGACCCGCGACCGGTCCGCCGACGGCGCCTTCGTCTACGCCGTCCGCTCGACCCGGGTCTTCTGCCGGCCGTCCTGCCCGTCACGGCCGCGCGTCGACCGGATCGGCTTCTTCGCCACGCCGGCCGAGGCGGCCGCCGCCGGCTTCCGGGCCTGTCGGCGGTGCCGGCCGGCGGGATGACGGCTCACCAACGCTGGTGGACATGCGGCGCCACCAGCCGGTCGTAGACCTCACGGGCGGCGGCCATGGTCTCGGCCGACAGCGGCGCGAGGTCGGCGGCGGCGGCATTGGCCGTCGCCTGGGCGGCGTTGCGGGCGCCGGGGATGACCACGGTCACCGCATCGGCCATCAGGATCCAGCGCAGGGCGAAGGCGGCCATCGCCACCCCGGCCGGGACCAGCGCGCGGATCGCCTCGACCGCTTCGAGGCCGACCTCGAACGGCACCCCGGCGAAGGTCTCGCCGACGTCGAAGGCCTCGCCGTGGCGGTTGAAGGCGCGGTGGTCGTCGGCGGCGAAGGCGGTGTCGCGGCCGATCCGGCCGGAGAGCAGGCCGCTGGCCAACGGCACCCGGGCGATGATCGCGACGTTCTTCCGCTTCGCCTCGGCGAAGAACAGGCCGGCCGGGCGCTGACGAAACAGGTTGTAGATGATCTGGACCGAACGGACGCCCGGGTACTCGAGCGCCTTCAGCCCCTCCTCGACCTTCTCGACGCTCACGCCGTAGTGGGCGATCTTGCCGGCGGCGACGAGATCGTCCATCGCGGCGAAGACCTCGGGGCGATAGTAGACCTCGGTCGGCGGGCAGTGGAGCTGGACGAGGTCGAGGGTGTCGACCTTCAGGTTCTTCCGGCTGCGGTCGACGAAGGCTTCGAGGTTCGCGCGGGTGTAGCCGTCGGCGACGTGCGGCGAGAGCCGCCGGCCGGCCTTGGTGGCGACCATCGGGCGGGGGCCGGGGCGGCGTCCCAGCACTTCGGCGACGATCCGTTCGGAGCGGCCCTCGCCGTAGACGTCGGCGGTGTCGACGAAGCTCATGCCGGCATCGAGCGCCGCGGCGAGCGCGGCGCGGCCGTCGGCCTCGTCGACCTCGCCCCAGGCGCCGCCGATCTGCCAGGCGCCGAAACCGATCTCGCTCACCGAAAAGCCGGTGGTACCGAATGGACGGGTTCGCATGGTCGTTCCTCCGGGTGGGTCTGCCGCCGGCACTCTGCTCCGCGGGGCGGCCGCTGTCGACCGGCCGACTTGCCGGAAGCCGGCCGGCTCCCTAGTTTCGGCATCGGGGGACGACCACATGGCGATCCGCATCATCGGTTTCGACGCCGACGACACGCTCTGGCACAACGAAACGATCTTCCATCTCTCGGAGCGACGGTTCACCGAACTGCTCGCCGACCATGCGCCGGTCGACGGGCTGGCCGAACGGCTGGTCGAGACCGAGCGGAAGAACCTGCGGCTCTACGGCTACGGCATCAAGGGGTTCACCCTGTCGATGGTGGAGACCGCGCTGGCGGTCGCCGGAACCGGGCTGCCCTCGACGGTGATCGCCGAGATCCTGGCGATCGGCCGCGACATGTTGGAGCAACCGGTCGAGCCGCTGCCGGGGGTGGCCGAGACGCTCGGCGTCCTGAAGGCGGCGGGCCGACCGTTGGCGCTGATCACCAAGGGCGACCTGCTCGACCAGGAACAGAAGATCGCCCGGTCCGGCCTCGCCGACCTGTTCGACGCGATCGAGATCGTCTCGGAGAAGACGCCGGAGACCTATGCCCGAATCTTCCGCCGCTTCGGGGCCGGCGACGGCGAGGCGGCGATGGTCGGCAACTCCGCCGTCTCCGACGTGCTCCCGGCGATCGCCGCGGGCCATCACGGCCTGCACGTGCCCTATGTGCTGACCTGGGCCCACGAACGGGCCGAGGTCCCCGACGATCTGCCGCGCTACCGCCGGCTGGCGGCGATCGGCGACGTACCGGCGGCGATCGCCGCGATCGAAACGGAAGACGACCGAAAGAACCGATGACCGCTTCCCCCTCCCCCTTCGACCTTTCCGACACGAAGGCCGGCGTCCTGCCGGAGCTGCGCCGACTACAGGCGGAGAACGGCGGGCGGGTTCCGGACGAGGCCCTGCCGGCGATCGCCGAGCATTTCGGCCTGTCGGCCTTCGAGGCGCGGGCGCTGGCGATCTTCGCCGAGAGTTTCCACCCGGACGGCGGACGGCACATGCTCGGCATCTGCCGCGGCCGCTGCTGTTCGGCGCGCGGCGGGCGCGAACTCGGCGACGCCATCGCCGAGCGGCTGGGGCTCGCCTGGTGGGGCGAGACCGCCGACGGACGGTTGGAGCTCGAGCCGGCCTATTGCCTCGGGCTCTGCGACAACGGACCGTCGGCGCGGGTCGACGACGAGTTGATCGCCCGGCTCGACCGGATCGGGGTGGCGGCGCTGCTCGCCGAACTGGGCGTCACGCCCCCGTGACACCGCAGATGGTCGAGATCTGTGATTTTTCCTCGACGCGAGCGGCGCGAGAGGCTATCGCCTGACCGCCCGGCGGACGTCTCCGCGTCTCCCGGCATGTCCGAGAGATCGTCCAGGGAGCCGATCGATGTCGAGTGCCAGTTTCGTCCTCGCCCTCTCCTGCCCCAATCGCCCCGGCATCGTCGCGGCGGTGTCGACGCATCTCTTCGAACGCGGTTGCAACATCTCCGATGCCGCGCAGTTCGACGACACGCTGTCCGACCGCTTCTTCATGCGGGTGGTGTTCGACGTCGACGGCCACGGCCTCGCCGACCTGAAGCGCGGGCTGGAGCCGATCGCCGAGCGCTTCGGCATGACCTGGAGCCTGCGCGACCGGTCGCAGCGGCGCCGGGTGATGATCCTGGTGTCGAAGTTCGACCACTGTCTGGTCGATCTGCTCTACCGGCGGCGGATCGGCGAACTGCCGATGGACATCACCGCGGTGGTCGCCAACCACCCGCGCGAGACCTATGCCCACGTCGAGTTCACCGACACCACCTTCCATCATCTGCCGATCGAGCCCGGCGCCAAGGCGGCGCAGGAGGCGCAGATCCTGCGGCTGATCGAGGCGACCGACACCGAGATCGTGGTCCTCGCCCGCTACATGCAGATCCTGTCCACCGACTTCGCCTCGGCGCTGGCGGGACGCTGCATCAACATCCACCACTCGTTCCTGCCCGGCTTCAAGGGCGCCAAGCCCTATCATCAGGCGCACGAGCGCGGGGTGAAGGTGATCGGCGCCACCGCCCATTTCGTCACCCCGGATCTCGACGAGGGTCCGATCATCGAGCAGGACGTCGAGCGGATCAGCCACACCGACACGCCGGACACGCTGGTCCGCAAGGGCCGAGACATCGAGCGTCGGGTGCTGGCACGGGCACTGGCCCATCACCTCGACGACCGGGTGCTGCTCAACGGCAAGCGGACGGTGGTGTTCCGCGACTGACGACGACGGACCGACGCCCGCCCCGGGCCGGCCACCGGCCGCGCGTTCGGCGCGGGCGGAACCGGTCGGCTCTCGCCGTGGCGCCGAACCGACCCCATATCCGGACGATCGTCCGCGATCACGGTCCGGACGCGAGCGACAGGAGAACGGCGATGAGCGGATTGGACGGGGCCGGCACGGCGATGCTCGGCGATCGGCGGGTGCGGCGGCTCGGCTACGGCGCGATGCAACTGGCCGGGCCGGGGGTGTTCGGCCCGCCGCGCGATCCGGCGACGGCGGCGGCGGTGCTGCGCGCGGCGGTGGCGGCCGGGGTCGACCACATCGACACCAGCGACTTCTACGGCCCGCACGTCACCAACCGGCTGATCCGCGAAGCCCTCGCCCCCTACCCCGCCGAGCTGGTGATCGTCACCAAGGTCGGGGCGCGGCGCGGCGACGACGCCAGCTGGATCCCCGCGGCCTCGCCCGACGAACTCCGTGCGGCGGTCGACGACAACCGGCGCAACCTCGGGCTCGACGTGATCGAGGTGGTCAACATGCGGTTCTGGGGCGACGGCCACGGCCCCGCCGACGGGCCGGTCGAGCCGCAGCTGACGGTTCTCGCCGAGTTGCGCGACAAGGGTCTGATCCGCCACGTCGGCCTCAGCAACGTCACCGCCGCCCAGGTCGAAGCGGCGAGCCGGATCCTGCCGGTCGCCTGCGTCCAGAACCGCTACAACGTCGCCGACCGGGCCGACGACGCGCTGATCGACCGTCTCGCGGCGGACGGTATCCCCTACGTGCCGTTCTTCCCGCTCGGCGGGTTCACGCCTCTGCAGTCCTCGACCCTGACCGAGGTGGCGGCGCGGCTCCGCGCCACGCCGATGCAGGTGGCGCTCGCCTGGCTGCTGCGGCGCAGCCCGAACATCCTGCTGATCCCCGGCACCTCGTCGCTCGCCCATCTCGCAGAGAACCTCGCCGCCGCCGACCTCGTCCTCGACGACGCGGCGATGGCGGCACTCGACGGAATCGGCGCCCACTGATCGAGGGACGCACCCGACGCCGACCCGACCGGGGCCGGCGTCGCACCCGGACGGAGCGGGACGGCGATGCGCACGAAGAGTGAACATCGCCCTTTCCGTGGCGGCGGACTCGCGCCATATTCGGCGGCATGACCCGACCGCCCCGCAAATCCACCGCCCCACGCGCCAAAGATGCGGAACAGGCCGCCCGCCGGCGCCTGCTCCTCGACGGCATCGACGAGTCCCTGCCGCTGCGCGATCCCGACGCCACGGCGCCGGAGGAGAACGAGCCGTCGGCGGAGTCTCCCGGGTTCGGCGAGGCGCCGGGGTCCACCGGATTCGGCGAGGCGCCGGGATCTACCGGGTTCGGCGAGGCGCCGGGATCTACCGGGTTCGGCGAGGCGCCTCAGGCGGGGTTCGACGTCGCCGCGGCACCGTTCTCCGGTTCGATCGGCGACTGGGCGGCGGAGATCGCAAAGGCGGCGGCGGTGCCGGCGCCGAAGAAGGCCCGTGGCCGGCCGAAGAAGGACGACGCGACCGCCACCGCGGCGGAGCGCGCGGCCTCCGGCCTCAATCCGGTCTCCGGCCTGGAGATCGGCCTCGAACAGGCGGCCAGCGTGCCGAAGGGCGGGGCCACCGCCACCGTCGAGGCGCTGTCGGCGCTGATCTCCTCGGGCAATCCGCTGTTCAAGGACGGCAAGCTGTGGACGCCGCATCGTCCCGAGCGGCCGCCGAAATCGGAAGGCGGCATCCGCTTCGTCATCGACAGTCCCTACGAGCCGGCCGGCGACCAGCCGCAGGCGATCGCCGAACTGGTCGAAGGCATCCGCCGCGACGACCGCACCCAGGTGCTGCTCGGCGTCACCGGGTCCGGCAAGACCTTCACCATGGCCAAGATCATCGAGGCGACCCAGCGCCCCGCCCTGATCCTCGCCCCGAACAAGACGCTGGCCGCCCAGCTCTACGGTGAATTCAAGTCGTTCTTCCCGAACAACGCGGTCGAGTATTTCGTCTCCTACTACGATTATTATCAACCGGAAGCCTATGTGCCGCGCACCGACACCTTCATCGAGAAGGAGTCGTCGATCAACGAGCAGATCGACCGGATGCGCCACTCGGCCACCCGCGCCCTGCTGGAACGCGACGACGTGATCATCGTCGCTTCGGTCTCCTGCATCTACGGTATCGGCTCGGTCGAGACCTACACCGCGATGACCTTCTCGATCGAGGTCGGCGAGCGGATGGACCAGCGCCAGCTCCTCGCCGATCTGGTCGCGCTGCACTACAAGCGCAACGACGCCGCCTTCCAGCGCGGCGCCTTCCGGGTGCGCGGCGACACCGTCGAAGTCTTCCCCGCCCACTTGGAGGATCGCGCCTGGCGGATCTCGTTCTTCGGCGACGAGATCGAGCAGATCGCCGAATTCGACCCGCTCACGGGTCAGAAGACGCAGGGCCTGAAGTTCGTCAAGGTCTACGCCAATTCGCACTACGTGACGCCGAAGCCGACGCTGACCCAGGCGATCCAGTCGATCAAGACCGAGCTCAAACATCGGCTGGTCGAACTGGAACGGGCCGGGCGGCTGCTCGAGATGCAGCGGCTCGACCAGCGCACCACCTTCGACCTCGAGATGATGGAGGCGACCGGCGCCTGTGCCGGCATCGAGAACTACTCGCGTTATCTGACCGGCCGCCAGCCGGGCGAGCCGCCGCCGACCCTGTTCGAATATCTGCCGGACGAGGCGCTGGTGTTCGCCGACGAGAGCCACGTCACCATTCCGCAGATCGGCGGCATGTATCGCGGCGACTTCCGCCGCAAGGCGACGCTGGCCGAATACGGCTTCCGCCTGCCCTCGTGCATGGACAACCGGCCGCTGCGCTTCGAGGAATGGAACGCGATGCGGCCGCAGACGGTGGCGGTCTCG
>CALFRR010000154.1 GCA_937919435.1 uncultured Alphaproteobacteria bacterium | reverse complement strand
TCGGTGTCGCCGATGTACATGCCGGGGCGTTTGCGGACGGCGTCGAGACCCTTCAGCACCTTGATGGAATCGGCGCCGTAGTCGTCTGCGCCGTTCTTCGGCGCGCCGTCGTTGGTCTGGTCGGTCATGGGGTCCGGGTCACTTTCGTCGGAATTCCGTGGCCCCTCTCATAGAGGGTCGGAGAGAAACGCGCAAAGGCCGCCGTGCGCGCGCGAAAAAGCCTCTCGGTTCAGGCTGTTGTCGAAGTCGTCGCAGGGCTGCGCCGCACCTGCTCCCGATCGATTCGCGCAGCGACGGGCACGGCGGCTCAACGGGTGGCGACCGCGACCGCCGCACCGGCCATCATCGCACCGGCGGTCCGGTCGAGGAGACGGCGGGCGTGGGCGTCGCGGAAGAAGTTGCGGGCCCGCGCGGCGAGGGCCGCATAGACCGCGCCGACCACCAGCAGGTCGACGACGACGATCGCCGCCATCTCGACGAAACCGAGCACCGTCAGCCCGGCGAGATCGACCACCGTCGGCAGCAGGGCCATGTAGAAGACGATGGTCTTCGGATTGCCGAGGGTGAGGGTCAGCCCGGCGAGCGCGACGCGCAGCGAGGAGCGCTCGGGGCTCGCCTCGGCGCCGACGCCTTCGCTCTTCGGCGGCGCGGTCCACAGCGACCAGGCGAGCCACAGCAGATAGCCGGCACCGAGGAACTTCACCACGGTGAAGACCACCGAGAAGGTCTGGGCGAGCGCCGAAAGGCCGAGGGCGGCGCAGGTCAGGAAGACGAAGTCGCCGCAGATCAGGCCGAGGATCATCGGCATGGTTCCCCAGAAGCCGACCGCCAACGCCCGGGCGACGAGCGCGGTCATCCCGGGGCCGGGAATGGCGGCGGCGATGGTCAGGGCGATGGTGAAGGCGACGAGGGTGGTCGGATCCATGGCGGGGCTCGCTCGAACGGGGGCATGGATACTGCGCCGGTCGTCCGGCGGGATCAAGGCGGCGGCGAAATTCGGCGGTGCCGGCCGATTCCGTTGCCGCAGGGGCAGACACCCTCTGGACCTCCCCGGAGATGCGGATAGTCTCGGAAGCGACGGCGGGGGCCGTGCGATGAGGGAGGGGCGGATGGGAGCCGTCTTTCGGGGAGCGGTCGTCGGCCTGGCGGCGGCGACGTCGATGCTCGCGGCGACGGTCGCGGCGTCGGCACAGGACGAGCGGTACTTCGAGTTCCGGGTGTGCAACGACACCCACGCGGCCGCGGCGGTGGCGCTGTCGGCGCGCTATGCTCCGGGATCGGAGGACTTCATCGTCGCCGGCTGGTGGACGGTGGCGGCGCGCAGCTGCAAGTCGATCGGCCACTATCCGCGCGGCCACTTCTACACCTATGCCCATGCCGCCGGCGGCGGCCACTGGGGCAAGCCGGACCTGAAGCTCTGCGTCGAAGAGCCGGGGCCGTTCAAGCGGATCAACCTCACCGGCTACAAGTGCGACGGCCGGCTGCTGAAGCCGTTCAACCACGTCGAAGTGGTGCGCGGCGTCTACGAGTGGACGCTGAAGCCCTGAGGCGTCTCACGGTCGCGCCGGGTGGTCGGGTCGTTCACGCCGGATGCCGCGTCACCCCGGCCGCGGCGAAGTCCCAGACCTCGGCTCTCTCGCCCAGCGCGGCGAAGGCGGCGGCGTCGGTGCCGGTCATGAACGACTGGGCACCGAGCCCGTCGAGCACGTCGAACAGTTGGGCCCGACGCGACGGGTCGAGATGGGCGGCGACTTCGTCGAGCAGCAGGACGGGCGCGCGGCCGGTGGTCTCGCCGACCAGCCGGGCATGGGCGAGCACCAGACCGAGCAGCAGCGCCTTTTGTTCGCCGGTCGAGGAGAGATGGGCGGGCATCGCCTTCGGGCCGTGTTCGACCAGCAGGTCGCAACGGTGCGGGCCGTCGAGGGTGCGCCCGGCGGCGGCGTCGCGGCGGCGGCCCTCGGCGAGGCGGGCGCGGTAGAGATCCTCGATCTCGGCGGCCGGCCGCCCTTCGCCGACCAGCGTCTCGAGTTCGCCGTCGAGCCGCAGTTCGGCGTGGGGGAAAGGGAAACGGGCGCGCGAGGCGGCGACCAGCCGGGCGAGGCAGGCGACCGTCTCGACCCGGGCGGAGGCGATGGCGACGCCGAGATCGGCCATCTCGGTCTCGATCGCACCGAGCCAGTCGCGATCCGGGAAGGGCTCCTCGAGCAGCCGGTTGCGGCCGCGCATCGCCTTCTCGAAGGCGCCGGCACGGGCGCCGTGGTTGGGGTCGAGGGCGAGCACCAGCCGATCCAGGAAGCGGCGCCGGTCGCCGGCCGGGCCGGTGAACAGCCCGTCCATCGCCGGGGTCAGCCAGGACAGGCGGGCGTGGGCGAGGAGTTCGTCGGCGGTGCGGGCGGGGGCGCCGTCGATCCGCACCCGACGGCCGCGACCCTCCTCGTCGCCGGAGGCCTCGGAGCCGGTGCCGATCCTGACCCGCCCGTCGGGGCCGTCGATCTCGGCGAACACCGTCCAGGTGCCGGGGCCGCCCTGCCGGGCCATCTCGTCGAGCCGCGCGCGGCGCAGACCGCGGCCGGGAGAGAGCATCGACAGTGCCTCGAGCACGTTGGTCTTGCCGGTGCCGTTGTCGCCGGCGAGCACCACGTGGCGACCGTCGCCGTCGAGCCGGAGGGCGGCGTGATTGCGGAAGTCGGTCAGCACCAGCCGCGTCACCGCGACCCGCGCGATCGGTCGCGGGGCCGACGGGGGATCGGAGATCTCGGCGAGTTCGGCGGGTGCGGGAAGGCTCACAGGCGGAAGACCGCGTCGGCGGCGGAGCGCGAGGCACGACGGGCGACGACCTCGCGCTCCAGCCGTTCGATCTCGCCGCGCAGCAGGGCGATGCGCTCCTCGAGTTCGCCGATCGAGACCAGCGAGACGTCCTGGCCGATCTCGTGGGCGGGCTTCTTCACCGGGCGGTCGTCTTCGATGATGGCCATGGGCGTCGTCCTCGTGCCGGAACTGCGGGCTCGCCTCTCGCGGAGCGATGTGGAGTATAAGCCGGAGCGGACGGCCTCGGGTAGGCCGCGGCGAGGAGGCCACCATGGAGGTCGTCGTCTACATCGCACATTCGATCGACGGACTGATCGCCGATCGCGACGGCCGAATCGACTGGCTGAAGCCCTACGACGGCCCCGACTACGGCTGGGACGGCTTCTATGCGAAGATCGACGCGGTGGTGATGGGGGCGACCACCTATCGCGACTGTCGGGCCTTCGCGGACTGGCCCTATCGCGGCAAGCCGGCGATCGTGATGACCAAGGGGCCGCGGATCGACGAGGACGGGCTCGCCGTGTTCGACGACCGCACGGCGACGGAGATCGCCCTCGATCTCGAACGGGCCGGGCTGAAGCGGGTCTGGGTGGTCGGTGGTGGCGGACCGATCCGCGCCTTCCTCGACGCCGGTCTGGTGCGGCGGCTGCATCTCTTCCAGATTCCGATCCTGCTCGGCGGCGGGGCGCCGTTGTGGGTGACGGGGCGGCGGGCATGGCGGGCCGAGACGGTCCGGGTGAGCGTCCACCCGAACGGCGTCGTCGAGACCGTGGTCGATCTTTCCGCCGCGGAAGCCGGACGGTGACAGGAGCGGGCGGAGGGGAGTAGCCTCGGCTGCGGCCGGGATCTCGCCCGGCCGCCCACGGAGACCCGCGTCATGCCGATCGCTCCCGCCTTCGACCCCGCCGACGTCCCCGAATCGAACGCCACGACGCTGCCCGAGCCCTTCGCCGAACCGAACACCCATCGCTGGAACCGGCGGCTCGGGGCGCATGCCGGCCTGAAGACCTTCGGCGTCAACCTGACCCGGATCGAGCCGGGCGGCCAGTCGTCGTTCCGCCATGCCCATTCCCGCCAGGACGAGTTCGTCGTGGTGATGGAGGGCGAGGTGGTGCTGGAGACGAACGCCGGTGCCCAGACCCTCGGCCCGGGGGCCTGCGCCGGATTTCCGGCGGGGACCGGCGATGCCCACCGCTTCGTCAACCACAGCGGCCGCGACGTGCTGCTGCTGGTGATCGGCGATCGCAGCGAGGGCGACGAAGTGACCTATCCCGACGTCGATCTCGCCGCCCGCGCCGGGCTCGACGGACGCTTCCGCTTCTTCCACAAGGACGGCACACCCTATTGAGCCGTCGTCACGAGGACACGCCGATGATCGCCCTTCCCGACACACAGACCGTGATCGCCGTGCCGACCCCGGGCGGGCCGGAGGCGCTGGTCGCCGAAACCCGGCCGGTGCCGAAGCCGGGACCCGGCGAGATCCTGGTCAAGGTGGCGGCGGCCGGGGTCAACCGCCCCGACGTGTTGCAGCGCGAAGGCGGCTATCCGCCGCCGAAGGGGGCCTCCGACATTCCCGGCCTGGAGTTCTCCGGTCATGTCGTCGCCTACGGCGAGGGGGCGCACCGCTTCGGCCTCGGCGACCCGGTGGTGGCGCTGGTGGCGGGCGGCGGCTACGCCGAATACGCGGTGGTCGACGAGGCGAACGCCCTGCCGGTGCCGGCGGGAATCGATCTCGTCGCGGCGGCGGGCCTGCCGGAGACGATCTTCACGGTGTGGTCGAACGTCTTCGACCGCGGCGGCCTGAAGGCCGGCGAAGTGTTCCTGGTGCACGGCGGCACCTCCGGCATCGGGGTGGCGGCGATCCAGCTCGCCAAGGCGTTCGGCGCGACGGTGATCGCCACCGCCGGCGGGGCGGAGAAGTGCGCGCGCTGCCGCGAACTCGGCGCCGATCGCGCGATCGACTACCGCGCCGAGGACTTCGTCGCCGAAGTGAAGGCGTTCACCGGCGGTCACGGCGCCGACGTGATCCTCGACATGGTCGGCGGCGACTACATCGAACGCAACTGGGAGGCGGCGGCGGTCGACGGACGGATCGTCCAGATCGCCTTCCTGCGCGGCTCGAAGGTCACCGCCAACTTCATGCGGGTGATGCTGAAGCGCCTGCACCACACCGGTTCGACGCTCCGGGCCCGCGACACCACCTTCAAGGCGGCGATCGCCCGGGCGGTCGAGGCGAAGGTCTGGCCGCTGGTGGTGTCGGGTGCGGTCGGTGTGGTCGTCGATTCGACCTTCCCGCTGCGCGAGGCGGCCGCCGCCCACCGGCGGATGGAATCGAACGCCCACGTCGGCAAGATCCTGCTGATACCGTGAAACCCGGCGGTCGGACCATCGGACGAGAGTGTGATTGCACGAGGATGAGGCACGGACTATAAGGACGGCATATCCCGTCAAGTTCGACGCAGTAGTCAGCTCCTCCTCGCCGGCCGGCCGGGAGAAGCCACGAAGAAGGTCCATCCGATGGCGACCCCGCAGAACACGCCGCTGATGCCCAAGGCCACCGCCGTCTGGCTGGTCGAGAACACCGCGCTCTCGTTCGACCAGATCGCCGCCTTCTGCCGCCTGCACCCGCTCGAGGTGAAGGCGATCGCCGACGGCGACGCCGCCCAGGGGATCAAGGGGCTCGATCCGATCATCACCGGACAGCTCACCCGCGACGAGATCGACAAGGCGGTCAAGAACCCGGAACATCGGCTGAAGCTCGCCGACCCGAAGGTGCGGGTGCCCGAGGCCAAGCGCCGGGGACCGCGCTACACGCCGGTGTCGCGCCGCCACGATCGGCCGAACGCCATCCTCTGGCTGCTGCGCAACCATCCGGAGATGAAGGACGCGGCGATCATGCGTCTGGTCGGGACGACCAAGACGACGATCCAGCAGATCCGCGACCGGTCGCACTGGAACGCCGCCAATCTGGCGCCGATGGATCCGGTCACCCTCGGGCTCTGCTCGCAGATCGAACTCGACTTCGAGGTCGACAAGGCCGCCAAGTCGGCGCCGCCGCGCGAGTTCGATCCGGGTGCGGTCACCCTGATGCCGGTCGAAGAGACCACCGCGCCGGACGATCTCGGCGATTACGGCTCGGCCGGTCGCGATCGGTCCGAGGAGATCGACGCCGACAAGGTCTTCGCCAAACTGAAGTCCCTGAAGGGACCGGAGCCGGAAGACGACGACGTCTTCTGACGTCGCGCACGCCGACGACTCGAATTGCACGAAGGGCGGGAGCGATCCCGCCCTTCGTCGTTTTCGCGGTTCCTTCCGTCCGGGCATGGGAGCCGGACCCAGCCGGGACTACGTCTTCGGTTCGATTGTCGCTGTTCTTGTCGAAGCGTAGAATGAACACAGGTCGGGTCACCGGCCCGATCGACACCGGCGGGCGACCGCCGGGCGGACTGTCCGGGAGGCAAGGGAGGACGGTCATGTTCGATGCGAACGACAGGACTCTCACCAGAGCGCTCGACGAACTCGGGCGCAGGATCCGCGATCGGATGAGCGAATTCCGCGAGAGAGGCGAGTTCTCCGACGTCCACGCCGGAGTGTTCGAGCATCTCGAGGGGCGCCGCGAGGCGCTGCGCTCGGCGGTCGGGCAGGCGGTCGACGGCGGTCATGCCGGCGCCGCGCTGGTCGAGGAGATGCGGGCCGACCTCGATGCGCTGATCGGCGACTTCGAGGGGCTGCTGTTCCACACCGCCGCCCGCGAGATGCGGGCGCATGCCGGCTGAGCCGTCGGCGGGGCGGTTCGCGGTCGCTCAGGCCGCGGGCCGTTCGGCGAGCATCAGATAGTTGACGTCGAGGTCGCCGCCGTCGAGCCGCCAGGTGCCGGCGAGCGGCGAATAGACCATGCCGCAGGCATCGAGCACCGACAGACCGGTCGCTTCGGTGACCCGGGCGAGTTCCTTCGGGGTGACGAACTTCGTCCAGGTGTGGGTGCCCGGCGGCAGCCAGCGCAGGATCCACTCGGCTCCGACCACCGCCAGGGCGAAGCTCTTGGCGGTGCGGTTCAGCGTCGCCAGGGCGAGCAGGCCGCCCGGCCGCACGCATTTCGCCACGGCGCGCATGAACAGCGGCAGGTCGGCGACGTGCTCCACGATCTCCATCGCCACCACCACGTCGAAGGTCTCGCCGGAGGCGGCGACCGCCTCGGCGGTGTCGACCCGCCAGTCGAGGACGAGGCCGGCGCGCTCCGCGGCGGCGCGGGCGGCGGCGACGTTGGCGGCACCGGCGTCGAGACCGGTGACCGAGGCGCCGAGCCGGGCGAGCGGCAGCGACAGGAGACCGCCACCGCAACCGATGTCGATGATCTTCAGGCCGGCGAGGGCGTCGGTGGCGAGGGGATCGCGACCGAAGCGGCGGCAGATCTCGCGCTTCAGCCAGTCGAGCCGGGTCGGGTTGAGACGGTGCAGCGGCGCCATTCGGCCGGTCGGGTTCCACCAGTCGTCGGCCATCGCCTCGAAGGCGCGGATCTCGGCCGCATCGACACTGCCGCGGGCGTTCGGGTCTGACATGGCGCGTTCCTCGTCTCGTCGCGGGCGAGAGAATACCGAGGGGGCGGATCGGTCAAGACTCTCCCGGTCGGCGGGAACGGGGTCAGGCGTATTTGCCGGTCGTGATGGCGGTGGTGTCTTCGGTCGTGTCCTCGGTCTTGAGGATGGTGGTGTGTTTCTCGAAGGTTCCCAGTTTGAACTGGATCACCCCGTTGGCTCCGTTGCGCGTGATGATCGTCACGTTGCCGAAGGTGATCGTATTCTTGTCGACGATCGCATTGCCGGCCTCCTTTCGGCCGTCGTGCGTGTATTCGATCTTGGCCTGGTTGTTCTTGATGCTCAACACCTTGAACGAAAACGTCTGCTTGTCGTTCCAGGTACCCTGCCACTCGCCGAGCAGATTGCTGGTCTTGTAGACCCGCTCGTTGGCGGGAAGAATGAAGCTGCCGCTCGACGCAACCGTGATCGCCATCGGAGCCTTCTCCTGTCGGACCGTGCCGTATCGACACCAGCTTGGTCCGAGGGTGTTAAGATTTCGTCAACGATGGTTTCCGGCCGGTAACGCGTCGCTGCGGTCGGCGCGCATGCCCCCGGCCACGTTGCGCCGCCGCGGGCTTTCCTCTATCTAGACCCCCCGTGTTGCCCCGCGGGGTGGCCCTGTCCCTCATCTCTCGGCCGAAGCCTTCGTCGGACCGAGCCCCCGAGTGATCGCAATGGCCCGTCTGGTTCTGAAGTTCGGCGGTACGTCCGTCGCCAATGTCGAACGCATCCGCAACGTCGCACGCCACGTGGCGCGCGAGGTGACGGCCGGCCACCAGGTGGCGGTCGTCGTCTCGGCGATGTCCGGCGTCACCAACACGCTGGTCGGCTACGTCAACGATTCCGCCAAATCCGGCGAGGCGATGGGCGGGCTGTTCGACCAGATGGAGTACGACGCGGTGGTCGCCTCGGGCGAACAGGTCACGTCGGGCCTGCTGGCGATCGTGCTCCAGTCGATGGGCATTCCCGCCCGCTCCTTCCAGGGCTGGCAGATTCCGCTCGAGACCGACGACGCGCACGGCGCGGCGCGGATCACCGACCTGAAGGGCGAGGCCCTGCTCGAGGTGATGGAGAAGGGGACGGTGGCGGTGGTCGCCGGCTTCCAGGGGATCGGCCCGACGGGCCGCATCGCCACCCTCGGGCGCGGTGGTTCCGACACGTCGGCGGTGGCGGTGGCCGCGGCGATCGCGGCCGACCGTTGCGACATCTACACCGACGTCGACGGCGTCTACACCACCGACCCGCGGATCGTGCCGAAGGCGCGCCGGCTCGAGCGCATCGCCTTCGAAGAGATGCTGGAGATGGCCTCGCTCGGCGCCAAGGTGCTGCAGGTCCGCTCGGTCGAACTGGCGATGGTCAAGAAGGTCCGCACCTTCGTGCGGTCGAGCTTCGACGATCCCGACAAGGTCGGGGTCGACAACAACGGCAATCCGCCTGGAACCCTCATTTGCGACGAGGACGAGATCGTGGAAACTCAGGTCGTCACCGGGATCGCCTACTCCAAGGACGAGGCTCAGATCTCGCTCCGGCGCGTCGCCGACCGGCCCGGCGTCGCCGCGGCGGTGTTCGGAGCGCTCGCCGAGGCGAACATCAACGTCGACATGATCGTGCAGAACACCTCGCCCGACGGGTCGACCACCGATCTCACCTTCACCGTGCCGGAGACCGACGAGGTCCGCGCCAAGACCCTGCTGGAAGGGCTCGCCGGGATCGAGGCGACCTCGGTCGAATCGTCGAACGACGTGGTCAAGGTGTCGGTGATCGGCATCGGCATGCGCTCCCACGCCGGCGTCGCCGCCCAGGCGTTCCGGGCGCTGGCCGCCAAGGGCATCAACATCCGCGCGATCACCACCTCCGAGATCAAGATCTCGGTACTGATCGACGCCGCCTACACGGAACTCGCGGTTCGGACTTTGCATTCCGTCTACGGTCTCGATAAGCATTGATCCGAGCCGCCGCGTACGCCGCGGGGCGGCGCGTGACGGACCGTCGGGACGCTCGACGTTCCGACGGAAGGAGCGAGCCATGCGAGAGCCGGGAGGAGCGGGTATGCGTGTGTCGCTGGGCGCGCCGCGTCTGCTGCTCCGCAAACTCCGCGAGATCATGGCGGAGCCGATCGATCCTCAGGATCGGCTCGACCGGATCGTCGAACAGATCGCCACCAACGTGGTGGCCGAGGTCTGTTCGGTCTACGTGCTCCGGGCGGACAACGTCCTCGAACTGACCGCCACGGTCGGCCTCAACCGGACCGCCGTCCACCAGACCCGCCTCAAGGTCGGCGAAGGTCTGGTCGGCCTGATCGCCGACGAGGCGCGCTGCCTCAATCTGCCCAACGCCCAGTCGCATCCGGCCTTCGCCTACAAGCCGGAGACCGGCGAGGAGGTGTTCAACGCCTTCCTCGGCGTGCCGATCCTCAGGGCCGGCCGCACCCTCGGCGTACTGGTCGTCCAGAACAAGGCGCACCGCACCTACCAGGAAGAAGAGGTCGAGATCCTCCAGACGACCGCGATGATCATCGCCGAGATGATCGCCGCGGGCGGGCTCGAGCCGCTGCTCGAGCCGGGCTCGTCGCTCGACATGAAGCGGGCGATGCAGCTCGCCGGGGTCGGCTTCGGCGAAGGCGTCGGCCTCGGCCACGTGGTGCTGCACGAGCCGCGCGTGGTCGTCTCCAATCTGATCGCCGACGACGCCCGCCGCGAGGCGAACCGGCTCGAAGCGGCGATCGAGAAGCTCCGGATCTCGGTCGACGACCTCCTCCAGCGTTCCGAAGTCGATCAGGTCGGCGAGCACCGCGACGTGCTCGAAGCCTATCGGATGTTCGCCTACGACCGCGGCTGGGTCCGCAAGATGGAGGAGGCGGTCAAGAACGGTCTGACCGCCGAAGCCGCCGTCGAGAAGGTCCAGTCGGACACCCGGGCGCGGATGCTGCGCCAGACCGATCCCTACCTGCGCGAGCGGCTGCACGACTTCGATGCGCTGGCCAACCGGTTGCTCCGGGAGCTGATGGGCCGGCCGCACGGGCCGCTCGCCGGAACGCTGCCGAAGGACGCGGTGATCGTCGCCCGCAACATGGGCGCCGCCGATCTCTTCGACTACGACCGCGATCGGGTGAAGGGCCTGGTGCTCGAGGAGGGGTCGTCGTCGAGCCACATCTCGATCGTCGCCCGCTCGCTGGCGATTCCGATCGTCGGGCAGGTGCCGGGCGTCGTGTCGCTGGTCGAACTCGGCGATTCGATCATCATCGACGGCGAGCTCGGGGTGGTGCATCTGCGTCCCGCCCCGGACGTCGAGGCGGCCTTCGCCGAGAAGGTGCGGTTCCGGGCCCGCAAGCAGGCGCAGTATCGCCGCCTGAAGGCGCGCCCGGCGATCACCAAGGACGGCCAGCACGTCCAGATGCTGCTGAATTCCGGCCTGTTCCTCGATCTGCCGCATCTCGAGGACAGCGGCGCCTCGGGGATCGGGCTGTTCCGCACCGAGCTGCAGTTCATGGTGGCCTCGTCGTTCCCGCGGGCCGAGGAGCAGGAACTGCTCTATCGGCGGGTGCTCGAATCGGCGAAGGGCAAGCCGGTGACCTTCCGCTCGCTCGACATCGGCGGCGACAAGGTTCTGCCCTATGCGCAGACCTTCGAGGAGGAAGAGAACCCGGCGATGGGCTGGCGGGCGATCCGCATCGGCCTCGATCGGCCGGGGCTGCTGCGCATCCAGATCCGCGCCATGCTGAAGGCGGCGGCGGGCCGCGAGCTCCGGCTGATGTTCCCGATGATCTCCGACATCTCGGAGTTCGAGAAGGCGCAGGCGCTGGTCGAACGCGAAAAGGCGTTCCTCAAGCGGGTCGGCTACGAGATGCCGGAGACGATCAAGCTCGGGGTGATGATCGAGGTTCCCTCGCTGCTCTATCAGCTCGACGAGATCTTCGGGAAGGTCCACTTCGCTTCGGTCGGGTCCAACGATCTGTTCCAGTTCGCCTATGCCTGCGACCGCGGCAACTCGCGGATGGCGGCGCGCTACGACGTGCTGTCGCGGCCGTTCCTCAGGATGCTGAAGAAGATCCAGGACAAGGCGCTGGAACACCACGTGCCGCTGACCCTGTGCGGCGAGATCTCGGGCAAGACGGTCGAGGCGATGGCGCTGATCGCGCTCGGCTATCGATCGCTGTCGATGTCGTCGTCGGCGGTCGGCCCGGTCAAGGCGATGCTGCTCGAACTCGACGTCGCCAAACTCCGGGCGCGGCTGCTGCCGCGACTGGAGCCGGGGCGCACCCAGGACGACATCCGCAAGATGCTGGTCGATTTCGCCGCCGAACAGGGCATTCCGGTGAAGCCGTAGCGACGGGAGCGCGTCCGGCCGCGGCCGGACTCCGCTTCGTCCCGTCCTCTCGCCCGAGTTCCAGATGCGCCTCTCAGACAAACTCGATGCCGTCCTCGACCGTTTCGCGGTGCTCGAAGCGCGGATGGCCGCCGGATCCGACGCCGGCGGCGACTGGGTCCGGCTGTCGCGCGATCATGCCGAACTGGCGCCGCTGGTCGAGCGGATCCGGGCGTTGCGCAGGGCCGAGGCGGATCTCGCCGGGCTCGACGACCTCATCGCCGATCCGGACGGGGACGCCGAGATGAAGGCGCTCGCCGCCGAGGAGCGCGGCGAAGCGGCGGTTCGGGTCGCCGACCTCGATCGGGAGGTGGCGATCGCGCTGCTGCCGAAGGACGCGGCCGACGAGCGCTCGGTGATTCTCGAGGTCCGGGCGGGGACCGGCGGCGACGAAGCGGCGCTGTTCGCCGGCGATCTCTTCCGGATGTACGAGCGTCACGCGGCCGGCCACGGTTGGCGCACCGAAGTGATCTCGGCGAGCGACGGCGAGATGGGCGGTTTCAAGGAGATCGTCGCCGAGATCTCGGGGGCCGGGGTCTACGGCCGGCTGAAGTTCGAATCCGGCGTACACCGGGTGCAGCGGGTGCCGGTCACCGAATCGGGCGGCCGCATCCACACTTCGGCGGCGACGGTGGCGGTATTGCCGGAGGCCGAGGAGGTCGACGTGACGATCGATCCGTCGGACCTGTCCTTCGACACCTTCCGCGCCTCCGGGGCCGGTGGTCAGCACGTCAACAAGACCGACAGCGCGGTCCGGGTGACCCATCTGCCGACGGGGATCGCGGTCGCGGTGCAGGAGGAGCGGTCGCAGCATCAGAATCGGGCGAAGGCCCTGATGCTGCTCAGGACCCGGCTCTACGACATCGAACGCGAACGGATCTCCTCGGCGCGAGCCGCCGATCGGCGGGCCCAGGTCGGTTCGGGCGACCGCTCGGAGCGGATCCGGACCTACAACTTCCCGCAGGGCCGGGTCACCGACCATCGGATCGACCTCACCCTCTACAAGCTCGATCAGGTGCTCGAAGGGTCCGCCCTCGACGAGATCGTCGATGCGCTGGTCACCGAACACCGGGCGGCGCTGCTCGCGGCGGAGGTCGCATCGTGAGCGGGGCGACGGTTCCGGCGACGGTCGGCGCGACGACGCGGCGGATCCGCCGGGCGTTCGCCGAAGCCGGCATCGAGGCGGCGGAGATCGAGGCGCGGCGGCTGGTCGGCGGGCTCCTCGGGCTCGATCCGACCGGGCTCGTCGTTCGATCCGATCTGACGATCGGGGTGGACGACCTCGCCTTGCTCGACCGGTGGCTTTCCCGGCGGCTCGCCGGCGAACCGGTCGAACGGATCCTCGGCTTCGCCGATTTCTTCGGCCGGCGGTTCCGGCTCTCGGCCGAGACGTTGGTCCCGCGCCCCGATACGGAGACCCTGGTGGTCGCCACGCTCGAGCGGCTGGCGCGGGACGGGATCGTCCGGCCGGTGATCGCCGACCTCGGGGTCGGGTCGGGCGCGATTCTGGTGACACTCCTCGCCGAACGGCCGGACGCGATCGGCATCGGCACCGATCTGTCGCGCGACGCGCTCGCCACGGCGCGAGAAAACGCCGCGGCCCTCGGGATCGGCGGACGGGCGCTCATGGTCGCCGGATCGTTCGCCGATCCGTTGGCGGAGGCGGGCTTCGACGCGATCGTCTCCAATCCGCCCTACATCGAGACCGACGAGATCGCCGGTCTCGATCGGGAGGTGCGCCTCCACGATCCGATGCTCGCCCTCGACGGCGGTACCGACGGACTGGCCGCCTATCGGGCGATTCTCGGGCGTGCGCCCTCCCGCCTGAAGGCGGGTGGCCGGCTCTCGGTGGAGATCGGTCGGCGGCAGGGGCGGGCGGTCGCCGAACTGTTCGATCGTGCCGGTCTCGGCGAGGTGGAGATCCTCCGCGATCTCGCCGGACGCGACCGGGTGGTCGCCGGCCGGAAGGGGCAGAACGACCCCGGGATCGGGTAAAACACGGGAAGCGCTCGGACAGGGAAAAATTCTCCTTGGAAGAACCGCGAGAAATCGATAGGTTGCAGGCACCGAAGCAGAACGTGGACGAGCGGTGATCCGAGGTGCGATCGGTACCTCGAACGGGATGTCATTCCGGGGATCGCCGTGATCGTCGAGCGTCGGTGAGACCGCGAAGGATGTGCGGTCCGCCGGACATTCGGTCCGTCCAGCGCCCTGGGGACCCGTGAGGCCCGACAAGACAGACAGCACCGTGCCGGTCGTGTGACCGGATCACCACGAGATCGGTCGACGACCGATCGACGTTCTCCGACCGGACGGCGGTAGGCCGCTCACCGGGCGGAGGGCCGGACCGATCGGGGTGGCGGTGGTGGCTGCACCAGGGACGAGATGGTCACGCCACGACGGCGCGTCCGGCCGCAGGTGCCGTCGGCGCGACCGATCTGGACGGAGTTTCGAAGCGAACATTCCTCGGACGAGATCGCAGCAGGATGAGACAGGGCAATTCCAAACAGCGGATGCGCGGACGCGGCGGCAACAACGGTGGCATCCCCGGCCGCAAGGGTCCCAACCCTCTGAGCCGGACCTACGAATCGACCGGACCGGACGTCAAGATCCGCGGTACGGCACTGCACATCGCCGAGAAGTACGTCAGCCTCGCGCGTGACGCCCACTCGAGCGGCGATCCGGTTCTCTCGGAGAACTATCTGCAGCACGCCGAGCACTACTACCGGATCATCGCGGCGGCCCAGGCGCAGATGCCCCAGGCGATGTCGATCGTCCGGTCGGATCTCCAGGCCGACGACGAGGACGACGAGGGCGGCGAGTCCCTCCAGGAGACCCGCTTCGATCCGCGTCCGCAGGACACCCGGGCGGCCGAGACGGCGCGGCCCGAGCCGCGGTCGTTCGAGCCGCGCGGCGAGAGCCGGGGAAGCGACGAGGGGATCATGCCGATCGACGCGCCGCAGCCGTTCCTCGACGATCAGCCGAGCACCGAACGGGTGCGCGACGAGCGCCGCCCGGTCGGCGACCGGGTCGGCGGCGAACGCGGACGTGGTCGCGGTTTCCGCAACGGACCGCGCGGCGAGGCGCCTCGTGACGGTGGGCCGCGCGAAGGCGGGAGCCGCGAAGCGGGAAGCCGCTTCGAGGGCAGGCCGCCGCGCGAGCGGCATCCGCGCGGCGAGGGACGCGAGACGGCCCGGGTTTCCGACGACGCCGGTGCGGCACCCGCCGATGCCGGTCTCGACCAGCTGCCGGCTTTCCTGATGACCCCGACCCCGCGCCCGGCGCCGGTCGCCGCGCCGGCTCCGGTGGCGGCGGTCGACGAGGCTCCGGCCGCGGAGGACGCCGGCGAGGCGACGCCGCGGCGTCGTGTCCGCGGTGGCCGTGGTCGCGGTCGTCGCACCGAGTTGGATGGTGGCGAAGCCGCCGGCGAGACCCCGGTCGCGGTCGACGAATGAGCGACGGCGGGCGAGGCCCGCGGTCCTTCTGATCTGGAGAGCCCGGAGCCCCCGCTCCGGGCTCTCTGCGTCTTCATCGGCGCATTTCCCCGAGGGGGCGGACTTTGCGGGGCGGAATCCACTTCCCATATAGGCGGGTGAGGGTCTGACGTGCTCGCCGAGCGAGGCGGTTGACCGAAGGCGAACCCCGTGACGTCGCGGGCCGGGCCGCATGCGGACGGCGAGGCGACGGGCCAGGAGGGATGTGATGAATCTCGACAAATACACCGAACGCGCCCGCGGCTTTCTCCAGTCGGCGCAGACCGGCGCGCTGTCGCGCGGTCACCAGCAGTTTCTGCCCGAGCACGTGCTGAAGGTTCTGCTCGACGACGAGCAGGGGCTGTCGAGCGGGTTGATCGACCGCGCCGGCGGGCGTTCGCGCGATGCGCTCGCCGCCACCGAACGGGCGCTCGACAAGCTGCCGAAGGTCACCGGCGGGTCCGGCCAGCTCTACATGGCGCCGGCGACGGCGCGGCTGTTCGATCAGGCGGAGAAGGTCGCCGAGAAGGCCGGCGACAGCTTCGTCACCGTGGAGCGGCTGCTGCTCGCCATCGCTCTCGACCGGGACAGCGGCGCCGGCCGGATCCTGGCGGACGCCGGGGTGACCCCGAACGCGCTCAACGCGGCGATCGAGGACATCCGCAAGGGACGGACCGCCGACAGCGCGTCCGCCGAGAACCAGTACGATGCCCTGAAGCGCTATGCCCGCGACCTGACCCAGGTGGCACGCGACGGCAAGCTCGATCCGGTGATCGGCCGCGACGAGGAGATCCGGCGGACGATCCAGGTGCTTTCGCGGCGCACCAAGAACAATCCGGTGCTGATCGGCGAGCCGGGCGTCGGCAAGACGGCGATCGTCGAGGGTCTCGCCCTCCGGATCGTCAACGGCGACGTGCCGGAGAGCCTGAAGGACAAGCGGCTGATGGCGCTCGACATGGGCGCGCTGATCGCCGGTGCCAAGTACCGCGGCGAGTTCGAGGAGCGGCTCAAGGGCGTGCTCTCCGAGGTCCAGGCGGCGGAAGGCGGGGTGATCCTGTTCATCGACGAGATGCACACCCTGGTCGGGGCCGGCAAGGGCGAGGGGGCGATGGACGCCTCCAACCTGCTCAAGCCCGCGCTCGCCCGCGGCGAGCTGCACTGCGTCGGGGCGACCACCCTCGACGAGTTCCGCAAGCACGTCGAGAAGGACGCGGCGCTGGCCCGGCGGTTCCAGCCGGTGTTCGTGTCCGAGCCGACGGTCGAGGACACGGTCTCGATCCTGCGCGGCCTCAAGGAGAAGTACGAGCTGCACCACGGCGTGCGGATCGCCGATTCGGCGATCGTCGCCGCCGCGACCCTGTCGAACCGCTACATCACCGACCGGTTCCTGCC
>CALFRR010000153.1 GCA_937919435.1 uncultured Alphaproteobacteria bacterium | reverse complement strand
TCACGTGGCCAGCGGAGTGAACTTTCGCGATGTCGTTGAGATCTTCGCGTAGATGCAGGAGGCCGCTCGCCCCTTCCAACTGCGACAGCGTGGTGGTGCGGAGATAGCCGAGCATGTCCTGCTGCACCTCGGCGATCAGACGTTCCGCGGCGAGCGGCTCCAGACCGTTCATCACGAAACTGCCCTCCAGTCGGATCCAGGTCCCGGCGGGGGCACCGAGATTGGTCACCATCGGCTTGGCGGCGACGTGGAGCGCGCGGTCGGTGTATTCCGGATTGAGCACCGGAAGCTTGGGGATCTCGGCACTCGCCACCGGCACCGGCGGAACGAAATTTCTGTCGATGACATAGGCCAGCGCCAGACCGCAGGCGGTTGCCAGCAACGTCATCGACACGGCGGTCGCCGACCAACTCAGGACGGACGATCGCGTCCGGCTCGCCGCCGCGGCCAGCGGCGTCTCCGGCAGAGGAATCATGCTCATGGGTCGCAGCCTCTCGGCGGGTTCGAAGGAGTTCGATCAGAACGGTGCGATCGAATCGTAGAGTTGCTGACCGAGACCCGGCTGTTGGACCTCGGAGAGCCGCCCGTTACCGCCATAGGAGATGCGCGCCTCGGCGATCTTCTCGTAGGTGATCGTATTGTCCGCCGAGATGTCGTTCGGACGGACGATTCCGGAGATGTTCAGCACCCGCAGCTCGGAATTGACCCGCACCTCCTGCGAACCGCTGATCAGCAGGTTGCCGTTCGACAGGACACGCGAGACGACCGTCGCGACGGAGACGCCGATTTTCTCGGAGCGATCGACGGTTCCCTGACCCTGCGTCGAAGTGGAGCCGTTGGCCTGCGCATTGGCGCTGCCCGACGCGGTGCTCTTCTGGAAGCCCAGATCGAAGCTGCCGCCGAGCGTCGAATTCGATCGGCGCGAACGATCGGTGGAATTGGCCAGCGAGGCACTGTCGTCCATGGTGACGTTCACCGTCACCACGTCGCCCGGCCTGGAAGCCCGGGAATCGGAGAAGAACGCACTGCCGTTCCTGCTCCACAGCGAATTGTAGCGGCGCGACGCCTCCGCCTGGCCACCGAGGTCGACCGTGTTCGGACTGTAGGCGCTCTCCAGACCGGTCCCGACCGGCGACAGCGGCGGGTCCTTGCCGAGGGCCTCCATCCTTGGACCCGAACATCCGGCGAGAGTCGTGGCCAGGGGCAACAACAACAGGCAGGTCAGAGCAAATCGGTCGCCACGGGCGGCGACACGGCGGACGGGGGCGTTCATATACCGTTCCTCTGTTCGTGCGGTCAGTTCTGAGAGGTCTTCGGGAGCACCGGACCGGTGACCGAGGAAGTCAGATGGGCGGCGCGTGCCGGTTCCATTTCGTTGAGGATGGCGCTCGAGACGCGCGGGTTGAGCTTGGACAGGATCGAAATCGCCATGTCGTCGGTCATGGCGGCGATCTGCACCGCCGCCGCCTCGGCCCGCATTCGGCCATAGATCGTGACGACGTTCTCCTCGGCCTTCCTGGCGATGGCCTCGCGCTTGGCCAGCCAGGCCTCGAGGTCTCGCTGGCGGGCCTCCAATTCGGCGGTACGCTTGCGCAGCGCTGCTTCCATCTGCCGGATTTCGGCCGCCTGCCAACGGGCATGGGCATCCGTCGCGGCATCGCGGACGTTGTTGCAGAACGACCGCCGGTCTTCGGCGGAATCGATCTTCTCGGCCCTGACCGCGTCGACCTCGGTCGGAGCACCCCGTATCTGGCCTTCCGACGCCGTCGGCTCGGCGCGGACCGTCGGCGGATCGGCCGGTCCGGCCGCCACGAGCGAGGCGAGCGCGACCGCCGCCAGCACGCCGCGAAGGCGATCCCCCGCCGAATACCGGCCGGGCGGAAGTTCGAACGTACCGATCGAATTCGATGTCATCTGACCCCTGCCGAGCTGAGGGAGCGGCGGAATCCGCTGTTGGCGCAGTGTGGCGGGGCAAACTTGCGCCGGGCTTTCGGCAAGCGGCCGGGGTAGCGATCCGCGGGTCGCGGCGCCGTCGGCGAGAAGCGGCGCCCCCGGGCGTTCGCCGATCTTCGATCATCGCCGTGGGTTTCGACGGCGCGGCGGCCCCGCGCCCGAGCCCTTCGTCCGGCGGAACGGTGCGAACGCGGCCGGAGGCCTGCGCGACCGAGTGTCTCGACGCCGTCGATGGTTCACCGTCCGGATCGCGGACGGCCCGTGATGGGTAGGTGGTCGGGCGAGGCCGGAGCCTCCCCCTCTACGTCGCGGCCGGTTCGACCGCCGACGCCTATTCGCCGATGCGATAGCCGAGGTAACGCTTGGAATCGATGGGATCGTAGCCCATCCGGTCGCGCAGCTTCTTGCGGAGCTTGCTGATGTGGCTCTCGATCACGCTCTCTTCGGCATTTTCGTTGAACACGCCGTAGATCGTGTTGAAGATCTGCTCCTTGGTCGCCCGGCGGCCACGGTTCTTCATCAGGTACTCGAGAATCCGGCGTTCCCGGCGGGGCAGCACCAGCACTTCCCCGTTGATCTCGGGATCTCGCCCGTCGTGATAGACGACCAGCTCGTTGTAGCTCGACGTCTCGCTGCTCACTTCGGTACGACGCCGGATGGCCGAGACACGAACCACGATTTCGCGAATGTGGACCGGCTTGCGGACCACGTCGTCGACGCCGCTGGCGAACAACTGCAGTGTCTCTTCGAGCGACGACCGTTCGTTGAGGGCGATGATCGGCACCAGGATCTTGTCGCGGACGGCTCGGGGCAGACTGTCCCGTTCGTCGCATTCGCCGAGCAACACTGCCTCCAGGCAATCTAGTTCCCGCTCGGGTGCCGTCGAAATCCAGTCACGAAAATGCTCCGGAGCGAAGCCCTGAGCGGATATGCCTTCCCGGTCAAATCCAGAAACATACCCTTCGGAAACAATTTCTCGCCGATCGATCACGATATACATTGATGGCGTCCCAATTTCATTTTGATCGGCTGAGCGAGGATCGTTCAAGACCGAATCTGTGCTGCCCTTCCGATGAGCGCCGCGTGAGAGGGCAAAGTCGACGTGCTCGCGTCGACCGGAAAGACTGACCGACTGAAATATAACAGGGTTCAAACCTACTGGCACAACCCGAAAACATGCAGAAACGAACTCGAAGATATCTCTCATCAATCGGCGGTTACCTGTGGTCGCGATTTTTTTTAAATATGTGACCCGAAAATCCGAATTTCTGGAAACCAGTAGGTCAGCTCGGGCGAGCATCGTTCACGATGGTCCGTCCCGACGAGTCGCAACGATGCGAGGACAACACCCGAAATATCGGCTGCAGAGATACATGAGGTCGACGAGCAGATGAAGGAACATCCTTCAATCCGATACTTTCTGTAATTTCAACGTAAGGAGATCGGCGACGGCCCGCTCGCAACCGAAGCGATGGGTCGACCGGCGGCTCGGACCGATGGAGGCGATCCCGCGACCATGCTCCGGTGCGTGCACGCCGCCGCGACGGGCGACGCCCGACGCACGGGCCGACGAGGAGGTGGGGGAGGTTCGATGGTGGTGTCGGAACGACCGCGGAAGAGGCTTCGAACGCGGCATCGTCGACACGCGGTGCGTGATCGCCGATCACACCGGACGGCGGCGTGCACGACCGAAACGAGCCTCTTCGAAGACGTCGTCCGGGGAGGAAAGAGCGCGACCGCACCCGCGGGAGCGGGAAACGTGCCGGAGGCGGCGTCGGCGAGCCGAGGGGGCGCCCGGCCGACCGCGACCCGCGGTCGCGGCTACCGGCGCTCGCCCCCCCCCCGCGTCGACAGGGGCAGAATTCGGGCGGATGGATCAGAAGCCGCGCGCGACGTGCCCGTAGACGATCTCGGTGAAGGTCCGCAATTGTGCCCCGGCCAGCGGCGCGGCGACGATCGCCGCCGCGAAGATCACGATGATCTTCGGCACGAAGGTCAGAGTCATTTCCTGAATCTGGGTCAACGCCTGAAAGAGAGCGATGACGATCCCCACCAGCATGGCCCCGCCGACTGCGGGGCCGGAGGTCACGATGATCGTCCAGATCGCCTCGCGAATGAGGTCGAGAGCATCGGCTTCGTTCATGGTTCAGCCGATCACGATGCCCGGGGCGATGGCGATGCTCTTCCCGTTGTCCAGCAGAGCCGTCGCCCCGTTCGAGACGATCGACACCGACCGTACCGTCCCGGACACCGAACCGTCGGCCGTGCGGATCTCCCGGCCGATCAGACCTTCGGCCTGCGAGACCGACATTCTGGAGAGCATGTCGGTCAACTTGGTATTGGTCTCGACGGACTGCCCGACCTGCGAGAAGGCCGCCAGCTGCGACATGTAGGCGGTCGAATCCGTCGGCGACGTCGGATCCTGGTTCTTCATCTGGGCGACCAGCAGCGTCAGAAAGGAATTGTAGTCGACGACGCTCTTGGCCGCGGCGGAGGAACTCGTGGAACCGGTTCCCGTGCTCGGCAGTGTCGTCACGGTGGACGGAATGGCGACCATGACGGTCTCCTCGACGGTTTCGTGTCAGGTGAGGGGTGTTTCGGCGCCGATCTGCGGCACCACGACCTTGCGCTTGCGGCTCCCGTTCACCGGACCGCGGCTCAGGATCTGCGCGATGCATCCGTCCCCGATGCCGTCCGAAGCCGCACGCGGCGACACGGGGGCGAGGATCTTGTGCTCGATCGGAAAGAGAAGGCGGACCTGCTTCAGCGCCTCGTAATAGCGGCCGGCCAGCGCCAGCGTCTTGGCCATGCGCAGTCCGTCGATGATCTCCGGATCCGCATAGTTGCACACCAGCTCCGCATACTGACTGTCCAGGTAGCCCCGCGCCAGATCGAGCTTGTCCGAATCGATCATCATCGTCTGGATGACGAAATAGAACTGCCGCAACGGCGTGTACGTATCCTCGGGCTGCATGACGTGCGCTTCCAATAGAAAAGACACATCATTCAATATCTCTATGGATACCTTTCTATCGACCTTGAATACGGCGCCGTTTATGTAAATCCGCTCTCCGGAACGCATCGATACGACCATGGCGCTCATTTCAGACCATCCCGGATGATGGAGTTGACTTCGATGAGCCCGGCGAAGTTGTCGGATTGCCCTTGGCGGATTCGCTCCGATTCCTTCAGCACCCAGAGCCCGATCGAGATCAGATCGGCGCGGAGCTGCGGCGGCAGGTCGTTGTCGTCGCTGGCCAGATCTTCGATCAGGGCGCTCCACAGACGCCGCAGCATGAACAATGCGTCGATGCTCGCACGAGCGCCGACGTCCATGTCTTTGGCGAGAGCGAGCAGATCGATCACCTGGGTGAACGCGACCTGTTCCTGCAACCGGGCGCCGGAGTGCACGTCGGCGTTCACATCTGCATAGGAAAACATGTACATGGCTTGCTCCGATTGACTCCGGACGATCCTGTTGCGCGTTGCATCCGCGAAACGGCGAGGACCGACCGGTCCACGACGAACCGTCGAACGCGCGAGGTGACACGCGGCCGTGACCGATGGTGACCTGAAGACGAACCGACTTCGCCGCCCTCACCAGAAGGGCCGGACGGCCGGTGAAGGCCGCCCGAGGGGGACGAATGCGGCTCAGAGATACTTGAGGAGACTGAGCTGGTGGATGCGCGAGGTCAGCGCATAGGACGTGTCCAACTGCGTGGTCAGCATCTTGACCCTTTCCGCCGCCTCATAGGGGTCGACCTCCTCCATCACGCCGACCTGCTTGGTCAGAATGGCGATCTGAGCGTTCATGCCGGTGTTGGCTTCCTCGATGCGCGTCTGGGCGATGCCGAGCCGCTCCTGCATCTTGACGACCCCCGTCACTCCCTCGCCGGCGACCGAAATCGCCCGGTCGACGAGACCGGAGAAGGCGTCCCGGTTGAGCGCCGTACCTCCCAGCGCGCCGACCATGGTGTAGGCCATGGCGACCTTGCGCACCGCGGTTTCGTTGGCGTTGACCGAGGTCTCCACCAACTCGTCGGGGGAGATGCGGCTGCGGACGTTCTGGTTGGAGGCCGACGACCATGTGGCCCCCCAGGCCGGATCGTCGAACAGCGCGGCGAACGGCCCGTCGATGAACGATTGGATCTGGGCCTTGTCGATGTCGGCGGCCAGCGGATCCCCCGGCGGAAAACCGAAGTAGCCGGTGAAGGCGGCGGTCACCGCCGTGGCACTGGCCGGCGGCGGATCGGCGGTGAAGTCGACGGCCGGCTGGACGTCGGTGTTGACGCCGGCGAAGACGTATTCGCCACCGAAACTCGTGTTGAGCAGGGAGACCATCGTCTTCAGATTGCCGACGGCCATGGTCTCGGCCGTCTTCGCGCCGGTCTCGGCCTTCTGAGCGGTCACCAGATCGGATTTGAAACCGACCAGAGCGGTACGGATAGCGTCGAGCGCCGCTTGCGAGGCATCGGTGCGCGACTTGACCAACGCATTGGTGTCGATGATCGACTGCATGTAGGAGTTGTCCTGCTGCAATCGCACGCTGTAGCCGGCCCGACTTCCCAGTTGCAGGCCCATGTCGTCGTATCGACCGGTGGTCTGCTCGGTCGTCGCCTTGACGAGATCGGCATGAAGACTGCGGGTCGAACGCCGCATGGCGTTGGAGACGGAAAGATCCGATACGTATGTCGTCTTCATCTCACGAGGCTCCTACTGCGGCGAGAAGTGTCCTCATCATGCCGTCGACGGCATTCAGAAGCTTCGAGGCCGCTCCATAAGACCGTTCGAGATCCAACATCTTGGCCAACTCGTCGTCGATGTTGACACCGGTGTCGTTGGAGAGGGCTTCCGACGTCTTGCTCAACATCGTCGCCGAGTACGTCTGATCCTCTGCCGCGGTCTTGCGCAGCCCTTCGAACCAGCCCATCGACGTGGCGGCGAACTCGCTCAGGTCGGCGGTGGCGGGCAGGGCGGTTCCGGTCGCCGAAAAGCTGCGGTTCGCCCCGATGCCGTCGACCAGGCCTTCCAACCGGGCGGAGAAACCGGCCGCCCCGGCCGCGTTGTAGACATAGGCGGAGCCGGCGCCCGAGACGTTGCCGTCGCGCAGCAGGCCGACGTCGCCGCCCTGATCGGGGTCGACCCGAGCGGCCACCCGGATCGATGCGGAGATGCCGGCGGACAGGGTTCCCGTGGCGGGAACCGCCGGCGCTCCCGACCAGGTGAACAACCCGGCGACGGCGGGAAGGCCACCGCCGCTCTGGTCGGTCTCGGCGAAGGCTTCGACGAGTCCGCGCGCGAGTTCGTCGACCTGATTCTGATAGGTCGGCGCGGTCGTGTCGCGCACCGTGGCGAGACCCGCCAGCTTGCCCGAGGAGATCGGCATCACCGCCTGCGCTCCGGTCACCGCGACCCCGTCGACATAGACCGCATTGCCGGTGGTCGTCGCGGCGAAGGCCGCGGTGGGGGTGAAGGCGACGTTGCGCGGGGTCCGATCGAACAGGGTGACACCGCTGTCGGTGTAGACGGAGACACCGTTGCCGCCGCTCTGCACCACCCGGATGCCGATGTTCTCCGACAGTCTCGAGAGCAACTGATCGCGCGTGTCGAGCGCATCGGTCACGTCGCTCTTCAGCGCCGTGCCCTTCACGATCGCGTCGTTGACCGTCTGAAGCTGCTTCAGCAGATCGTTGACCGACGTCACGATGTCGCTCATCTGCCGATCGGCATCGGCGCGCGTCGCCTGGATCCGATCGCCCGTGCGGTTCAGAGCGTCGGCCATGGTTCCGGCGGCGACGACCGCGGCCGACGCCAGTGCCTTGTCGTCGGGCTGGGTCGCGGCCTGCGACAGAGCGGTCTTCAATGCCGCCAGTTTCGCCGACAGCGACGTCGTCGCGTTGGTGTCGCCCACCGTCGATTCCAATTGATCGAGCGAGGCGACGACCGCATCGTTCTCGGCCGCGGACGAGGTGTTCGTGAGCATCTCGAGAAACAACGGCGTGTCGAACGCTCGATCGATCGAGCCGATCCGCACACCGCCGTTGTCGGTCGTGACCGTATTGGCGGCCTTCCGCGTGTACCCGCCCTGACCGGCGTTGCCGATGTTGCGGGAAACGACCGCGGTCTGGGTCGAGGTCGCCGCCAATGCGGACTTGGCATTGTCGAACGCGAGGGAGAGGCTCATGACGGGGCTCCGGCAGGTACTGGCGGGCGGCGGATCGCCGCCGACCGGGGTCGGAAGGGTCCGTTACCGTTTCAGGTTCACCAGAACGTCGAGGAGATCGCCCGCGGTCTGGAACACCTTGGAGTTGGCCGTGTAGCCGCGCTGCGATTCGATCATCGCGGTCAGTTCGCTGGCCATGTCGACGTTGGACTGCTCCAGAGCGCCGGAGACCATGGTGCCGAGGCCGCTGTCGCCGGGAAAGCCGATCCGGACGTCGCCGCTCGTCACGCTGGTGGAGAAGACGTTGCCGCTGAGCGCGTTGAGATTGTCGGGGCTGGCCACGGTCGCCAGCGGAATCTTGTACCGATGCAGCCGCGTGCCGTCGTCGTAGACGGCGTCGAGCACGCCGTCGGAACCGATCTCGACCGACTTCGCCGCGCTCGCCGCGTTGCCGTCGAGCTGCGCCGTGGTGACCTGATACGTGGCGGCGAGCATCGTCGTTCCCGAGACGTCGAGCTGCACGTTGCGACCGTTGAGCGAAGTGAGATCGATGGTCAGCGGCGTGGTCGCGGCCGTGCCGGTCAACTTGCCGGTCGTGACGTCGAAGGTCAGGTTCGTGTTCAGCAGAGCCGCCGACGCATAGGGGAAGCCGCCACTGGTCGCACCCGCGGCATCGTAGACCGACATCTCCCACGTGTTCGCGCCCGTCCGCGTGTAGTACACGTCGAGATCGATCTTGTTGCCGACGTTGTCGTAGGCCGTCACCGACGACTTCGAAGTGTAGTTCGCACCTGCGGCATTGGAGGAAGCCAGAGGTGCGGTGGCGACCGCGGCGTTGTAGTCGAGATTGACATTGAACGTCCCGCCGACCGTCGGATTGGCCACCAGCGACATCTGTGCGATGTTGACCTTCACCATGCCTGCGTAGCTGTTGGCCGACGCGGTCGTGCTCGTGCCGTTGGTGGTGGGATATCCCATCAGATAATAGCCGGCCGAGTTCACCAGATTGCCGTCGTTGTCGGGCACGAAGTTGCCGGCGCGGGTGAGAAACGGCGTACCCGAGCCGTCGGACACGACGAAGAAGCCGTCGCCCCTGACGGCGAGATCGGTCACCGAGGTCGTGTACTGGGTCGGCCCCTGGTCGCCGATGGCACGGCGGATCGTGGTGGTCACGCTGCCGGAATCGTATTCACCGGAGCTCGATTGCAGGAGCAACGAGGAGAACTCGGCGGACGCGCGCTTGTATCCGGTGGTGTTGGCATTGGCGATGTTGTCCGACACCGCACCCAGCTTGTTGGACTGGGCGGACATTCCCGAAACACCGGTCCGCATCGCACTGTAGAGACTCATCTGTCCGGTTCCTCTCGCTCGGATTCGAGTGGCGGTCCGGAAGCACCGGACGGATGCGATCACCCGAATGCGGTTCCTCAAAATCGAAGCAAAACGGTTTCGATCACCGGCGCCGCTCCGACGCGTTGCTCTGATTTCATGAGACATGTTTAAGCCGCCAAGCTTGCGCGGGGCTCTCGAAGACTTCACGGAACCTTTCGTTAAGCAATCGATCGCCGCTTCGACTCGTTCATTGCAGGAATACCCACGGCCGAACCGCGGCACCCCCGATCGAGTCGCCGCTGCGAGCCGACGACGGGAAGCACTCACCGCGCGTGTTGCCGCTGCGTCGGTGCGGATGCCGGATCTTCGGCGTAGTCCCGCAGGAAACGGCGCGCCCGCACCGCCGGCATCGGCCGGCCCAGCAGAAAGCCCTGCACCTCGGTGCAGCCGTTGCGGCAGAGATGGTCGAGCTGGGCGGGGGTCTCGACGCCCTCCGCGGTCACGGTGACGCCGAGGGCACGGCCGAGGTCGATGATCGCGCGCAGCAGGACGCCGGCATCGTCCTCGGGCCGGAGCGGATCGAACCGGTGGAGGAAACTCCGGTCGATCTTGATCTTGTCGATCGGGAACACGCCGAGATAGCCGAGGCTCGAATAGCCGCAACCGAAGTCGTCGAGCGCGATGCCGACGCCGAGCGTCTTCCATCGTGCCAGTTCGGCCCGTGTCCGTGCCTCGTCGACCAGAAACACCGACTCGGTGATCTCCAACTCCAGGCGATGCGGAGACAGTCCGCTGCGCAGCAGCGTGTCGGCGAGAATCAACGAAAAGCGCGCGCCGTGGACCTGCGACGGCGACACGTTGACGGCGACGATCACGTCGTCCGGCCAACACCGCGCCTCCGCGCAGGCGGTGCGGAGCACCCACTCGCCGAACCTCTCGATCAACCCGTGCTCTTCCATCAGCGGCACGAAGGTCGCGGGCGGCACCACCCCGCGGGTCGGGTGCGACCAGCGCGCCAATGCCTCGAAACCGACGAGACGTCCGTTCCGGGCCGAAAACTGGGGCTGGTAGTGGAGTTCGAACTCGCACGCCGCCAGCGCCCGGCGGACATCGTCCACCAGCGCCAACCGTTCGATCTTCGCCCTCCTCAGGCTCGGCTCGAAGAAACGGAAGGCGCTCGCCTTCTGTTTCCGGGCCTCCTGGAGCGCGAGGCCGGCATCGCCGAGCATCGACTCGATCTCGGCGGCGCCCGCGGCGGCGATCGGCGCGATGCCGATGCTCGCCTCCGGCCGGAACAGGCGATCGCCGTGACGGACCGGCTCGTTCACCCACTCGATCATCCGATCGGCGATGGCGGCGAGTACCCGCTTCTCGAGCGACCGCTCGAACAGGACACCGAACTCGTCTTCACCGAGCCGCAGGACGGCATCCGCACGCAGGCTGTTGCGAGACAGGCGCTCGGCGACGCTCTCGAGAACGCGGTCACCGAAGGCCCGGCCGTGGATGTCGGCCATCGGCCCGAGATCCCTCAGGCCGACCAGGAACAGGGCACAACCCGGGATTTCGCCCGATTCGAGTCCGGCCAGCAGACGCGGCAGCCGATCCCGCGTCAGATGGAGTCGGTTCGGCAGCCCGGTCAGCTGATCCCGGAACGCCAGGGCATGGAACTCGCGTTCACGCCGCCGAAGCCGCATCTCGTTCGCGCGCCTCTGCCGCAGTCCGACGATCGCACCGGCGGCGAGGCAGGCGACGAGGTCGCATCTGCGTCGGCCGGCCTCGTCCAGTCGGGGACCGGCCAGAACGAAACCGCCGACGATGCGATGATCCACGACCAGGCGCTGCCAGACGACCTTCAGGTCCTCGGCGGCGCCGAGCGACGAGGGAGGCGCGCCGCGACGCATCAGCCAGCGCTCGACGTCGCAGATCCGGATACGGTCCGCCAGCGGACCCGACCGTGTCATCGGGCGGATCGCCCGCCCGTCGAGCGTCACCGAATAGCCTGCCGTCTGCGTCTCGTCGGATGCCGTGGTGCAGATCTCCGACAGGATGGAGAACACGGCCTGCTCCGTCTCCGCCCCGAACAGACGCTCGGCGGCGGCGGTGGCCGCCTCGATCGTCTTCACTCTGCGCGCGCTCAGGGCCATGCCGTTTCTCCGAAGTGGTCGAGCCCGAGCGGGTCGCGCCGCGGCTCAGAGGTAGAGGTCGCCCCGACGAAGCGACCGGCGATCGACGCTCTCCGAAGATCGCGTTTCCGATCCCGGGGCCGGATCGCTCCCGCCCTGCCAACTCCTCTGGTGGGCGGATCGGTCATCGGGCTGACGGTTGCCTCCGGAAGAGCCCCCCTGCCCTCCGGCGAAGCTCTGACCCGCGGGCTGGCCCGACGGCTGCCCACCGAACTGTCCCTGCGAGCCGGTGCCCGATGCGGAACCACCGGCGGCGGTGGAAAGCGGATCCGCGATGGTCACCACCACGTGGCCGGCGGTCAGTCCGGCCTCCTTCAGGACCGAAACCAGGTCGTCCTTGTCCGCCATCAGCATCTGCGCGGTCTCCGAACGAGAGGCGGTGATGTGCAGCGTCATCGTCTCACCCGCGAGGCGGAGATTGGCGGTCAGCGTGCCGAGTTCGTCGGGCTGGAGCCGGATCGTCAGGCTCTTGACGACGTCGTGGCTCTTCAGTCCGCTCTGCAGATCGGTGGAGAGCGCGGCGGCGACGGGCGAAGCCGACGAGCCGGACGTGCCGGCCGGTTCCTTTGCGGCCGTCAGCACCGCGTCGGTGATCTGCCGCAGATTGTCCGGTGTGATCGCCGGCGGAAGCCAAGTGGCCCGATCCAGGACCTCGACATCGGCATGCCGCATCCCCTCGACCGGCAGCGCACCGGTCCCGATCCTGCCGGACGACAGGTCGGGGACCGCATCCGCCGGCAGCCCGGCGAACGGATCCGGCCCGCCCTCGATCGAACCGGGGGCGGCCGCATCGTCCGCGCCGGCGGTTCCGCCACGCGCCGAACCACCGGCATGCCGCGCGACGGCGGGTTCGGCCCGGCCGACACGACCGGGCTCGCTGGCGGCGATCCGATGTTCTCCCAACAACACCCGCAGAGCGACCACGGCGCCGGCCATCGGACCGACGGCGGAGGTCGCGTCGGGGTTCCCCCGGTCCGCCCCTTTCTCACCCTCGGATTTCTTCTCTCCGGTGCCCTTTCGCTCGGACACGGACAGAGCGTCGAGAAGGGCGCCGTGCACCGACACGTCGGCCAGAGCCTCGGCGTCGCGTCCCGGTGCCGGCCGGACCACCGAGGGATCCGAGGCGTCTCGGTCGATCTCCCGCGGCACCTCTCCGTGGCGCGACGAAGTCTCCTTCTTCCGCGTCGCCGTCGCAGCGAAGGACGGGCGATCGCCCGGATCGTCTTCGCCGTTCGCCGGTTCGGTCGAGCCGACCTCGGCGGACGACGCCCGGCGGCGCTGCCCGGTGTCGGTCCCGGTCGCGGCACGGCGCGGATCCATCCCCGACATCAGGTCGGAAAAGGCACCTCCGTCGCCGTCCGTCGCACCGGATGCGGAGGTCGCTCCCGAAGGCGCGATCGAGGCGGGGTTCGCGGTGACGGCGACGGTCATTTCTCCAACCTCTTCAGTACAGCATCGGATCGTTCGAGGAGAGCCCGCGCCTCTTTCACGCTCGCGGGTTCTTCCGCTCCCTCGGGTCTGCTCGGCGTACCCGCCCCGTCGGTCTGCGGCGGTCGCGCGGCGGAGGGATCGGTGTTCGCCCGGACGTCGAGCGTCCTGATCTGCCGTGCCGTATCCAGCACGGTCTCGAGAAGCGCCTCGTCCTCGTCCGAGAACAGCTCTGGATCGAGATCGAGCAGGGTCGCGAAAGCCGCGTCGGCCGCATCGGCATGCTCGGACGTGATGTCGGCGGCGGCCCCGTAGAAGCGGGCGCGGGCCGAGGCGTCGGGCCGCCGACCGGCCAGCGCGGTCGCCTTGGCCGCGGCTTGTTTGACCGCCGACAGGTTGCCGCCGACCAGCGCCCGCCGTGCGACGAACAGATAGAGTTCGAGCTGGCTGGCGGGAGCGAACTGATCGAGCAGTTCGACGAGGCGGCCGAACCGCAGGTCTTCGGTGCCGAAGTTCAGCCGGGAAACGGCCACCATGAACTTCTCGCGGAAATTGCTCGCATAGACCGAATTGCGGAAGCGCCGGACATAGCGGGAAGTGACCCACTGCAGGCGGTCGAAGTCGCCGATGCCGCCGGCGACCACCAGCGATCGGCGCAGCGCCGCCTCCTCGACCAGCGTTCCGGCCGACAGCGCAGCCGCGAGATCGAGATGGCCGAGGGCGAGCCGCGGATCGGTCTGCAGGAGCAGCGTCGCCTGGACCATCGCGATCTGTCCACCCAGGGTCGGTGGCAGATTGCGCGCGTCGACGTCCTTCAGGAGCTGGGCGGCGGCGGTGGCCTCGTCGCCCATCGAGTAGGCCATGGTCCCCACGAGGAGCTGCCGATCGATGCCGACGATCGTCGGAAGGTCCTTGATGCGTCCCAATACGGCCGGCGGGCCGCCGCCCAACACGAAGGCGATGGCGGCCTCGACGTTGCGGCGATCGTTCCAGG
>CALFRR010000152.1 GCA_937919435.1 uncultured Alphaproteobacteria bacterium | reverse complement strand
CGGCGGCGCCGTCGTTGATGCCGGAGGCGTTGCCGGCGGTCACCGTGCCGCCCTTCTCGAAGGCCGGACGCAGCTTGGCGAGCGTCTCCAGCGTGGTGCCGTGCTTCGGGTACTCGTCGGTGTCGACGACGACGTCGCCCTTGCGCGAGGTCATCGTGACCGGAACGATCTCCTCGACGAAGCGGCCGGCCTTCTGGGCGGCCTCCGCCTTGAGCTGAGACCCGTGGGCGAGTTCGTCCTGCATCCAGCGGGTGATCTGCCATTGAGCGGCGACGTTCTCGGCGGTATTGCCCATGTGGTAGCCGTTGAAGATCTCCCACAGTCCGTCGCGGATCATGGTGTCGATCATCTCAAGGCCGCCCATCTTGGTTCCCGAACGCAGATGGGCGCAGTGCGGCGCGAGGCTCATCGATTCCTGCCCGCCGGCGATCACGACGTCGGAATCTCCGGCGGCGATCGCCTGATGGGCGAGGGCCACCGTGCGCAGACCCGAGCCGCACACCTGATTGATGCAGGTGGCGGGGGCGGCGACCGGGACGCCGGCGGCGATCGCGGCCTGCCGCGGCGGGTTCTGGCCCTGCCCGGCGGTGAGAACCTGACCGAAGATCACTTCGGACACTTCGTCGGGCGCGACCCCGCCGCGCTCCAGCGCGGCTCCGATCGCGATCCTGCCGAGTTCGTGCGCCGGGAGGCCGGCGAAGGCGCCGTTGAACGCACCGATGGGCGTGCGTGCCGCCGATACGATGACGATGTCGTCTGTCATTTGAAGGGGGTCCTGGAAGTTCGGCATCGCCGGGCGCGAGAATCGCCGACGGCACGACGCCGGTTGGGGCGCTCGCCCCCGCCCGAGCGGCGGGGGCCGCGGAGATCTCACCTGGAGCGATAGACGGGCTTCCGCTTCTCGACGAAGGCGGTCATGCCCTCCTTCTGGTCGGGGGCCGCGAAGCACAGCCCGAACAGTTCGGCCTCGTGGGCGATGGCGGAGCCGAGATCGACGTTCATCCCGTCGTTGACCGCGACCTTGCAGTAGCCGACCGCGACGGGGCTGCGCGTGGCGATCCTGGCGGCCATCGCCAGCGCCTCGTCCAGCGCCTTGCCGACCGGCACCACCTTGTTGACGAGACCGATCCGATACGCTTCGGCGGCATCGACGACATCGGCGGTGAACAGCAGTTCCTTGGCCCGTCCCGGTCCGACGAGACGCGGCAGACGTTGGGTACCGCCGAAGCCCGGGGTGATCCCGAGATTGCTCTCCGGCTGGCCGAAGCGGGCGTTCTCGGCGGCGATACGGATGTCGCAGGCCATCGCCAGCTCGCAGCCGCCGCCGAGCGCGAAGCCGTTGACCGCGGCGATCACCGGTTGCGGCAGGGCCTCGATGGCGGCGAAGACCTTCTGACCGTACCGGCCCCAGGCGCGGCCCTCGGTCGCCGACATCGGCTGCATCTCGGTGATGTCGGCGCCGGCGACGAAGGCTTTTTCGCCGGCGCCGGTGAAGATCACCACCCGGACGGACGTGGCTTCGGCGAGGTCGGCGACCACCTTCGCCAGTTCGGCGACGGTGGCGGCGTTCAGCGCATTGAGCGCCTTCGGCCGGTCGATGGTGACGACGGCGACGCCGTCCCGGTGCTCGACCAGGAGATTCTCGTAGGTGTTCATCGGTCGGTTCCTTCGGGCACTGGGCTCACTTGGCGGCGTAGTCGTAGAAGCCCTTGCCGGACTTGCGGCCGAGCCAACCGGCGGCGACGTACTTCTTCAGGAGCGGACAGGGCCGATACTTGGGGTCGCCGAAGCCCTCGTAGAGGGTGTTCATGATGGCGAGGACGGTGTCGTTGCCGATCAGGTCGGACAGGGCGAGCGGACCCATCGGGTGGTTGAAGCCGAGCCGGGCGACGTCGTCGATCGCCTCGACGCTCGCCACGCCTTCCGACAGGGCGTAGACCGCCTCGTTGATCATCGGGATCATGATCCGGTTGCCGCAGAAGCCGGAGGCGTCGGTGACCCGCACGGTCGTCTTGCCGAGGCGGGTGACGAGGTCGTCGACCGCCGCGAAGGTCTCCGGCGAGGTCGCCAGACCGCTGATCACCTCGACCAGCTTCATCACCGGCGCCGGATTGAAGAAGTGCATGCCGATGAACTGCGCCGGCCGTCCGGTGAAGGCGGCGAGGGTGGTGATCGGCAGGGAAGAAGTGTTGCTCGCCAGGATGGTGTGGGCCGGGCAGAGCGCGTCGACGGCGGTGAAGATCTCCTTCTTGATCGCCGGGTTCTCGCTCGCCGCCTCGATCACCAGATCGACCGCGGTCGCCTCGGCGTCGAGATCGACCACCCCGGTGATGCGGCCAAGCACCGCCGCCTTCTCGTCGGCGGTCATCTTGCCCTTCTCGACGCTGCGGCCGAGAGCCTTGTCGATGCCGGCGAGACCCTTCTTCACGAAGCCGTCCGCGATGTCGCGCAGAACGACCGGGATCCCCGCCTGGGCGACGACCTGGGCGATGCCGCTTCCCATCTGGCCGGCGCCGATGACCAAGACGCGGTTGATTGGCATGTCTTCCTCTCCTCGGGCTTGCTGAGGAACGGGCCGATCCGGACCGGGGGAGGGCTCCGGACCGTCTTCGCCCCCTGTTCTTCGGCAGGTTCGCGGCGAGGTCCGTCACCACCGTCGATTCGGTCGTCTTCTTTCGCGAAGACCCGTTCTCTCGGATGGCGGATTGTCGGATCTCGGCCGGAGATCCGGGTGGCGAAAACGACCGGACGCCCAAATTCGAACCTGAAGCGACGGATATCGCCGACCGGCGGACACCGGCCGCCACGCCGAGGACCGGGCTTCGGCCGAAGCTCGATTCGATGGCGGGATGGCGGGTGCGAGGTGGGGTTGCTGCGGGAAGCGCACGGCCCGGCCGACCGCCGCCGAGCGCGGACGGCCGACGACGCAGCCGCGCGCGGGGCGCCGCGTCGCACGGTCGTCGACGGCCGAGGCCGGCCGACCGCCGGTCCGGCACGGGGTCGAAGCGGGGTCGATCAGAACTGGACGTAGAGGCCGGCGACCCGTTCCTCGCACCGCTTCTCGGTCGGTGCCGAGACGACGGCGATCCCGGTGAAGGCGGTGTCGCCGTTCTGGTTGACGCCCTTGCAGTCGAAGGTCACGGTTCCGTCGGCGGCATCGAGGCCGACGATCGTGACGGTGACGGTCAGGGCGTCGCCGAGCATCACCGGGGCGGCGAAGTCGATGGTCTGCTTCCTGTAGACGGTGCCCGAACCCGGCAGATCGTTGCCGAGCAGGGCCGAGACCAGGGCGGCGCCCCACATCCCGTGGCCGCTCACCCGCTGGCCCCGGCCGTCGCCGCCGAGTTCACCGTAGTGAGTGGGGTTGGCGTCGCCGGTCAGGACGCCAAACAGGTAGATGTCCTCGACGGTCAGCGTCCGGGTCAGGCTGGCCGATTGCCCGACGCTCATTTCGTCGAACGTCTTGTTTTCGATGATGACCATGTGACGATCTCCAACAAATGGCGTCTCGATCGCCGAACGTCGCCACACCCGGCCTCGCGGCAATGCACTTGCCGAGCGGCCGGATCCGGGGCCGGCATCGATGTTCACGTCTCGATGCGAAGCGAACCGTCGTACGCGAAGAACTTGCTCCCGCCCTGTTCATCAGTCGAATTCTATGTATTTCTTCAAATGCTTGACGAAGACGCGGCTGACCGGGATCTCGGTCTTGGTCGCGCCCTTCAACGTCAGGAGATAGCCTCGATTGAACCAGTTGGTGAGGTACTCGATCTTGTTCATGTTGACGATGTAGTTGCGGTGACACCGCATGAACTGGTTGCCGTCGAGCTTTTCCTCGAGATCGCTGAGGGCCGAGCGGATCGAATGCTGTCGCCCGTCCTCGGTCCGGATGAACACCAGACGATCCTTGGCGAAGAAGAGCTGAATGTCGTTGTTGTCGATGACCTGTAGCCGGCCGGCGTGGTGGAAGCAGAACTTCTTGGGATATTCGCGACGCAGTTCCGGCCGCAGAGTGTCGAGATCGAGCGCGGGTTGACCGGCATCGGCCGAGCCGTCGCCGCGCATCCGTTCGACGGCGCGGTGGATGTCCATCTGCTTCAGGATGTAGTCGACGGTCTCGACCTTGATCAGGATCAGCATCCGGACGTTGCCCCACAACTGTCCGGCGACGAAGATCGGCGAGGAGACGTCCTTCAGGATCTGGGTGCAGTTGCCCAGCCGGCGCCGGAAGACGGTCACCAGGAACGGCTTGGTCGATCGGGCGATGCGCGCCGAGATGCGGTCGCGGTGGCGGATGCGATGACGCGAATGGGTGGCGTTCCAGGTCGCGTCGCGGCTCGGCGGATGCGAGAACTTGAGATTGTTGACCGGCATGTAGGCGTTGCGGTCGGTGACCGTGCACAGCACCACGTCCGGGGTGAGCGTCGACAGCGGTTCGCAGATCGGCGGAACCAGTTTCTCGATCAGGGGGAGCCAGCGCGTCGTGTACTTCGGCGGCTCGATGTCGGGCATTTGGACGTAGTCTTCGTCGAACAGCGTCTCGACGTCGATCTCGCCCTCGTCGACCGCGTCTTCCAGCGCCGTCGAGATTTTCTTCGCCGTCTCCATCACGACCTTGATGAACGGCGTGTCGGCGATTTCGACCCCGCTCGCCAGGATGGTGTAGTAGAGCTCGGCGCCGAGATCGGATAGCTGAAGGCACTTGTTCGAGACGTTCTCGGAGTCCTTCTTGGTCGCCTGCTCGGCCTCGCTGACCTGGGCGACGTCCTCGAGGATGTCCTCGCAGTGCTCGCGGTTGCGCGCGGTCGAGTCGGCGATCGCCGCGACGCGCCGCACCACCCGGTCGCGCAGACGGGCGATCTCGCCGAACCCCTCCACCGCCCGGGCGATCTCCTCGAGCGCCCCGCGGATCGCCGGCAATCGGCTCGCGATCGTCGCGGCGTCCTCGATCAGACCGAAGGCTTCACCGATCGAGCGCGTCGCCGCGGCCTGGACCTCGCTCATCCGGTCGGTGACGGCGTTGGCCTCGACCAGCAGTTCGTGCGCGGAGCCGGCGATGTCGGCGTTGACGCGGGTCATGTCTTCGATCGAAGAGGTCACCGCACCGAGGAATTCGGTCTGCTCTACGATCCGGTTGGTGATGTCCTCGACGTGACCGGTGATGTCCGCAGCGTTGATGCCGACCTGATAGGAGGCTTCCGCCATGCTCTTGGCGAGGTTCAGGTCGGTCGCATAGGAACGCATATGACGATCTGGTGCCACTTGAGCCATGGATCCCTTCCTCGCCGGGCCGGTTCACCTGTTCACTCGGCCACTTTTTTCTCGCCAACGAAAGAGAGAGATTGCCGCACGGCGACGGGCCGACGCGGGTTCCTTCACCACGAGCGCCGCCGCGACTCGTGACGAAACCCGCCGCGGACGGGTGATCCCATCCGCGGCGGGACGCGACGCCGCTCAGGCGTGCAGGCGGTATTCGCAGAGGTCGGGGGAAACGACGAAGTCCGCGTCGGTGATCGCCCTGAGCTCGTCCGGCGTCGTGTCGGCGACGATCTCGGTCAGGACCAGGCCGGTCGGCGTGACCTCGAAGACCGCCTTCTCGGTGATGATGGTCTTCAGCACGCCCTTGCCGGTGATCGGCAGGGTGCACTTCTTCAGGACCTTGGAGCGCCCCTTCTTGTCGGCGTGCTGCAGCACCGCGACCACCTTGCGGGCGCCGCCGACCAGATCCATGGCACCGCCCATGCCGGGCGAGTACTTCCCCGGCGCGACCGGCATCGCCCAGTTGGCGATGCAGCCCTCCTGATCCACTTCCAGCGCGCCGAGAATGGTCGTGTCGACGTGTCCGCCGCGGATGATGCCGAAGGACGTGGCGAGATCGAAGATCGACGCCCCCGGCAACAGAGTGATCGGCTGGCCGCCGGCATTGGCGACGTCGGCGTCCTGTTCGCCGAGCGCCGGCGTCGGACCGAACATCAGGCAGCCGTTCTCCGACTGCAGGATGACGTCCACCCCTTCCGGGATGTGGTTGGCGACGGCGGTGGGCATGCCGAAACCGAGATTGACGACTTCGCCGTCCGCCAGTTCGAGGGCGGCGCGTCGCGCGATGGCATCCTTCGCTTCCATGATCGGTGATCCTTTCTACGCTGCCGTCGCCGGCGCCGCGAGGCGGCCGGTGCGCACCCAGAGACGCTCGAAGACCGCCTGATGCTCGGTCGGGGAATCGCCCTGCACCACCGCCTTGACGAAGACGCCGGGGGTTCCGACCCGCGACGGATCGATCTCGCCGACTTCGACGATCTCGTTGACTTCGGCCACGGTGAAATCGGCGGCGGTCGCGATCACCGGGTTGGAGTTGAGGCTGACGCCGCGGTACTCGACGTTGCCCAGAGTGTCGGCACGGTGGCCGGCGATGAAGGCGTAGTCGGCGCGCAGCGGCATCTCGACCAGATACGACCTGCCGTCGATCTCCAGCCGCTGCTTGCCGTCCTCCACCAGGGTGCCGAGACCGATCGGGGTCAACACCCCGCCCAGCCCGGCACCGGCGGCGCGGATCTTCTCGATCCAGGTGCCCATCGGGTAGAATTCGACGTCGAGGTCGCCGGCCTTCATCGCCTCGATGGCCTCCGGGCAGGTGCCGGTATGGGCGGTGACGAACCTGCGGACCTGCCGGTTCGAGAACAGCGGCGCCAGATCGAAGCCGCCGCCCGGATAGGAGTTGACCACCGAGATCACGGTCAGATCCCTGACGCCCTTGGCGACGATCTTCTCGATGGAGCGGAGGGGAGAGCCGACGCCCAGAAATCCCCCGAACATGATGGTGGCACCGTCTTCGATGCCGGCGACGATGTCGTCGAGTTGCCTGACTTTGTTCATGAGATGTCGTCCTTGTCGAAACGGAGCCGTCGCCGACGCGGCTGCGCGGCGGGCGCCGCCGATCTCAGATGAAGGGCTTGCCGACCGGCAGCACGTCGCGTCCGAACATGTCGGCGAAGACGATGTGCGCCATCACGTACCAGACGCAGGCGACGGTCCCGAGCATGAAGCAGGCGGACACGGTCGCCATGGCCTCGCCGCCGCCGAAGTGCTCGCCGACCAGGGTCACCAGCCCGACCATCAGGGTGGCGAAGGCGCCGAACAGCACCTTGTTGGTGCGCATCGAGGCGATCGTCATGATCCCGCTGTAGAGCGTCCAGGCGACCAGGAACCAACCCACGTCGGTCTTGCTCGCCGGGAACAGGCCGTACTTGCCGGCGATCACGATGCCGCAGAACGACAGCCAGAAGCAGCCGAAGCTGGTGAACACCGTGTAGCCGAAGTTGTTGCCGTTCTTGTGCTCGTGCAAGCCGACCATGACCTGGGCGGCGCCGCCGTAGAACACGCCCGACCAGAGCACCGGCCCCATGCCGACGAGCCCCAGGGCGTGCAGCTGCAGCAGCAGCGTGGTCAGTCCGAAGGCGGCGAGCCCGACGGCGGCCGGATTGCCCAGCTTGGGCGCGGCCACGACGGGTGGCAGAGACGTCGTTTCACTGGTTTGCGACATGAGGTGTCGTCCTCCCTTTTTCGTTGTCCCGCCGGAAACGTCCGCGAACCCGGCGAAGAAGCCGATGCAGTGCGCCTCGTCTCGAGGAGGTCCTCGGGAACCTCGTCGGACCCGTCTCGGCGACTGCTCGTGCGCAGGATCCATCGGAGAGGCCGGAGAACGGGTCGGGAAAACGACCAGAGGTACAAAAGGGCCGCCGAAGCGCCCATATCGGCCACGGCCCGATCGGCTCGAAGGTCACGGTCCGGACCGGCGGTCCGTGGTCGAACATCGCCCCTCCGCCGGTACCCGCGAACCACGCCGTAGAGCCCGACGGCGCCGCTGCCGTAGAGCCCGCTGGCGCCGATCGCGAGTGGTCAAAAAGGCGGCAGCAAAACCACGGCGCTCATGAAATAGGCATATTCTCTCCGACGGGCGACGTCCCGACATCCCCGCCTCTCGTTGTTTCGATTGCGGTTTTGGCTCCTGCACCGTTTGGCATGCACCGTGCAAGACAGTGGGCGGTCAACGACGACCCATCGTCCAGCCATTCGAACCCAAAGACGGGTTCGGTCGCCTGGGGCGGTTCATCGCGCGAGAGATGCCCGAAGCGGCACCTCCGAAGATGCGCGAGAACCGGGTCGTCCGCGTGGATGCCGCGCGACCGATTACCCCCGACGATCGAATCCGGTTCGCTCTCCCGAGGGGGTGTCATGTCGCAAGAGTCGTCCTTCCGTCCGACCCGTCGCAGCTTCCTGTTGTCCTCCGCCGCGCTCACGGCCGGTGCCGTCGTCTCGACCTCGGTCGTCACGCGTGCGGTCGCCGCGCCGTTGGCGCTGGAGAAGGACGTCGTCAAGCTCGGCTTCATCAAGCTCACCGACATGGCCCCGCTCGCCGTCGCTCAGGAGAAGGGGTTCTTCGAGGACGAGGGCCTGCAGGTCCAACTCGAGGCGCAGGCCAACTGGAAGGTCAATCTCGACCGGGTGATCACCGGTGAACTCGACGGCGCCCACATGCTGGCCGGCCAGCCGATCGGTGCCACCATCGGTTTCGGCACCAGGGCCGAGGTGATCGCGCCGCTGTCGATGGATCTCAACGGCAACGCCATCACCGTTTCCAACGCCGTCTGGGAGAAGATGAAGGCTGGCGTCGAAAAGGGCGCCGACGGCAGGCCGAAGCATCCGATCTCCGCGGCGAGCCTCAGGCCGGTGATCGACGACCTGCGCGGCCGCGGCAAGACCTTCGACATGGGCATGGTCTTCCCGGTCTCCACCCACAACTACGAGCTCCGCTACTGGCTCGCCGCCGGCGGCATCCATCCCGGCTTCTATTCGCCGGACAACACCTCCGGCCAGATCCTCGCCGAGGCGCTCTTGTCGGTCACCCCGCCGCCGCAGATGCCGGCGACGATGGAGGCAGGCACCATCATGGGCTACTGCGTCGGCGAACCGTGGAACCAGGCGGCGGTGTTCAAGGGCATCGGCGTGCCGGTGATCACCGACGACGAGATCTGGAAGAACAACCCGGAGAAGGTGTTCGGCGTCACCCGGAAGTGGGCCGAGGAGAACCCCAACACGCTCCTCGCCATCGTCAAGGCGATGATCCGCGCCTGCATGTGGCTCGACGAGGCCGGCGGCAAGAACCGCGCCGAGGCGGTGAAGATCCTGGCGAAGCCGGAATACGTCGGCGCCGACGAGAAGGTGATCGCCAACTCGATGACCGGCACTTTCGAATACGAGAAGGGCGACAAGCGCCGGTTCCGGACTTCAACGTATTTTTCAAGTACTTCGCCACCTATCCCTATTATTCCGACGCGGTCTGGTACCTGACCCAGATGCGCCGCTGGGGGCAGATCGCCGAGGCGAAGTCCGACGACTGGTACGCCGAGACCGCGAAGAAGGTCTACCGCCCGGACCTCTATCTGAAGGCCGCCGAGCTGCTGGTCGCCGAGGGCAGGGCGCGGCGCGAGGACTTCCCGTTCGGGTCCGACGGCTACAAGCCGGTCGATCGCGGCTTCATGGACGGCATCGCCTACGACGGCCGGGCCCCCAACGCCTATCTCGCGTCGCTGAAGATCGGCCTCAAGGGCGCCCAGAAGGTGGTCGGCAACGCCGTCGAAGGCTGAGCCGCCGTCGTGCCCGCGGCCTCCCGGATCCCGGACGGCGGCCGCGTCCCCCCGTTTCGCAGACCCCGACGACACGACCGACTCCGGCCGAGACGGCCGTCAGCGAGGACAGACCGATGACCACCGCCACCGACCCGTTCGTCGCCGATCCGGCCGCCCGTGCCGCCCACGAAGCCCGGCGCCGACTCTGGTTCTCGCGCATCACTCGGATCGAGGGCTGGCTCTCGGTCTTCGGCCTCGGCTTTCTGGTGCCGATCCTGAAGATGATCGGCGGCGACGACGTCCGCACCCAGAGCCGCGAACTGTGGCGGCTGGCCGGCGTGCCGATCGTCGCGGTGGCGCTGTTCCTCGGCGCCTGGAGCGTGCTGGCGCCCCGCGTCCAGACCTCGCTCGGCGCCATTCCGGGGCCGGCGGCGGTGTGGGAACAGGTCGGCGTGCTGCTCGCCGACCACGCCGCCGAGCGCGCCAGGGAGCGGGCCTTCTACGAGCGTCAGGACAAGCGGATCGCGGACGCGCGGGCGGCCAGTCCGCCGGTCGAGATCAGGCCGAAGACCTACGTCGGCAAGCCGACCTACGTCGACAAGATCCTGACCTCGCTGAAGACGGTGTTCACCGGCTTCCTGATCGGCACCGCGGTGGCGATCCCGCTCGGCATTCTCGCCGGTCTGTCGCCGATCGTGAACGCCGCGATCAACCCGTTCGTCCAGATCTTCAAGCCGGTCAGTCCGCTCGCCTGGCTGCCGCTGGTCACCATGGTCGTCTCGGCGCTCTACACCTCGACCGATCCGATGTTCGAGAAGTCGTTCCTGGTCTCGGCGATCACCGTGACGCTCTGCTCGCTGTGGCCGACCCTGATCAACACCTCGCTCGGCGTCGCCTCGATCGACCGGGATCTGATGAACGTCGCCAGGGTGCTGCGGCTCGGCTGGGGCAAGAAGGTGCTGAAGCTGGTGATCCCGTCGTCGCTGCCGCTGATCTTCACCGGCATGCGGTTGTCGCTGGGGGTCGGCTGGATGGTGCTGATCGCCGCCGAGATGCTCGCCCAGAACCCCGGCCTCGGAAAGTTCGTCTGGGACGAGTTCCAGAACGGCTCGTCGGCCTCGCTCGCCCGGATCATGGTGGCGGTGTTCACCATCGGCATCATCGGCTTCCTGCTCGACCGCGTCATGTACGCGCTGCAGGCCGCCTTCACCTTCTCCGCCAAGCGCTGAGGGAGGCGCCGATGAGCGATCCCACTCCGATCCTCGAACTGCGCCGCGTCGGCAAGTCCTACGCTTCGGCCGGCACCGTCACCCGCGTCCTCGCCGACGTGAACCTGTCGATCCGCGAAGGCGAGTTCGTCGCGATCCTCGGTTTCTCCGGGTCCGGCAAGACCACCCTGATCTCGACCATCGCCGGCCTCGTCCGCCCGGATACCGGCGAGGTGCTGATGCGCGGCAGCCCGGTCTGCGAGCCGGGGCCGGAGCGCGGTCTGGTCTTCCAGTCCTATTCGCTGATGCCCTGGCTGACCGTCCACGGCAACATCATGCTGGCGGTCGAGGCGGTGTTCCCGAAGGCGAGCGCCGCCGAACGGGAGGCCCGCGTCGCGAAGTACATCGACATGGTCGGCCTGTCGCACGCCCGCGACCGCCGGCCGGCGGAACTCTCCGGCGGCATGCGCCAGCGGGTCGGCATCGCCCGGGCGCTCGCCATGAGCCCCGAGGTCCTGTTGCTCGACGAACCGCTCTCCGCTCTCGACGCGCTGACCCGCGCCAAGCTCGGCGACGAGATCGAGCGGATCTGGGAGGAGGACCGGAAGACCGTCGTCCTCGTCACCAACGACGTCGACGAGGCGCTGCTGCTCGCCGATCGGATCATTCCGCTGACTCTCGGCCCCGACGCGACGCTGTCCCGCGAATTCGTCGTCGATCTGCCGCGCCCGCGCGATCGCACCGCATCGAGCCACGATCCCGCGTTCAAGCGGCTCCGATCGGAGATCACCCAGTATCTGATGGACATGGGCATCGAGCAGGGCACCGGTGACGACGCCGGCCGGCGTCTGCCGGAGGTGGTGC
>CALFRR010000151.1 GCA_937919435.1 uncultured Alphaproteobacteria bacterium | reverse complement strand
CGGGACCGACACGGTCCACACCCACACCCACGTCCACGAGCACAGCCACACCCACGATCATCCGCATCGGCACGGCGATCTCGTCCATTCCCATCCCCATACCCACGTCCATGCCCACGAGCACGGCCACGCCCACGCCCATCTCCACGACGGCTCGCACGATCACGCCGACGTCCACGAGACCGGCGGCGGCCACGATCATCCGCACGGCGACCCCGGTCACGGCAGCCACGGCCACGGCCATCGCTGAGGCGGTCGGCGGGGCCGCACGCAGGGCTCCCGAGCGGGGCGGCCCTTGACGGGGCGCGACCGATCGTCGCCAAATCCGCCGATTGCGGATGCGACGAGGAGCGGACGATGGGTGGCGAGAATCCCTGGCTGGTCGAGGCCAATCTGATCGGTGGCGCCTGGGTCGGGGCCGACGACGGCGCGACGCTGTCGGTGAGCGATCCGGCGACCGGGCGGGTGATCGGCACGGTGCCGTCGGTCGGGCGGGACGAAGTCGCACGGGCGATCGCCGCGGCCGAGGCGGCGTTTCCCGCCTGGGCGGCGAAGACCGCGGCGGAGCGGGCGAACCTGCTGCTCGAGGTGGCGGCTCTGATCCGCGCCGACATGGAAGACCTCGCGCGGCTCTTGACCCTCGAACAGGGCAAACCGCTCGCCGAGGCACGCGGCGAGGTGGCGGGATCGGCGGCCTATCTGCAATGGTTCGCCGAAGAGGCGCGGCGGGTCTACGGCGACACGATTCCCTCGCCCTGGGCGGATCGGCGGATCCTGGTGCTGAAGGAGCCGGTCGGGGTGGTCGCGGCGATCACGCCGTGGAACTTCCCCTCCTCGATGATCGCCCGCAAGGTGGGTGCGGCGCTCGCCGCCGGCTGCACGGTGGTGCTGAAGCCGGCCGAGCTCACCCCCTTCTCTGGACTCGCCTGGGGGCTGTTGTTCGAGAAGGCGGGGCTGCCGGCCGGGGTGTTCAACGTGGTCACCGGCCGGCCGGCGCCGATCGGCGACGAGATGATCGACAATCCGGCGGTGCGCAAGCTGACCTTCACCGGCTCGACCGCGGTCGGCCGGCAGCTCGCCGGGCGGGCGACGACGGCGCTCAAGCGGGTGTCGATGGAACTCGGCGGCAATGCGCCGTTCATCGTCTTCGACGACGCCGATCTCGATCGGGCGGTGGCCGGGGCGATCGCCTCGAAGTTCCGCAACTCCGGCCAGACCTGCGTCTGCACCAACCGGTTCTACGTCCAGGCCGGCATCCACGACGCCTTCGCCGCGGCCTTCGCGACCGCGGTGGCGGGGCTGAAGGTCGGCCACGGCTTCGAGGCGGGGGTGGTCCAGGGGCCGCTGATCGACGAGCGCGCGCTCGTCAAGGTCGAGGGCTTCGTGGCGGACGCGACGGCGAAGGGCGGCCGGGTGCTGACCGGTGGGGCGCGTCACGAGAAGGGGGCGGGCTTCTACCAGCCGACGGTGATCGCCGGGGCGACGGCGGAGATGGCCTTTTCCCGCGACGAGATCTTCGGGCCGGTGGCGCCGATCTATCGTTTCGAGAGCGAGGAGGAGGCGATCGGCCTGGCCAATTCCTCCGAATACGGGCTCGCCGGCTATTTCTACACCCGCGATCTCGGTCGTGCCCTGCGGATGGCGGAGAAGCTGAAGTTCGGGCAGATCGGCATCAACGAGGGGGTGATCACCACCGAGGTGGCGCCGTTCGGCGGCGTGAAGTCGTCGGGCTTCGGCCGCGAGGGGTCGAAGTACGGCCTCGACGACTATCTCGACGTCAAATACGTCTGCATCGGCGGGATGTGAGACCGGGCGCACGGGGACACCGATCCGATCCGACCGCCGTCCACGCCGGCGAGCCCGGTCGGGCGTCGGCCGGTCGGGCCGCGACGTCGGCGGGGCGGTCGCCGGGCGAGATGGGCGGAGGCGCCGGCCGGACGGCGCCGGACCGGTCTCGCATCGGGCCGCGCGGAAGGGTGAGGGTGACGTGCTTCCCGGCATTCCGGCGGGCGTCGGAACGGGGGGACGAAGCTTTCCTGGGGAAAGAGTTTTTCCGGCTTGCCAGGATCGGCGGGCCCGGCTATACGAGCCCGGTCCGGCGGCACCGCCGCCCCGCGCTCCCTTCGTCTAGCGGTCTAGGACGTCGCCCTCTCACGGCGAAAACAGGGGTTCGAGTCCCCTAGGGAGCGCCATTTATCTTTTTTCCTTATTTTTCAATGGCTTGCGAGGGCTTTACCCCAGGTGAGCGGTGTGATTCTACCCCAAGGCTATAGCCTCGTTGCCAGTGTGGATTGCTTCCCTGTGTGCCGCAGGAGCGGACGTGTTCGTGATCCAGTCCTGGAACGCCCTCGCCTCCGGCTTGTTGCTGCGCATGACCAGCTTGTAGGGGGGGGCGCTCTCGGAGATGAGGCTGATCGCCCCGCCCTTGCCCGATACCCCCATGTCCGACCTGTTGGTAATGGGGCGCTCTCAAGTGCCCAGCTTCGTCAGGTGATGGGTGAAGCCACCCTGTCTGGGAGAAGCCCAAGGCACCGGCACACGTTCTTCGCCACGAATCACAGCACATCGTCGATGATGGTCACCCGCTTGGAGTGGCCGAGGGATTGAGGCGGCGCTCTTGTCCCAATGCAATAGCTCCGCCGCTCAGGTAGTCGCCGTCCTTGCGGATCGCCGGCAGGACCACCTTCGTGACCCAGTCCTGGAGCGCCTTCGCCTGCGGCTTGTCGGAGCGCATGACGAGCTTGTAGAGGCAGGACTCGGAGATGAGGTTCCGGGAGGGCTCGCTCTTGGCGAACATGGTTCCGACGTCTACCTGCTTCTGGATCAGGGAGCTGCGGTCCTCTCGGCGGCGCTCCGATTTGTCGAGACCACGAAGGACGGGGGAGCTTCCAGCCCAACTCATGAGGTCGAGGCAGGAACACACGTCCTTCGCCACGAACCACGGCTCGTTGTCGATGGTGACCACCCGAACGGTGTGGCCGAGGCTGTCCAATGTCCTTAATTGGCCGGCAGTTGATATCAACCCGAACTTGCACTGCAGCTGAGAGCAATTAGACTGTCCGCGCTGGAATTGGGGGGGGCGCATGCCAAAAGGGACAGACAGCCAAGACGTAGCTATCTCCGCGGGGCTCGACGGTAAGGGAATCTCGGTTAAAGCCAGATCTCGTCTCGTGAGTGCGGCCGACCGCCTGCTCGGAAGCCTCCTTGATATTGCGAGTGTTCGAATTGACAGGTCGAACGGGCGATATCTGGCAGAGACGGAAATCATTCTGAATATCATAAAAGACGATGGAGAGATGGCTCGGCGTATTATTAAGGAGTCTGGCGGATCTGGAAATTACGCGCTAGAAATGCTAAGGCGTGAAGGGCAGATAAAAATCGAAAACAAAGCCAAGATCGTGCTCGAAACGCAGAATTTACTTTTAAATCAAGATGTTGATTCTGATTTCGATGATGATTCAGTCGACATAGACCCTGATTGGATGAACGCTTTTGCTGACTATGCTGAAAAGGCATCTACGCAGAGCCGACAGGACATGTGGGCCAGAGTTCTGTCAAGGCAAATACAGAAGACAAATAGTTTTTCGTTATCGACTTTAAGGATTATATCAGAAATTAGTCAGGAACGAGCTGCACTTTTCACTAAAATTGCCGATTATCGCATGGATAAATCACTTCTCTCAAAGAAATCGTTGTCTGACGCAAGTCTCCTTGATCTGATTGCATTGCAGGATATCGGACTTATTAGTGAGGTGAATGGAAAAATTACAAGGGAGTTCACCCTGGGCGAGGGGGAAGGTGAAGTTACAATAAGAATGGGAAATTTTGCTATTCGCTTCGATAAGGCGAAATCAGTATTATTTAATGTCATATTGATAAGCGACATCGGCATGGAGATATGTGACATCCTGCCAGCGCAGGATCACAAAGAGACACTAAAATTATGGGCGCGAGAATCTGGGCATCAGCAAATATTTCTATCTGAAATTATTTCAGCAATCGGTGACAGCATTGAGTGCAGAGATATAGAGGTCATCAACCCAGCTTCACAATCGTGAGCCCTTCTTCCGCTTCCGGCTACTGATCGAACACCTTCTTGCGAGGCTGGATCGAGTAGCTGGTGGCTGCAGTGAACAGGAGATCCATAGGAAGGTGGGAGCGAGGCTTCTCTCATTTGTACGAATTCAGATAGATGGATCCAATTTGCGCCGAGCATGATCTTCTCGGTGGCGGTCAGGTTGGTGCCCACCGCCCCCAGATATTCTGCACAGAATTCCGAGGCGGCATCGAGAGGAAGCGGAAGCGTGGGTTCCCCCCGCAGCGTCGCCGGAGCGACCGTGGAGGCCCGCTCTCGGTTGCCGGGTAGGTTTGCTGCTCCGATCCTCGATCTGCCGTCCTCGGTCGCTCCGGCGTCACGGCAATCATGCCATTGGACCTTGCCCCAGTGTCAGTGACACGGGGTGCCGAAAGCGTGCCAGGGAGCGCGCCATACGAATGGGTGTTGATATTTGGCAGTGACCGTGATTCTGTGTCTAAGACCCTTCTGGCATGACACGGAGCCCACCCATGATGCTCGTCGGATACGCCCGCACCTCCACCACCGAGCAGGTCGCAGGCCTCGATGCCCAGCGCCGTGACCTCACCGAGGCAGGATGCACCAAGATCTTCGAGGAGCAGGTCTCCTCGGTCGCCCCACGCAAGGAACTGGAGACCCTGCTCGACTTCGTCCGTGCGGGCGATGCCGTCGTCGTCACCAAGCTCGACCGTCTCGCTCGATCGATGCGGGATCTGGTGGAGATCGTCGGACGGATCGAAGCGAAGGAGGCGAGCCTCCGGATCCTCGCCATGAACCTCGACACGGCGACGCCCACCGGCAAGCTGATGCTGAACGTCCTCGGCTCGGTCGCTCAGTTCGAGCGGGAGATGATGCTCGAACGGCAGCGAGAGGGCATCGCCAAGGCGAAGGCCGAGGGCCGGTACAAGGGACGCAAGCCGACGGCGAGGAACAAGGCCGACGAGATCCGAACCCTGAAGGCCCAGGGCCTCACGGCCGAGGAGGTCGCTTCGAGGCTCGGGATCTCGACGAGGTCGGTGTTCCGGCATCTCGGCTGAGGATGGTGACGAGCCTCGAACCGGAGTGGGAAGAGAATATCTCCCACTTACTCCCATATATTGTGTCTCATTTTGGGATATAGACGCATATGTGGTGTTGTGTCTCCACCCCGGCGCCAGACTCTTTTCGAGGTACGACGGCTCTTCGGAGCGAGGAACCGAGGCGAGGCAGTCACTTGTCTTCGGTGCAGGGGAGATGGTGACTGTGATCCGAGGTCAGAATTCCGCCTCCTCATCCTCCTCCGCTTCGAGGTCGCTCATGACGGACTCGAGGAATCCCTCGGCATAAGCGGCCATGATGAAACCGCGGGCGGCGTACTCGTTCTCCTGCAAGATGGCCTGGAAGATTCGTTCGGGGCTCTTCTTGACCAGTGGACCGAAGGCCTTCTCGAACTTGGCGTAGAGGTACTGGAGCTTCTTGGTCTCTGCGTCCTCGTCGATGGTGGGCGGGATGTGATCCTTGTCCCATTTCATGGCACTGACCCATGTCCACTGCTCCCAGCCGGCTGTGGAGCGAGGATCGGTGACGGCGGCGTCCTCGAGGCGCCGGTACACGCTCCGCATTCGACCGATGGTCGCTGCCGAGGTGCCCGTGAGCTTGGCGAGGCCGGCCTTCGAGAGGCCTGAACCGCTCTTCACGATCTCCCATGTCCAGGCGGTGAGTTCCCACCGCTCCAGCCTCTTACGGGCCTTGGCGTTCTCCCTCGCCCCGTAGGCGATGGCGTCGTCGAGGCTGCGGGAAGAGAGATAGGTCACGGGCACCATGCCGTCGCTCTCTCCTGCGTCCTCGGCTTCCCGGTAGGCGGCGACACGGTGGTGTCCGTCGATGAGGTAGAAGGAGTCGGCGATCGGGAAGACCTTCACCGCATCGAGGCGACCGCTCTGGGCGAGGGCGGTGTGGAGTTCGGTGACGTGGTCTTCGTCCTCCTTGATGATCCGAGGCTGGAAGAGCGCCGGGACGATCTTCAGTCGGCTGTGGTGGATCGCTCTCGGGAGGGTGTGAAAGGCCTCCCGGAGGGGCGCGCCGTGAGCGGCTTCGAGTTCACCTTCGAGGAGGGCATAGGCGGCAGCGAAGGGGAGATAGTCGAGGGTGGTGTCATCAATGGCGTCGTCGAGTTCGTCGGGTTCGATGGTCATCTGTGGTTGGTTTCCTTGGCGAAATCATCTCGAACCTGCCTCATCCATCTAGTGGCCTTTTGAGCCAGAGAGCCGAGGGTGGCTCATGAGCCAGGCAGAGGCGGGCGTGTCGTGGGCGTCGTCAGCCGATGCGGTGCCAGAGCGGAGGACGGTCGTCGACGAGCAGGGCGAGGGCCTCGGCGATGATCAGCGACCGGCTCGGGTTCAGTCTCGGGTTTGCTGCCTGGACACGGGCGGCGTAGCGGTCGATACGCTCGATCTCGGCGGGTGACAGGGTGATGTGAAGTGTCCTCGTCCCTTCGGCAGGACGGCGCTTGGAAGTCTCGATGGTCATGGGGGCTCGCTGTACGAGATGATGAAAAAGGAAGAGCCGCCCCGAGGTGGAGCGGCCCACATATGGTGGAGGTGTTGATTTCCGCGGAGAACTGACCCGGGCTTTCCACCGAGAATTGACCCGGCT
>CALFRR010000150.1 GCA_937919435.1 uncultured Alphaproteobacteria bacterium | reverse complement strand
GCAGCACGTTGCGGCCGATCCGGCCGAACCCGTTGATCGCTACACGAACAGTCATGTTCAACTCCTCTCGAGTGATGCGGGCATCGGTCGGACCGGGGATTCGGCCGCCTGCCACGTTCCTTCCGCCCCCGTACGGTGGGCTTTCGCCGCGATCGCGCGGTCCGGTCGGCAATGGCCGGATGCGGCGCGCGACCCGCGGCGGATCGCCCCTCTCGGTGCCGGCCGCGGGTTCGCCACACGATCGGTCGAGATCCGTCCCGCGGTCCACGACGCCCCCCCGACGAAGGTCGGATCGAGCTGCGAACCGCGAGTGGGGCACTGTTAGCAGGGCCGGGGGTACTGTCAATCCGGCGTAGTCCTTTCTCGCGATCGGGTTCCGTAGGTCGAGGTCGGCGGCGGCGCCGTTGACCCTCGCTCCGGCCCCGGCCTATTGTGCGCGGCGAAAGCGGATGCCGGTCACGAGGGGCGGCCGCATCGTCCGGAGGGCGATGCGGGATCGGTTCGTGGTCGGTCGGAGCGTGGGGGAGCGGCGCCGGGTGCGGCGGCTCCGATGGTGGCGACGAGGAACGGAATGGGCCAGGCTCCTGCCGTCGAGGCGGCGTTCGAACGCCTCGCCGCTCAGCTCGACCGGCTCGACGCGGCGCTCGCCCGCCGCGCCGAACGCGATCGCTCGGCCCTCGAACTCGAGGACGAGATCGCCCGCCTCGGCGAGGACCGCTCGTCGCTCGCCGAGACCCTCGACCGGGAGAAGGCGCGGTCGGGCCGTCTGGAGGACACCAACCGGGAGGTCTCCCGCCGGCTCGTCGCGGCGATGGAGTCGATCCGCTCGGTTCTCGACGTGCACGGCGGCTGAAGGAACGGCGGATGGCTCAGGTCAGCGTGACCATCAACGGCCGGGTCTACCGGATGGCCTGCGAGGACGGCCAGGAGGCGCAGCTCCAGGGGCTCGCCCAGAAGCTCGACGAGATGATCCATTCGCTGCGCGGCTCGTTCGGCGAGATCGGCGACCAGCGCCTGACGGTGATGGCGGCGGTGATGGCGATGGACGAGAACGCCGAGACGGTCCGCCGCCTGAAGGCGCTCGAGGCGGAGAACCGGGCGTTGCGCGAGACCAATGCTCAGGCGCTCGAGCGGCGCGAGGCGGTGGAGGCGGAGATCGCCCGGCGGCTCGACGAGGTGGCGGCGCGGGTCGGTGCGGTCGCCGAGGCGCTCGACGCGCCGCGCGGTTGAGATCCTCGCGAAAAGGTCGGTCCCGGACGTCTGGCGGAAGTGCCCGGCGCTCTCTATATTCGCCGACGACGAGGCTGCACGATGCGACAGGAGACTGCATCCCCGGGGCCTTATCGATCCGAACGGGAGCTGTACCTGGACCGGCCCGTGGGCCGGACCACACGGCGCCCACCTACGTTGTAGGTTTCCCGGGATCGATTTCTCCATCGGTCGAGGTGGCTTCGTCACTCTGCCCTTCCATCCTGCCTGCGGGGCCCCTGCCGCGGTGATCGAGACCGACGACGTCGCGTTCCGCGCGATCCCTGACAAATCCGCTCTGCGCCGGCTGGTGCTCGCTCGTCGTGACGCGATCCCGGCCGATTCGGCGCGGGCCGCCGCCGAGCGGCTGGCGGCTTCGGCCGAGATGATCGAAGCGGCGGAGGGCGCTGTGGTCGCCGGCTATCTGCCGATCCGCAGCGAGATCGATCCGCTTCCGCTGATGCGCCGGCTCGCGGCGCGCGGGGTGCGTCTCGCCCTGCCGGTGGTGCTCGCCGACGGGGTGAGCATGGAGTTCCGGCTGTGGCGGTCGGACGATCCGCTGGTGACGGCGGCCTTCGGGCTGCGCGAACCGGAGGTGGGGGCGGCGGTCGTCGACCCGGACGTGGTGCTGCTGCCGCTCTCGGTGTTCGACGGCGCGGGCCGACGGATCGGTTGGGGCAAGGGCCATTACGACCGGGCGCTCGCCCGACTGGAGGCGACGGGCGCGCGGCCGAAGATCGGTCTCGCCTTCGCGCTCCAACGGGTCGAGAGGATCCCGGCGGAGCCGCACGACCGGCGGCTCGATCTCGTTCTGACGGAAGAAGGGCCGTTCCGGCCGGAGGACGTTTCGACATGCGGGTGATGTTCGTCGGCGACGTGGTCGGGCGCAGCGGACGGCGGGCGGTGACCGAGCGCCTGCCGGGGCTGATCGAGACGCTCGGGCTCGACTTCGTGGTGGTCAACGGCGAGAACGCGGCGGGTGGCTTCGGCATCACCGAGGACATCGCCGACGACCTGATCGATGCCGGGGCCGACGCGATCACCCTCGGCAACCACGCCTTCGATCAGCGCGAGGCGCTGGTGTTCATCGAGCGCCAGCCGCGACTGCTGCGGCCGATCAACTATCCCGCCGGTACGCCGGGGCGCGGCGCCGGCCTCTATGTGGCGAAGAACGGCGCCCGGGTGCTGGTGATCAACGTGATGGGCCGGATCTACATGGATCCGCTCGACGATCCGTTCGTCGCGGTGGAACGCGAGATCGCCGCCTGTCCCTTGCGCGAACAGGCCGACGTGGTGATCGTCGACGTCCATGCCGAGGCGACCAGCGAGAAGCAGGCGATGGGCCATTTCCTCGACGGTCGTGCCAGTCTGGTGGTCGGCACCCACACCCACGTCCCGACCGCCGATCACCGGATCCTGCCGGGCGGCACCGCCTTCCAGACCGATGTCGGCATGTGCGGCGACTACGACGGGGTGATCGGCATGGACAAGGAGGAACCGATCAACCGGTTCCTGACCAAGATCGGGCGGGCCCGTTTCGAGCCGGCGGGCGGCGAGGGGACGCTGGCCGGGCTGATCGTCGACGTCGACCTCGCGACCGGACTGGCGCAGGCGGTGCGGCCGGTCCGGATCGGCGGGCGTTTGGCGCCGACCGAGGCGTGAGCCTCAGATCTTCTTGATGATCTCCAGGAAGTGATCGATCTCCCGGCGCATGCCGGTGGTCTGACCGGAGGCGCGGGCGACCGCTTCGGCGACGCTGCGGGCGGCCGTGCCGGTGCGTTCGGCTTCGCCACCGAGGCCGGACATGACGTCGGCGACGGTGCGGGTGCCGGCGGCGGCGCCCTGGACGGCGCGATTGATCTCG
>CALFRR010000149.1 GCA_937919435.1 uncultured Alphaproteobacteria bacterium | reverse complement strand
CGAGATTCAAGTGTGACTGGAGTTCAGACGTGTGCTCTTCCGATCTGGTCGTCGTGATCGTGGTCACGGGCGATTCGAGGCGATGTCGGAATTTCGTCGCGGACTTCCGTCTGGGGACACGGGATGCCTGTCTCGGATCGACGACGCGGTCTACTTCGAGGATGTGGTTTTCATGGCTGACAGCTCCCTTCGCCCGATGCTTCCGACGATCGAGAGCGGTCTCGGCCGCACGCTCCTCGCCGCCGTCGCGGCGCTCGCCTTCGTCGCCGCGCCGGTGATCGCCCAGGCGCAGACGCCGGCTCCGACCCCGCCGGCCAAGGCCGCGCCGAAGCCGGCCGCCGCCAAGCCGGCCCCGGCCAAGGAAGAGGCCGCCGCCGAGGATCCGCTGCCCTGGGTCAAGATCTGCTCCAAGGACGCGGACAAGAAGAACGTCTGTCTGGTCGCCAAGGAAGTGCGCTCGGCCGAGGGCCAGCTCGTCGCCTCGGTCGCGCTGCGCGACATCGAGGGCGACGCCAAGAAGGTGCTGCTGATCGCCGTGCCGCCGGTGGTGCTGATCCAGCCGGGAATGCGGGTCGGCGTCGACAACGGCAAGCAGGACGAAGCGAAGTTCACCATCTGCTTCCCGAACGCCTGCTACGGCGAGCTGACCGTCTCCGACCAGATGAACGCCGACTTCAAGAAGGGGCAGGCGCTGGTGGTCAAGGCGATCAACGTCCAGCAGAAGCCGATGCAGTTCGCGTTCGGTCTGTCGACCTTCAAGGCGGCGATCGACAGCGTCGGCATCGATCCGACCGCCGGTCAGCAGAGCCAGGAGCAGCTCCAGCAGCAGCTCCAGAAGAAGGCCGAAGAGGCCGCCAAGAAGCTCTCCGGCGAAGCGCCGAAGCCCTGATCCGGCCGCACGCCGTCCGATCCTTCCGATCCCGCGAAGGCCCGCCGAGAGGTGGGCCTTCGTCGTTTCCGGGGCTCGACGTCCGCCGGTCGGACGATCCGCCGAGCGTCCGGGGAAGGGCGAGCGTCCGGGGAAGGGGGAGCGCGGAACCTTACCGCGAGTTCACTTGAGTTCGGAACGGGGCGGGTGCATTCACGTCATCGTGAGACGTAACGATCGGGCCCGACGGACGTCGCCTGTCGGAGAAGAATCATGTTCAGCACTTTCGTCAATCGGTACACGACCCCGTTGACCACCGGGCTCTTTCTCGCTTCGCTGATATCCGGCGTCGCTCTCTTCTTTCATGTCGGATCGCAGTATTTCCATGCGATGCACGAATGGCTCAGCATGGTGCTGATCGTGCCGTTCGTTCTGCACGTCTGGAAGAACTGGGGACCGATCGTCACCTATCTGAAGCGCGGCTGGATGCTGGCGCCGCTCGCTCTGTCGCTCGCCGCGATGGTCGTCTTCGCCGCACCGGCGGCCCTGTCCACCCAGTCGGGCGGCGGCAATCCGGCGGTGGCGATGAGCCGTGTCCTGGCGGAGGCCAGGGTCGGCGATCTGGCGACGATGATGAAGACCTCGCCGGAAACCATCCAGGCGCGGCTGAAGGCGGTCGGCATCGACGCGGTGTCGCTCGAGACGACGGTGGCCGCCGCCGCCAAGACCGCCGGCAAGGATGCCCGCGACGTGGTCTTCGCGCTGGTCACCGCCCGCTGACCGATCGGCCGGCCGAGTCTCTCGTCCGGCCCGCCGGCTTCGCTCCGCCCCGTCGCGCCGGTCAGACGGCGATGCGGGCGCGGACCGCCTCCGGATCGACCTCGTCGCGGCTGCCGGCGATCACCACCTCGCCGCGGTCGAGCACGCAGTAGCGGTCGGCGAGGTCGCGGGCGAAGTCGAAATACTGCTCGACCAGCAGGATCGCCATGGTGCCCTTGGCCCGCAGATAGGCCAGCGCCCGGCCGATGTCCTTGATGATCGAGGGCTGGATGCCCTCGGTCGGCTCGTCGAGGACCAAGAGGCGCGGCCGCGTCACCAGAGCACGACCGATCGCCAGTTGCTGTTGCTGACCGCCGGAGAGATCGCCGCCGCGCCGTCCGAGCATGTCGTTCAGCACCGGGAACAGTTCGAACACCTCGTCGGGGATGCTGCGCTCGGCCCGCGGGCGGGGGGCGAAGCCGGTCTCCAGGTTCTCCCGGACGGTCAGGAGTGGGAAGATCTCGCGACCCTGGGGGACGAAGGCGATGCCGGCGCGGGCCCGATCGTAGGGCGCGGCGTGGCCGAGATCGCGGCCCTCCCATTCGATCCGGCCGCGCGAGATCGGCTTCTGGCCGACGATGGCGCGCAGGAGCGAGGTCTTGCCGACCCCGTTCCGGCCGAGCACGCAGGAGATCTCGCCGATCTCCGCGGTGACCGAGACGCCGCGCAGCGCCTGGGCGGCGCCGTAGTGGAGATCGACGTCGGTGACGTTCAGCATGCCATCGTCCCTTCAGCGTCCGAGATAGACTTCGATCACCCGCGGATCGCTCGCGACGTGGTCGATCGAACCCTCCGACAGCACGCCGCCCTCGTGCAGCACCGTCACCTTGACGCCGAGCTCGCGGACGAAGGCCATGTCGTGCTCGACCACCACCACCGACTTGCCACTGTCGTGGATGCGGCGCAGCAGCGCCGCCGTCTCCATCGTCTCGGCATCGGTCATCCCTGCGACCGGCTCGTCGACCAGCAGCAGCTTGGGCTCCTGGGCGAGCAGCATGCCGATCTCCAGCCACTGTTTCTGGCCGTGGGAGAGGTTCGCGGCGAGGTCGTCGCGGCGGTCGGCGAGCTTCACCGTGGCGAGGATCTCGTCGATGCGTGCGGCCTCGTCGGCACCGAGCCGGTGGAACAGCGAGGCGAAGGGGCCGCGATCGGCCTTCAGCGCCAGGTAGAGGTTGTCCTCGACGGTATGGCTCTCGAACACCGTCGGCTTCTGGAACTTGCGGCCGATGCCGAGGCCGGCGATCGCCGCCTCGTCGAGGCGGGTCAGGTCGACGCCGCCGCCGTCGAACAGGACCTCACCGGAATCCGGGCGGGTCTTGCCGGTGACGACGTCCATCATGGTGGTCTTGCCGGCACCGTTCGGGCCGATGATGGCGCGCATCTCGCCGGGCTCGATGGTCAGCGACAGACCCTTCAGCGCCTTGAAGCCGTCGAAGGAGACGCGGACGTCGTCTAGGTAGAGCAGCGCCCGGTGGGCGAGGGGTTCGGTCATGTCCTTCCTCCTCACTCGGCCGGGGCCGGCTTCGGCGCGGCGGCGGCCGCGGCGGTCCGCTTCGCACGGATCTCGGCGATCGTCCCGACGATGCCCTTGGGCAGGAACAGGGTCACCACCACGAACAGGCCGCCGAGCGCGAACAGCCAGAATTCGGGCAGCGCCCCGGTGAACCAGGTCTTGCCCCAGTTGACCGCCACCGCCCCGACGATCGCGCCGGTGAGCGTGCCGCGACCGCCGACCGCCACCCAGATCACCGCCTCGATCGAGTTGGCGGGGGCGAATTCGCTGGGGTTGATGATGCCGACCTGCGGCACGTAGAGCGCGCCGGCGAGACCGGCGAGGACGCCGGAGACGGTGAACACCACCGTCTTGTAGGTCGCCACCCGGTAACCGATGAAGCGGGTGCGGCTCTCCGCGTCGCGGATGGCGATCAGCACCTTGCCGAACTTCGACTTCACGATTCCCGCGGCGAGCAGCAGCGACGCCGCCACCAACAGGCAGGAGAGGAAGAACAGCGCCGCCCGGGTGCCGGCCGCCTGGACCGGGAAACCGACGATGTCCTTGAAGTCGGTCAGGCCGTTGTTGCCGCCGAAGCCCATGTCGTTGCGGAAGAAGGCGAGCAGCAGGGCGTAGGTCAGCGCCTGGGTGATGATCGACAGGTAGACGCCGGTGACGCGGGAGCGGAAGGCGAACCAGCCGAAGACGAAGGCGAGGAGGCCGGGCACCAGCACCACCATCAGAGCCGCGAAGCCGAACCGGTCGAAGCCGAGCCAGTACCAGGGCAGCTCCTTCCAGTTCAGGAAGACCATGAAGTCGGGCAGCAGCGGATTGCCGTAGACGCCGCGCGAGCCGATCTGGCGCATCAGATACATGCCCATGGCGTAGCCGCCCAGCGCGAAGAAGGCGCCGTGACCGAGCGACAGGATCCCGCAGTAGCCCCAGACCAGATCGAGGGCGAGGGCGAGAGTCGCATAGGTCGCGTATTTGCCGAACAGGGTGACGAGATAGGTCGGCACGTGCAGCGGGTGTCCCGGCGGCAACAGGAGGTTCGCCGCCGGGACGAGGACGCCGATCGCCAGGATGACGGTCAGAGCGACGACGACGCCCCGATCGAGGCCGCGGAAGAGGAAATGTCCGATCATGCGTCGACCGCCCGGCCCTTGAGGGCGAAGAGGCCCCGCGGACGCTTCTGGATGAACAGGATGATGAAGACGAGCACCAGAATCTTGCCGAGCACCGCACCGGCGAAGGGCTCCAGGAACTTGTTGACGACGCCGAGGGTCAGCGCCCCGACCAGGGTTCCCCAGAGATTGCCGACCCCACCGAAGACGACGACCATGAAGCTGTCGATGATGTAGCTCTGGCCGAGGTTCGGCGAGACGTTGTCGATCTGGGAGAGCGCGACCCCGGCGATGCCGGCGATGCCGCAGCCGAGCCCGAAGGTCAGCGCATCGACGAAGGGCGTGCGGATGCCCATGGCGCTGGCCATGGCGCGGTTCTGGGTCACCGCCCGCATCTGCAGGCCGGCGGGGGTCTTCTTCAGGACGAGGATCAGGCCGAGGAACACGGCGAGGGCGAAGACGACGATCCACAGCCGGCCCCAGGTGATCGCCAGCGGGCCGAACTCGATCGAGCCGGACATGAACGACGGCGCGCCGACCTCGCGGTTGTTGGCGCCGAAGACGGTGCGCACCGCCTGTTGCAGGATCAGCGACAGGCCCCAGGTGGCGAGCAGCGTCTCGAGCGGCCGGCCGTAGAGGAAGCGGATGATGGTCCGCTCGATCAGCACGCCGACCCCGCCGGAGACCAGGAAGGCGAGGGGCAGGGCGATCGCCAGCGACCAGTCGAAGAGGCCCGGCATCCTGGTGCGGATCAGTTCCTGGACGACGAAGGTGGTATAGGCGCCGAGCATCACCATCTCGCCGTGGGCCATGTTGATGATGCCCATCACGCCGAAGGTGATGGCGAGGCCGATCGCGGCGAGCAGCAGCACCGAACCGAGCGAGACGCCGTAGAGGGCGTTCTGGGCCGACGACCACAGGGCGAGATCGGTCTCGACCGCCTTGGCCGCGGTCTCCGCCGCGTCCCGGACCCGCTTCGGGGTGTCGGAGGGGAGCGAGCGCAGGAGCGCCACCGCATCCTGGTCGCCGCGTTCGCGGATCGACCCGGCGGCGTCGACCCGGGCGTCGTCGCTCGCGTCCGGCCGGGTCAGGATCACCGCGGCGCGGGCGGCCTGGAGGGCGGCGCGGATGCGGCCGTCGGCCTCCTTGGCGATCGCCGCCTCGAGCGTCGGCAGGGCCGCCTGGTCGCGCGACTTGAAGACCGCGTCGGCCGCCTCGCGGCGCTTGGCCGGATCCGGCGACATCAGGGTCAGCGCGCCCATCGCCGCGGCGAGCGCGGTGCGGACCCGGTTGTTGACGCGGACCGGAGAGAGCGAGCCGGGGACGGGAGCGATCGCGGCGCCGGTCGCGGCATCGACCACACCGGATGCGGTGCGCAATACGACGGCCTTCGAGGCCCTGTCGAACTCGAGTCTGCCGTCCTGGAGGGCCGCGACGATGACGGCGGCGCGCGGGTGGCCGGAGCCGGCGAGATCGACGACCGCGGCGGCGGTGTCGGCATAGGAATCCGCGGCGAGTTTGGCGAGCGCGCCGGAGATGTCCTGAGCGGCGGCGGGCAGGGCGTAAAAGAGGACGAGGATCAGGCCGAGCGCTCGGGCGAGGCGGCGGATGATGGGCATCGATGTCTCGTTCCTCTGCTGGTGGTCCGGCCGTCGGCGTGGCAAACGGCGTGCCGCCGATCTGCGATCTCGGCGCCGTTCCCTTCTCCCCTCGCGGGACCCGTGCGCAATTCCGATCAAGACGGGAAGAACGGCGTCGCGACACATTCTCCCGTCGTCCCCGGCGGCGCATCAGCGCCGGGAAGGGGACCCAGAGGCGCATCAACCCATTGAAATACAGACTGGATCCCCTTCCCCTCCGCTTCGCTCCGGCCGGGGATGACGGGAGTGGGTGGGGTTGAATTCGGGGCCATTCCGAACGTCGTCGGGCAGTTCTCCGAATTGCGCACAGGTCCCGCGAGGCGAGAAGGGAACCGGGCGACGCCTCCGTGTCCTCGGCGAAGCGGCACCCGGGCCGTGGTCCGGGTGCCTCCGCGGGCGCTCTCACCCGTCGGTGAGAGCGCGAATCGGGGTCGGCGGTCGGCGGAGGCCGATCAGCCGCACTTCTTCGAGACGGTGTTCCAGTTGCCGCACTTGAGGGTCACCCAGTCGGCGACGAGGTCCTTGGACCCTTCGAGATAGGGGCTCCAGGCGGCGCCGGGGACGAGACCGTCGGTCTTCCAGACGACGTCGAACTGGCCGTCGGCCTTGATCTCGCCGATGAACACCGGCTTGGTGATGTGGTGGTTCGGAAGCATCTTCGAGATGCCGCCGGTCAGGTTCGGCGCCTCGATCCCGGGCAGCGTGTCGATCACCTTGTCGGGGTCGACGGTGCCGGCCTTCTCGACCGCCTTCACCCACATGGCGAAGCCGATCACGTGGGCTTCCATCGGGTCGTTGGTCACCCGCTTCGGGTTCTTGGTGAAGTCCTTCCACTTGGCGATGAAGGCGTCGTTCTCCGGCGTCTTGATCGACTCGAAGTAGTTCCACGCGGCGAGATGGCCGAGCAGCGGCTTGGTGTCGATGCCGGCGAGTTCCTCTTCGCCGACCGAGAAGGCGACCACCGGGATGTCCGTCGCCTTGATCCCCTGGTTGCCGAGCTCCTTGTAGAAGGGCACGTTGGCATCGCCGTTGATGGTCGATACCACCGCCGTCTTTTTGCCGGCCGAGCCGAACTTCTTGATGTCGGAGACGATCGTCTGCCAGTCCGAATGGCCGAACGGGGTGTAGTTGATCATGATGTCCTCGGGCGCGACGCCCTTGGACTTCAGATAGGCTTCGAGGATCTTGTTGGTGGTGCGCGGGTAGACGTAGTCGGTGCCGGCCAGAACCCAGCGCTTCACCTCGCCGCCGTCCTTCGACATCAGGTAGTCGACCGCCGGAATCGCCTGCTGGTTCGGCGCCGCGCCGGTGTAGAAGACGTTGCGCTCGCTCTCTTCGCCCTCGTACTGGACGGGGTAGAAGAGGATGTTGTTCAGCTCCTTGAACACCGGCAGCACCGACTTGCGGGAAACCGAGGTCCAGCAGCCGAACACCGCGGCGACCTTGTCCTTGGTGATCAGCTCGCGCGCCTTCTCGGCGAACAGCGGCCAGTTGGAGGCCGGGTCGACCACCACCGCCTCGAGCTTCTTGCCGAGCACGCCGCCCTTCTTGTTCTGCTCGTCGATCAGGAAGAGCATGGTGTCCTTCAGCGTCGTCTCGGAGATCGCCATGGTGCCCGAGAGCGAGTGGAGGATGCCGACCTTGATCGTGTCCGCCGCCGCGGCAGGGCCGCCGAAGGCGCCCGCACCGATCGCCGCGCCGATCAGCGCCGCCGTGAACTGCCGCTTGGTGATCGCCGTCCGAAGCCTGTTCATGCCGAACTCCCCTTCGAGAAAAGTCCCCGGCGCGCCCCTCGGGCCGGGTCCGTGAACCTCGCGGGCTCTCTCGAACCCGTCGCGGCCGAGGGTGGGGCCGTTCCGGCGGCGACCACATACGTCATCTGACGTAGATTCTGCTCGAGGCGTGGACGTGCACGGAATTTGTGCCGTGTGCTGCCCGGTTGCTGGGCGGTGCGCCGGTCCGAGCGGCGTCGCCGGGCGTCCCCTGGGGGAGGTCGGCGCGCGCGACGGATCGTCCCGGCCGGTTGGGGGCTTTGCCGCGGACGGTGAAGCAGGGTATCGGTGGCGGCGTGGCGGAGGCGAACCTCCGGTCCGAACGAGGCTCAGCCGGAGACAGTCATGCCGCTCACCATCGCCGTCGTCGCCCATGACGAGAAGAAGGCCGCGCTCGCCGACTGGGCCCGCCGCCACACCGCCGATCTCGTCGGCCACCGGCTGGTCGGCACCGCCACTTCCGGGTCGATCGTCAAGAAGGCCTGTCCGGATCTCGACCTGACCACCGTCAAGTCCGGCCCGCTCGGCGGCGACCAGCAGATCGGCGCGCTGATCGCCGAGGGCAAGATCGATCTCCTGATCTTCTTTCCCGATCCGCTGACCCCGATGCCGCACGACGTCGACGTCAAGGCGCTGCTGCGGCTGGCGCTGGTCTACGACGTGCCCTGTGCCTTCAATCTGGCGACTGCCGACCTGATGGTCGCCTCCGGCCTCTTGAGGCGGGGCCGCGAGGAGGCGTGAGGCCGTCGCCCGTCCCGTCGCCGCGGAGAGATCGATGGACATCCCCTGGACCACCTGGGCGATCCTGTTCGGGGCGATCGTCTCCGAGACGTTCGCCACCACGGCACTGCAACAGTCGGATCGCTTCTCGCGGCTGCTGCCGTCGGTGGTGGTGCTGATCGGTTACGGCGTCTCCTTCTGGCTCCTGTCGATCACCCTGAAGACCCTGCCGATCGGCATCGCCTATGCGGTGTGGAGCGGGGTCGGGATCGTCCTGGTTTCGGCGATCGGCGTCTTCCTGCTCGGCCAGACCCTCGATCTCGCCGCGGTGATCGGCATCGGGCTGATCCTCGCCGGGGTCGTGGTGATCAACCTGTTCTCCCGCTCGCTCGGCCACTGAGCCGCCGGCGCTGCGCTGCTCCCCCGGTCAGGCGCGAATCTTGCTCGTCGGCGGAAGGGGATGTGGTGGGCGCGTCCCGCGGTTCCGCGTGGGAGCCGGCGTCTCGGGGGAGCGGAGCGCGCATGGTCGGACGTCAGCGCATCCTTCCGGTCCGGCGCGACTACAATCGTTGGGTCGCCAACCAGACGCTCGAGGACTATGCGCTGCGCTTCACCGCGAAGAGCGCCCGGCGGTGGTCGGCGCCGCGGGTGGCGCAGACGGCGATCGGGGCGATCTCGTTCCTGGCGCTGGAGGCGATCGGCGGGGCGATCACGCTGGCCCACGGCTTCGTCAACGCCGCCGCGGCGATCGTCGTGGTCTCGGTGATCCTGCTGGTCACCGGTATCCCGATCGCCCGCCACGCGGCGCGTCACGGGGTCGACATCGACCTCCTGACCCGCGGCGCCGGCTTCGGCTACATCGGCTCGACGATCACCTCGCTGATCTACGCCTCCTTCACCTTCATCCTGTTCGCGATCGAAGCCTCGATCATGTCGACGGCGCTGGAACTCGCCTTCGGGATACCGCTGTGGATCTCCTACATCCTGTCGGCATTGGCGGTGATCCCGCTGGTGGTCTACGGCATCACCGCGATCAGCCGGTTCCAGATCTCGACCCAGCCGTTCTGGATCGTCCTCAACATCGCCCCCTTCGTGTTCATCGCCTGGAAGGATCCGTCGCAGTTCGCCGCGTGGTGGCAGTACGGCGGGCTCGATCGGGGCGGCATGCCCGGAACCTTCACGGAGGAGTTCGATCTCGTCCGCTTCGGTCTCGCCTCGTCGGTGATCCTCGCGCTGATGCCGCAGATCGGCGAGCAGGTCGACTTCCTGCGCTTCCTGCCGGCGCGGCCGGTGGCGGGGGCGGCCGGGCGCCGGGCGCATCGGCTCGGGGTGTTCTTCGCCGGGCCGGGTTGGATCGTGCTCGGCGCGCCGAAACTGTTCGCCGGCTCACTTCTCGCGGTGGTCGCGCTGAGATACGGCGTGCCGGCGAACCACGCCGCCGAACCGGCGCAGATGTACCGCGCCGCCTTCTCCTACATGCTGCCGTCGGACGGCGCCGTGCTGGTGCTGACCGCCGCCTTCGTGGTGGTCTCGCAGCTCAAGATCAACGTGATGAACGC
>CALFRR010000148.1 GCA_937919435.1 uncultured Alphaproteobacteria bacterium | reverse complement strand
CACGCGCCTCTCCGAGCGCGGACAGATCGTGTTCCGACTGGTCAACCACGCGATCATCGTCGCCTTCCTGCTCTACGTCATTCCGACCGGCGTGTGGCTCTCCTGGGTCAGCCGGGCGCGGTCGTTCCAGGGCATCCCCGAGATCTCCTATTCCTGGGTGACGATGTCGATGCCGATCGGCGGGCTGCTGCTGCTGGCCACCGCGGCGATCAAGATCCGTGGGGAGCTGCGGCTCCTTTCCGCTGCCCCGGCCGGTTCGGCCGACCGCGACTGAGCCGGAGAGGACCCCGCCATGCTCATCGTCTTCATCGCCTTCCTCGTGCTGCTCGCGATCGGCATGCCGGTCGCCTTCGCCATCGGCATCTCCGGCGTGCTGTTCTTCTTCCAGAATCCCAGCCTGCCGCTGACCATGCCGGTGCAGCTCACCGTCACCCAGACCCAGAGCTTCGCCCTGCTGGCGATCCCGATGTTCATCGTCTCCGGCAACCTGATGAACCACGCCGGCATCACCGAACGGATGCTCCGTCTGGCGACGGTGCTGACCGGCCACATGCGGGGCGGCATCGGACAGGTGTCGATCGCGCTGGCCGCTCTGATGGGATCGGTCTCCGGCTCGTGCATCGCCGACGCCGCCATGCAGAGCCGGGTGCTCGGCCCGGAGATGCTGAAGCGCAATTTCAGCAAGGGCTATGCCGCCGCGGTGCTGAGCTTCGGCTCACTGATCACCCCGATCATTCCGCCGGGGATCGGCTACATCCTCTACGGAACCGTCGGTCAGGTCTCGATCGGCCGTCTGTTCGCCGGCGGCATCGTTCCCGGGCTGCTGCTGTGGTTGGCGCTCAGCGCGACGCTGGCCTACACCGCCAAGAAGCTCGGCATCCCGCCGGAGCGCTTCGGGCGCCCGAAGGCCAAGGAAGTGGCGGGCGCCACGGTGAGCGGCATCTGGGCGATCATGTTCCCGGTGCTGCTGATCGTCAGCCTGCGGCTCGGCGTGTTCACCCCGTCGGAAGTCGGCGCCTTCGCGGTGGTCTACGCCTTCTTCGTCGGCGTGCTCGCCCATCGCCAGCTCACCCGCAAGACCATCGGCGAGGCACTCGAAGGCTCGACCATGGACGTCGGCGCGGTGATGTTCCTGATCGCCCTGTCCGGCATCTTCGGCTACGGCATCGCCTGGGATCAGGTCCCCGACACGATCTCGCAGGCGATGCTCGGACTGACCTCGCAGCCCTATCTGATCGTCCTGATGATGATCGCCTTCCTGCTGTTCGCCGGCCTGTTCGTCGACGGCGCGGTGCTGATCATCATGCTGACCCCGATCTTCCTGCCGATCGCGGAAGAAGTCGGCTTCGATTCCGTGCACTTCGGGCTGGTGTTCATCATCGCCATCACCATCGGCAACTTCACGCCGCCGGTCGGTTCGGCGATGTACGCGGTCTGCTCGATCCTCGGCTGCCCGGTCGGCGAGTACACCAAACAGGCGATCCCCTTCATGCTCGCCGTGGTCGGCGTCACCGTGCTGCTGGTGTTCTTCCCGTCGCTGGTGCTCGCCATCCCCGACGCCGTCTTCGGTCCGTGAACGCCCATCACGACCGACGACGGATGATCGCGCCCGCGGATCGAAACCGATCCGCGGGCGCGACGTCTCGGACGAAGAGTGCGGGCTCGCGAGGCCGGGTCGTGAGCGGCGTCCGACGAAAACGCCCGCCGGCGTCGCACGAGGCGGGCCGGCGGGCGAGGTCGTCGCTCCATTCGGAGGTGCTCAGCGCTTCAGGACATCGGGGTTGACGCAGGTGGTCGGTGCGCCGCCGGTGAGCACCGCGGTCACGTTGTCGACGACGATGCGGCCCATCGCGAGCCGGGTCTCGGTCGTCGCCGAGGCGATGTGCGGCACGATCACGACGTTGTCGAGCTCGGCGAGGCCGGACTCCAGCACCGGCTCGGCCTCGTAGACGTCGAGGCCGGCACCCCAGATCCACTTCTCGCGCAGCGCCCGGACCAGCGCCTTCTCGTCGACCACCGGTCCGCGGCTGGCGTTGATCAGAGCGGCGGTCGGCTTCATCTTCTTCAGCTCGGCCTCGCCGATCCAATGGCGCGTTTCGGGGATCAGCGGCGTGTGCAGGGTCAGGAAGTCGGATTCGGCGAGGAGCCGTTCCTTGTCGACCTTCTCCGCGCCGGTCTCCGCTTCGAAGGCCTCGTCGCGGACCACGTCGCAATAGAGGATCTTCATGTCGAAGCCGCGCGCCTTGCGGGCGACGTTCTTGCCGATCCGGCCGAGGCCGGCGATGCCGAGCGTCCTGTGGTCGACGTCGAGACCGATGAAGAACATCGGCGCCCAGCCCTTCCACTTGCCGTCGCGGACGTATTTGTCGGCTTCGGCGATCCGGCGGGCGGTGGCGAGCAGCAGGGTCATGGTGTGGGTGGCGGTGGCGTCGTCGAGGACGCCCGGGGTGTTGGTCAGCACCACCCCGTGCTTCGTCGCCGCCGCGAGGTCGAAGTTGTTGTAGCCGACCGCGTAGTTGGCGACGACCTTCAGTCGCGGACCGGCGGCGGCGAGGAGTTCGTCGTCGATGCCGTCGGTCAACAGGGTGACCAGCGCGTCGCGGCCGCGCACCTTCTCGAGCAGTTCCGCACGGGTCAGCGCGCGGTCGTCGGGGTTCACCTCGACGTCGAAGGTGGCGCGCAGGGCGGCGATGGTCTCGTCCGGGATCGCCCGGGTGACGTAGACACTCTTCTTGGTCATGACACCGGGTACTCCGTCAGAAGGAAGCGGCCCTGGCGACCAGCGCCCGGGCGATGGCGAGGTCTTCCGAGGGCGCGAGGCCGCTGATGCCGACCGCTCCGACGATCCGGCCGTCGGCGCCCTTGGCGATGCAGCCGCCGGGCATGCCGGTGAGCTTGTCGTCGCAGAAATAGGAGGCGGGAATGTTCTCGCGGTGCAGCCGCTCGAGGAAGGCGTCGGTGTCGACCCCCATCCGGGCGGAGGTGTAGGCCTTGCCCTGGGAGAGGGCGATCGAGCGCACCGGCGCGCCGTCCATCCGCCCGAAGGCGATGACGAAGCCGTAGACGTCGCAGACCGCGACGCACATCGGGCGACCGTAGTCCTTCGCGGCGAGCGCGATCGCCTCGGCGACCAGCGATTGGGCCTGTTCGTAGTTCATGGGATCACTCCTTCGAGACCCGGCACGGGCGTGCGCGGGACGAACCCCGGGCCATGTGGCCCGAGGGGGCCGGCGCACCGATCGGTGCGCCGGGAACGAGACGGCGGGAGATGCCGGCGATCACTCGGCCGGTTGCGACTGCGGCTTGCCGCCGGCGGCGAGGGCTTCCTGGGCGGCGAGCTTCTTCTTGTACATGTAGGCGGTCAGCATCGGGGTCAGCACGGCGGTGACGATCACCGAAGCGGCGACCTGGACGGTGGCGATCGGAGCGATCGCGGCGTAGGTCGGGTCGGCCATGGCGACGGCCTTCGGCACGGCGGCGGAATTGCCGGCGGTCGAGGAGGCGGCGGCGCCGGCGACGCCGGACCCACCGAGCAGCTTGTCGACGGTGATGCAGATCACACCGGTGGTGGCGCAGACGAAGACGCCGAGGATGATGCCGGGGATGCCCGCGGTGACCACCGAGCCGAGATTGATGGTCTGGCCGAGGGTGAAGGCCATGAACGGCACCACGATCGGCTCGTGCTTGCCGAAGAACTCGCGGATGTCGTCGTCGAGGTTGCCGAGGACGGCACCGACGGCGATCGGCGCGATCACCGACAGCATGGTCATCCACGGGATGTTGGCGAGGCCGGCGCCGACCAGGAACAGCATGGTCAGGAACGGCCCGGTCTCGATGCTCTGCGGCACGTAGGTGCCGGCGTCGTCCTCGTCGCCCATGACCGAAGTCAGAGCCAGGAACATGCCGCCGTTGGTGTCGGAGAGCGCCACCATCAGGGCCAGCGTCGAGTAGCCGAACAGATCGCCGCCGGCCAGTTTGGCGACCGAGTAGGCGACCAGAATGGCGAAGCCGACCTTGGCGCCGAGCAGGCCGAAGCCGCGCTTCAGCATCCGCGGGGCCGCCCGGAAGGTCATCTTGCAGCCGACGGTGAACAGATACATGCCGAGCACGGTCGGGTAGCCGACCCCGCTCAGCGCCTCGGTGAAGCCGCCGATCTTCAGCAGGTGCGGCGTGAAGGGGTTGATGCACATGCCGAGGAACAGCGGCACGACCATCAGGCCGCCCGGTACACGTTCGATGGACTTCAGAATCTTCATGGCGTTACCCCTCTCGTGGTTGTGTTTCCCCGTCGCCGGCCGCCGGGGCGCCCGGGCGGGCGTCGGCAACCGTCGTGCTTCGACACGGGGGCTCGTCGCGCGAACCGACGGGGTTCGCGCGCGGGCGATTTTCGGAAGACGTCGGGTAGTCCCGATCGGGCGTTCGGCGTCCGATCGCAGGCGATCAGGCGATGTCGTGGTCGGCCAGCAGTTCCAGAGCCCGAACCATCGCCGAATGATCCCAGGCGCCGCCGCCCCGGGCGGCGCAGGCGTTGAACAGCTCCTGACAGGTGGCGGTGTTGGGCAGCGAGATCTTCAGATCCCGCGCGCCCTGGAGCGCCAGATTCAGATCCTTGCGGTGCAGGTCGATGCGGAAGCCGGGATCGAAGGTGCGGGCGATCATCCGTTCGCCGTGCACTTCGAGGATGCGCGACGAGGCGAAGCCGCCCATCAGGGCCTTGCGGACCCGGGCCGGGTCGGCGCCGGCCTTCGAGGCGAACAGCAGAGCCTCGCCGACCGCCTCGATGGTCAGGGCGACGATGATCTGGTTCGCCACCTTGGTGGTCTGGCCGTCGCCGTTGCCGCCGACCAGCGTGACGTTCTTTCCGAGCTTCTCGAACAGCGGCTTCACCCGTTCGAAGGCGGCCTCGGGGCCGCCGACCATGATGGTCAGCGACGCGGCGCGGGCGCCGACCTCGCCGCCCGACACCGGAGCGTCGAGATAGTCGCAGCCGAGACGTCCGATCTCGGCGGCGAAACGCTTGGTCTCGATCGGCGAGATCGAACTCATGTCGACGACCACCTTGCCGGCCGACAAGCCTTCGGCGACGCCGTTCTCCCCGAACAGGACCGCTGCGACGTGCGGCGTGTCGGGAACCATGACGATGACGATCTCCGCCCGTTCGGCGACCTCACGGCCGCTTCCGCAGGCGACGCCGCCGGCCTCGACCAGCGCCGGCGGAACGCCTTCGATCGAATGGAGGAACAGCCGGTGTCCGGCGGCGAGGAGATTGGCGGCCATGGGATTTCCCATGATGCCGAGACCGATGAATCCGACGTCCGTCATCGTGGCGTTTCCTTTTCCCTCGTCGTTCGTGGACGGTTTTCCGTCGTCTATCTCTTCGGATGGAGGATCGCGGAGATCTCGGCGGCCGCTTCGATGACCCGCGCGGCCAGGGGTTCGAGCCGTTCGTCGACCATCTGCAGGACGGTCCCGACGGCGCTGATCGCGGCGATCACGCGACCTCGGTCGTCGTGGACCGGGGCGGCGATGCAGCGGATGTTGAGGACGTCCTCCTCGTCGTCGAGCGCCCAGCCGCGCCGCCGCACCAGGGCGAGATCGGCGCGCAGGCCGTCGACATCGACGATGGTCTTCGGCGTCCGGGACTCCCAGTCGACGTGATTGGCGAGTTCGCCGATCTCGGCGTCGGGAAGCCAGGCGATCAACGCCTTGCCGAGCGCCGAGCGGTTGAGGCAGAGGCGCTTGCCGATCCAGGTGTTGACCTTGATCTCCTGATCGCACTCGACCTTCGACAGATAGACCGCCTGATGGCCCTCGAGCACGCCGAGATGGCAGGTGAGCGTCTCCTTCCAGGCGAGCGCGGTCAGCACCGGGTGAGCCTCCCGGTCGATCCGCCGTTGCCCGGCCGCCGCGGCACCGAGTTCGAACAACCGGAGGCCGAGGACGTAGCCGCCGTCCGCCTGGCACTGGAGCATGCCGAGGTCGACGAGGCTCGCCACCAGATGGTGCGCACTGCTCTTGGGCAGTCCCAGCCGCTTGTGGATGTCCGTGAAGCTCAGCCCCGGCTCCTTGGCGAGCAGGTCGAGAATCGCGAACCCCCTGCCGAGTGCGGGAACCGTGGCACCTTCCATGCGGCCGTCCTCTGTAAGTTCAATTACCGGAACTCGAGTTCCATAATTGAACTCTACTCGGAATCGCCGGGAACGTACAGATCCGCCTCGCCGTCCCGGGGCGGCGCGCGACCGCCGGCAATATCCCCTCGTGTCCGTCCAAGCTGCTCGGCGAACTGGATTTTCACGATGTCGAGGAGAGATCCTGCGCAAAAATACTTCGGGGTTTGTCCGCTCCCGACACGCGCATTCCGCCGGAGGCCCGCGCGGCGGAAGCCCTCTCCGCCGATCGGCCGGCGCTTGGCATTCCGATTGCAGTTACATGCAGGAAACAGCCCGGAAGGGATGCCGAAATGTTCGTCTCCAGTGCCTTCGCCTCGGTTTTCCGCCAATCGCCCACCACGCGGATCGGGCAGAATCTGCCGACCGGTGCCATCACCGGGCAAAACACGCCGGAATCGGCGAGCAGCGGCACGCAGAGCGCGGACGACGGAACGACCGGTTCCGCGGCCGACCCGGCATCGGCCTTCCAGAAGCTGGTCAAGGGCACGCCCGAACAACGGATGTTCCGGATGTTCCTGGCGCGTCACAAGCTCACCGAGGAGCAGTTCGCGGACCTTTCGGCCGACGACAAGAAGAAGCTCGTCGAAGAGTTCGAGAAGGAGATGAAGGCCGGCACCGCCGCGCAGCACGCTCCGGTCGACGTCACCGTCTGAGCGACGGCGCGCCCGTACGCCCTCCCCCCCCAGAAAGACGGCAGCGCCCGACCGCACGCGGCTCCTTCACGGAGGCGCGGTCCGATCGGCGCGGATCTCGGCGCCGAATGCCGCGTCATCCGGCGCCACGGCGCCGCACGGCCGCCCGACCCGCCGAAACTGCACAAATCGGCGGCATTTCACGAGCAAAATTGGCGCTTGAGGATGATTGCCCATCGGATAGGCTTTCGTTCGACGAAAGTCTATCGAAAGGGCGCATCCGGCCGATGCCGGTCGGGTCTCGCCAGCGGATCGAGAGGTCGTCCTCTCGGCCGGGACCGCAACGGGTCGCACCATACCCCGTCGATTCGACTCGGAAGCACGGAAGTGCTTCCGAGAATAAATCGCCGCATTCGTACGTCTAAAACTATAACCATTGGTTATAATAGAAGTCATGTCGATATCCAGTTCATGATTGAACCGATGCCGAGCCGAACCGATGATGAGTACATCGCCGCATCGGCGCCACGACTACCCGCCTTCGTTCGCTTCAAACACGATCGTGGCGGGGTTCCGGATGGAGGATACATGCTCGTTTCTGCGAACGCTCGTAACGGCCTCGGCGCCGGACTCTTCGCCTCGATCCTCATGGTCGGCGCCGCGTCGGCCGCCGATCTCAAGGTGGCGCTCGACGGGACCTTCGCCCCGCACGCGATGCCGACCCTGTCGGGCACCGTCGAGGGCTTCAACGTCGATCTCGCCAACCTGATCGGCGAGCGTCTCGGCCGCAAGGTGACGATCACCGCCGCCCAGTTCTCCGGACTGATCCCGGCGCTGCAGGCCGGCACCTTCGACTTCCTCGCCGCGCCGGTGACGGTCAACAAGGAACGCGCCGAGAACCTGCTGTTCTCGGAAGGCTTCATGGACACCAACTTCCGCTTCGTGGTGCCGGCCAACGCGCCGGAGTTCAAGAAGCTCGAGGACTTCAAGGGCAAGACGCTGGCGGTCAACAAAGGCTCCGCCTACGACAGCTTCCTGCGCGATCGCGCCGCCGAATACGGCTGGAAGGTCGAGAGCTACGGCACCAACTCCGACGCGGTCGATGCGGTCGCCTCGGGCCGCGCCGACGCGGCGCTGTCCGGCGCCACCACCTCCGCCTGGGCGGCCAAGCAGAACCCGCGGGTCAAGCTCTCCTACGAATACGAGACCGGCCTCGTCTGGTCGCTCGCCTTCCGCAAGGACGACGTCGCCGGCCGCAACGCGGTCGACAAGGCGATGGAATGCCTGAAGCTCGACGGCTCGATGGCCAAGCTCTCGCAGAAGTGGTTCGGCGTCACTCCGACCCCCGGCACCACCATCGTCACCCCGACCAAGGGCTACGGCGTGCCCGGCTTCCCCGGCTACGTCGAGGACGACCATCAGCCGTCCTGCAAGAACCTCTGATCGTCGCATCCCGGGGCGGGTGCTCCCCGCCCCGTCCGGCGCCGCCCCGGGCGCCCTCATCTTTCCCCAGACCGAGACGGATCCGCCGATGTCGCCCAATCGCCCGATGCTCGAGATCGTCGCGCTGGAAAAGCGCTACGGCGACAACGTCGTGCTGCGCGGCGTCGATCTCCGGGTCGCCCGTGGCGAACTGGTGTTCGTGATCGGTCCGTCGGGCTCGGGCAAGAGCACCATGCTGCGCTGCTGCAACCGGCTCGAGGAGCCGACCGCCGGCGACGTGCTGCTCGCCGGGCGCAACATCTGCACCGGCAGCAGCCGCGATCTCGACCGGCTGCGGCTGGAGATCGGCATGGTCTTCCAGAACTTCAATCTCTATCCGCACATGACGGTCGTCGGAAACGTCATGCTCGCCCAGCGCAAGGCGCTGAAGCGGCCGGCGGCCGAGGCGAAGGCCAAGTCGATGGAGATGCTGCAGCTGGTCGGTCTCGCCCACAAGGCGGAGGCCTGGCCGGCGGAACTCTCCGGCGGTCAGCAGCAGCGGGTGGCGATCGCCCGGGCGCTGGCCCTCGATCCCAAGGTGATGCTGTTCGACGAGCCGACCTCCGCGCTCGATCCGGAGCTGGTCGGCTCGGTGCTGAAGGTGATGAAGGACCTGAAGGACGCCGGCATGACCATGCTGGTGGTCAGCCACGAGATGGGCTTCGCCCGCGAGGCGGCCGACCGGGTGGTGTTCATGGACGGCGGCGTGGTGGTCGAGGAGGGCAGCCCGGACGAGATCTTCGGCGCTCCGAAGGCCGAACGCACCCGCGCCTTCCTCTCGCGCGTGTCGGGGTGACGGCGATGGCCACCCCCGTCGCCGCGCCGCTCTCCGGTCTCGACCGGTTCCTCGACACCTTCTTCAACCCGACGGTGATCGTCCGCTATCTGCCCGATCTCGCCTCCGGCACGCTGGTGACGATCGGCATCGGGGCCGCGACGATCGTCGCCGGGATCGCCCTCGGTCTGTTCCTCGCCTGTCTCCGGGTGCGGCGGATCCGGCTCTTCGATCTGCTGATCGTCGCCTGGGCCGACGTCGGTCGGGCGCTGCCGCCGCTGGTGGTGATCCTGATCTTCTATTTCGGCCTGCCGAGCGTCGGCATCCGCCTGTCCGGACCGATGGTGCTGTTCCTGGTGCTGTCCGGGACGCTCTCCGCCTTCGCCGAAGAGATCTTCTGGGCCGGCTTCACCGCGATCGACAAGGGCCAGTGGGAGGCGGGACGGGCGACCGGGCTCGGCTTCACCACCACTCTGCTGCACATCGCGCTGCCGCAGGCGGTGCGGCTCGCCCTGCCGCCGCTGGTCAACCGGGCGCTGGCGATCACCAAGATGACGGCGCTCGGCTCGGTGATCGGGGTCTCCGAGATCCTCTCGGCGGCGACCACGGCACAGAGCTTCTCGGCCTCGGCCACCCCTCTGACGATGGCGGCGATCGCCTACCTGATCGTCTTCCTGCCGTTCGTCGTCCTCGCCCGCCTGCTCGAGCGGCGCTTCGCCTGGAAGAAGGCCTGAGCCGATGCAGACCGTCCTCGACCAGTTCCTGAACTTCGAGATCATGGCCAAGGCGCTGCCGCTGCTGATGGCCGGCCTCCTGGTCAGTGCCGAGCTGTGCGCCGCGGTGATCCCGCTCGGTCTCGTCGGCGGGCTGCTGCTGGCGCTGGCGACGCTGTCGAAGCGGCGGGCGATCGCCTGGCCGAGCCTCGTGTTCGTCGAGATCTTCCGGGCGCTGCCGCCGCTGGTGCTGCTGATCTTCGTCTATTCCGGCCTCCCCTTCGCCGGGGTCCGGCTGACCCCGTTCGCCGCCGTGGTGATCGCCTTCATGCTCAACAACTCGGCCTATTTCGCCGAGGTCTACCGGGCCGGCATCCAGTCGATCGGGCGGGGACAATGGGAGGCGGCGCGCTCGACCGGCCTGTCGCAGGTCCAGACGCTCGCCTGGGTGGTGCTGCCGCAGGCGGTGCGCAACGTCCTGCCCGACCTCCTCTCCAACACGATCGAAGTGGTCAAGCTGACCTCGATCGCCTCGGTCGTGTCGCTCGGCGAGTTGCTCTACGCCGCCGGCATGGCCCGCTCGCTCACCTACAACGCTTCGCCGCTGGTGCTCGCCGCGACGATCTACCTCGTTCTCCTATGGCCGCTCGTCCGGCTCGTCGGCCGGTTCCAACGCCGGCTCGCGGCCTGAAGCCGCCGTTGTCACAAGGAAGGCAGACATGACCAAGCTCGTCGTCGGTGGCGCCCAACTGGGCGCGATCCAGAAGGCGGACGACCGTACCGCCGTCGTCGCCCGGATGATCGAACTCATGAACGAGGCCGCCGGGCGCGGCGTCGAGATGCTCGTCTACCCCGAGCTGGCGCTGACCACCTTCTTTCCGCGCTGGTGGTCGGAGGACCGCTCGGCCTTCGATCACTGGTTCGAGACGGCGATGCCCAACGCCGCCACCGCGCCGCTGTTCGCCCGCGCCCGCGACCTCGGCATCGCCATCACCTTCGGCTATGCCGAACTGACCCCCGAGGGCGAGCACTACAACACCTCGATCCTGACCGACCGGAAGGGCGAGATCGTCGGCAAGTATCGCAAGATCCATCTGCCGGGCCACGTCGAGTACGACACCGAGCGCACCCACCAGCACCTCGAGAAGCGCTACTTCCTGCCCGGCGACCTCGGCTTCCCGGTGTGGCGCAACGAGGGCGTGGTGATGGGCATGGCGATCTGCAACGACCGCCGTTGGCCGGAGACCTTCCGCTGTCTCGGCCTGCAGGGCGTCGAGCTGGTCACCATCGGCTACAACACCCCGTCGGTGAACAGCCAGAAGGGGGCCGAGGATCTGCCCAAGCGGCTGTTCCATTCCGAACTGTCGGTGGTCGCCGGCGCCTATCAGAACTCGACCTATGTCGCCTCGATCGCCAAGGCCGGCGTCGAGGACGGCCATCCGCTGATCGGCGGCTCGCTGATCGTCGATCCCGACGGCTTCGTCATCGCCCGCGCCGTCACCGAGGAGGACGAGCTGATCACCGCCGAATGCGACTTCTCGCGTTGCGCCTTCGGCAAGGCGACGGTGTTCGACTTCGCCCGCCACCGCCGGATCGAACACTACGGCCGCATCACCTCGCAGACCGGCGTGGTCGTCGAGGTCTGATCCCGCCCGTCCCCGGGGACGCCCGGGGACGTCCCTCCACGATCCGCGCCGCACGAGCGCATCGCACGAGGTCTGCCATGAGTTCCACCTTCGACACCGTCGTCCACGGCGGCACCATCGTCACCGCCACCGACACGTTCCGGGCCGACGTCGGCATCCGCGACGGGCGGATCGTCTGTCTCGCCGAGACGCTCGACGGCGGGGCGACGCGGATCGACGCGACCGGCCGGCTGGTGATGCCCGGCGGTATCGAGGCCCACTGCCACATCGCGCAGGAGAGCTCGAGCAAGATCATGACCGCCGACGACTACTGGACCGGTTCGGTCTCGGCGGCGTTCGGCGGCAACACCTCGTTCGTGCCCTTCGCCGGCCAGCACCGCGGGCAGTCGATCGACGAGGTGATCGAGATCTACGACGGACGCGCCGCGCCGAACTCGGTGATCGACTGGTCGTACCATCTGATCGTGTCGGATCCGACGCCGGCGGTGCTCGAGGACCAGTTGCCGCGGGCGTTCGCCCGGGGGATCACCTCGTTCAAGATCTTCATGACCTACGACCTGCTCAACCTCGGCGACGGCGGCATGCTCGACGTGCTGACCTGCGCCAAGGAGCACGGCGCGCTGACCATGGTCCATGCCGAGAACAACGACATGGTCCGCTGGATGAACAAGCGTCTCGCGGCGAAGGGCCTGACCGCGCCGAAGTATCACGCGATCAGCCGGCCCGGCCTCGCCGAAGAGGAGGCGATCAACCGGGCGATCGCGCTGGCCAAGCTGGTCGACGCGCCGCTGTTCGTCGTCCACGTCTCCACCGAGAAGGGCGCCGAGATCATCCGCCGCGAGCGCAACGCAGGGGTGAAGCTGTTCGCCGAGACCTGCCCGCAATACCTCCAGCTGACCCGACACGACCTCGACCGGCCGGGGATGGAAGGTGCGAAGTACATGTGCTCGCCGCCGGTGCGCGACACCGACGACCAGGAGGGGCTGTGGCGCCACGTCCAGACCGGCACCTTCGCCAGCGTCTCCTCCGACCACGCGCCCTACCGAGCCGACGCCACCGGCAAGTTCTTCAACGGCGCCGAAGCGCCCTATCCGAAGATCGCCAACGGCATGCCGGGCATCGCGATGCGTCTGCCCTGGCTGTTCTCGGAAGGGGTCGGCAAGGGCCGGATGACCGTCAACCAGTTCGTCGCGCTGACCTCGACCAATGCGGCGAAGGTCTTCGGGATGACCAGGAAGGGCGCGATCGCGCCGGGTTTCGACGCCGATCTGGCGATCTGGGATCCGAAGGCGACCCGCACCGTGTCGCTCGCCGACCAGCACGACGCGATGGACTACACGCCGTTCGAGGGGCTCGAGCTGACGGGTTGGCCGATGACCGTGCTGTCGCGCGGCGAGGTGGTGATCGAGGAACGCGAACTGAAGGCGGAACGCGGCCGCGGCCGCTTCGTCGCGCGCGCCAAGGTCGACCTCACCGGGATGCCCGGCCATCGCGCCGCCGAGCTCGACCCGGCCCGGAACTTCGGTGCGGAGATCGCCCCATGACCCAGATCGGCCCGATCCTCGTCGTCAATCCCAACTGCGACACCACCGTCACCGCCGGTCTCGACCGGGCGGTCGCGGGCCTGCGGTTTCCCGGCGGCCCGGCGATCGAATGTGTCACGATCCTGGAGAGCCCGCCGGGGATCCTGACCCAGCGCGACGTCGACACCGCGGGAATCCGCGTCGCCGACCTCGCCCGGGCGCGGCCCGACGCCTCGGCGATCGTCATCGGCTGCTATTCGCAGCCCGGCCTCGACCTCACCCGTTCGGAGACGCGGCGCCCGGTCTACGGCCAGCAGGACGCCGCGGTGCTCGCCGCGCTGACCCTGGCCGACCGGTTCGGCGTGGTGGCGGTGGCGGAGGGCTCGATCCCGCGTCATCTCAGGAACCTCGCCCGACTCGGGGTGATCGACCGGCTGGCCGGCGAAGCGGCGCCGTCGCGCGTCCTCACCGTCGCGGAGAGCGGCGATCCGGCGGTCGGCTACGCGCCGATCCTGGAAGCGGCGGAGCGTCTGAAGAGGCTCGGAGCCGGGGCGATCGTGCTCGGTTGCGCCGGCATGTCGCCGTTGCGCACCATGCTCGAGGACGCGCTCGGTCTGCCGGTGGTCGACGGTGTCCAGGCGGCGGTCGGCCTCGCCCTGTCGCGGCTCGCCACGGAGGCCCGATGAGCGACGCCGACGAACCGCAGATCTCCCTCGCCCTGCTCGAGATCTTCGGGGCGATGATGCGTTGCGAGACCACGGTGGAGGCCGCCGAACAGCTCGGCATCTCCCAGCCGGCGGTCTCCAACGGTCTGCGCCAGCTCGAGCGGCAACTCGGCATCACCCTGTTCGAACGGATCCACCGGCGGCTGGAGCCGACGGCGGAGGCGGTGGCGCTCTACGACGAGGTGCGGCCGCTGTTCGGCATCATGCGCGGTTTCTCGACCAGGGCGCGCGACATCCGGCAGGGCAAGTCCGGCCGCATCCGCATCGTCTCGACCCCACCGCTCGGCCACACGGTGGCACCACGGACGCTCGAGGTGTTCCTGCGCGACCGGCCGGAGGTCTCGGTGTCCTACGACGTCCGCCGGCTCGACGAAGTGGTCGAGGCGGTCAAGGAGGGATCCGCCGACCTCGGCGTCGCCCTGGCGCTCGAGCATCATCTCGACGTCAACGTCGAAGTGCTCCACCGCACCCACATGGTGGCGATGGTGCGACGGGATTCCGATCTCGCCGGCCGTTCGGAGATCTCCGCCCGGGATCTGGCCGGCCGTCGCACCGTCGGCCTGGAGGCGGCGTCGCGGATCGGTCAGATGGTGCGGTCCGCCTTCGCCCGCGACCTCGCGACCTATGATCCTCGGGTCGAGGTGCGCTACACCTCGACCGCCGCGGTCCTGGCCGGGGCCGGGCTCGGCGTGGCGGTGGTCGATCCCTACACCGCCGAGTTTCACGCGCGGCCGGATCTGGTGACGCTGCCGTTCAATCCGCCGTGCGAAATCACGGTGGTCCTGCTGCTGCGCAAGGGTGTCCCGCGCTCGCGGCTGGTCCACTCGTTCATCGAGGAACTGCGTCGGCAGTTCCGGATTCCGGCCGGTCCCACGGCCCGCCCGTCGACGACGGCGGCCGCGGCCGGCTCCTCGGAGAGGTCCCCATGAGCCTGCTCGACAGTACCGCATCCGGCGTCTTCGTGATCGCCGTCACACCGTTCCACGACGACGGGGCGCTCGACCTC
>CALFRR010000147.1 GCA_937919435.1 uncultured Alphaproteobacteria bacterium | reverse complement strand
GCTCGGCTTCGGCCTGATGTGCGTGGTCGGCATCACCATGGCGCTCGCCATCCTGATCCGCCGCAACCTGCCCGATTCGGCGAAGGACTGAGGTGAGACCATGGGCATGGCGGCCCGGATCGCAGGGTGGACGAAGAGCGTCGCGGCGATCGCCGTCGCGGCGTGCGTCGTCGGGCTCGTCGGGCTGGCGATGGTGCGCTACGCCGACGGGCTCGGGGTCGCCGACCTCACCCGCGACGCCGGCTTCGCCGACCATCATCCGCCGGCCCCCGACGCACGATCTTCGGACGAGATGGAGCATCTGCGCCGGTTCCCGGACGGCGCCGTGGCGGTCCAGCCGCTGATCGACGCCACCCCGACCGGCGGCACGCTGCGGCTCGAGGCACGGATCTACGCCGCGCCGGCGACGATCTCGCGGCCGATGCGGATCGAAGGGGTTCCCGGCACGGTGATCGACGGCGGCGGGATCGGATCGATCGCCACGGTGACCGCCGACGACGTGTCGATCGTCGGCATCACCTTCCGCAACACCGGCGATCGCCACGAGACCACCGACAGCGCGGTCCGACTCCGGGCCCGCAACGGCATCTTCAAGGACAACGTGATCGAGAACGCGCTGTTCGGCTTCGAACTGAAGCAGGCCGACGGCAACGTCATCCGCCGCAACCGGATCGGCTCGAAGGACCTGCCCGAGGCTTTGCGGGGCGACGCCGTCCGGGTCTGGTATTCGAACGGCAACAAGATCGAGGACAACCAGATCGTCCACGCCCGCGACACGGTGATCTGGTACTCGAAGAACAACTCGGTCACCGGCAACAGGATCGTCGACAGCCGCTACGGCATCCATCTGATGTACGCCCACCAGAACAAGTTGGAGCGCAACAGCTTCCTGTCGAACACGGTCGGCATCTTCCTGATGTACGCCAACGACAACGACGTGATCGACAACGTCATCCACTACAGCCAGGGGCCGTCGGGAATCGGGCTGGGCTTCAAGGAATCCTCGGGCACCAAGGTGGTCGCCAACGATTTCTTCGCCAATGCCCGCGGCATCTTCATGGACGCCTCGCCCTACGACCCCGACGCCACCAACCTCTTCACGTCGAACCGGATCGCCTACAACGGCGTCGGCATCCACTTCCATTCCGACTGGAGCGGCAACATCTTCGAGCACAATGCGCTCATCGGGAACCACGCCTCGGTGACCGTCGGCGGCACCGGCAGCGCCAGGCGCAACCGCTGGAACGACAACGAGTGGGACGACTGGGTCGGCTTCGACCGCGACGGCGACGGCATCGGCGACACGCCCTACGAGGTGTGGAGCTGGGCCGACCGGTTGTGGACCGACGTCCCCGACGCGCAGTTCTTCCGGTCCTCGCCGTCGCTCGAACTGATCGATTTCGTCGAACGACTCGGCTCGCTGACCGAGCCGCGCCTGATCCTGCGCGACGAGCATCCGCGCGCCACGCCGATCGACGGCGAAGTCGGCGCCCACGTCACACGGACCATGGAGTCCGGATCATGACCGAAGACAAGACCTCCACTCCCTCCGACGACGGCCTCGACCGGTTCGGCGAGGATCGCCGCCGGCTGTTGCGCTCGGCCGCGGTCGGCGGTGCGATCACCTGCGCGGCGCTGGCCGGGCTGTGGCGCGAGAAGGCGATGGCCGGTGCGCCGCGACTGCGCCCGCCGGGCGCGCTCGACGAGGAACGATTCCTCGCCGCCTGCATCAAGTGCGGCCAGTGCGTCCAGGTCTGTCCGATCCGGGCGGTGAAGCTCGCCGACCTCGGCGACGGCATCGGCAACGGCGTGCCCTACATCGACCCCAGGACGCAGGCCTGCGACTTCTCCTGCGACGCCACCCAGTGCATCCTCGCCTGCCCGACCGGTGCGCTCTCCCACGAGATCGACCACAAGGAACAGGTGAAGATGGGCAAGGCGAAGCTGGTCGTCGCCGACGCCTGTCTGGCCCGCAAGGGCAAGGGCTTCACCGGAACCGCCCGCGGCGCCGCCTTCCCCGGCGTGCTGCGCTATCCGGAGATCGACCGCTGGAAGGCACAACCGGTCGCCGGGCAGAAATACGCCCTCGACCTCTGCGATCTCTGCGTCCGGCACTGCCCGATCGAAGGCGCGATCCGGCTGGAGCCGCTCGCCGCCGACACCACCGGCAAGTCGAAGACGCCGGTCGTCGAGGCGAACTGCGTCGGCTGCGGGGTCTGCGAGATGATGTGCCCGGCCGAGCCGGTCGCCATCCGGGTCGAGGTCTCGACCACCGGCCGTGAGACGGGAGGGCCGCACGCATGACCATCGGTTTCTTCGCCCGTCGGCTCGACGATCTGATGCAGATGCTGGGCCGCGCCCCGCGGCGGATCGGCAAGGCCGACAAGACGGCCGAGGCGCTGGCGCTCGAGGCGTTCAAGCGGACGCCGGAAGAGCGCCGCCGCCGGCTCGACGCGATCCGCGCCGAAGAGGCGGAAGGGGTGGTGTCGCACAAGTGGCGGATCCGCCGCTGGGCCTCGATCCTGGCGGTCAACGGCCTGTTCGTCGCCTCGTTCTGGGTCGACCTGCAACTGGTCGAAGGGGCGCTGACCGCCTCGCGGGTGCTCGGCTTCCACTTCGCCGACCTCAATTCGTCGCTGCAGCTGATGCTCGCCCACGGCCACGTGGTGCTCAATCTGCTGATCGGTGTCACCACGGTCCTGCTGCTCTATCTGTTCTTCGGCGGGCGGGCGTTCTGCTCGTGGGTGTGTCCCTATCATCTCGTCTCGGAGATCGCCGAGATGGTGCATCTGAAGCTCGCGGCGCGCGGTCTCGTCACCGACCACGATCTCGACCGGCGCCTCCGGCCGGTGATGTTCGTGGTGTTCGCGGCGCTGGCCTTCGGGTCGGGCTACACGCTGTTCGAGACGATCTCGCCGGTCGGCATCCTGTCGCGGGGCATGACCTACGGCACGGTGGCGGCCCTCCTCTGGGTCGGCGTGCTGCTCCTCGTCGAGGTCTTCTGGTCGCGCCGCTTCTGGTGCCGCTACGTCTGCCCGATCGGCCTCACCTACGGCTTCGTCGGGCTCGCCACTCCGGTCCGGGTGCTGTGGGACGCCGAGAAGTGCCTGCACGAGGGCAAGTGCCGGCAGGTCTGCCTGGTGCCGCACGTGCTGGAGACCACCAAGCTCGGCCGGTCGAGCGACGTTCGCTCGCCGATCGGCTCCGACTGCACGCGCTGTGCGATGTGTCTCGACGTCTGCCCGAGCGGTGCGCTTTCCTTCGACATCGCCGGAATCACCCGTCGGCCGCCGCCCGGCGTGCCCGGCCAACCCGCCAGGGAGGACGCATGATCCGGCTCGACGGCCTCGCCAAGTCCTTCGGCGGCGTCCGGGTTCTCGATGGGATCGACCTCGAGGTGCCGGTCGGCGAACGGATCGCGCTGATCGGCTCGAACGGGGCCGGCAAGACCACCCTGTTCCGCTGCCTGCTCGGCGAATACACCCACGACGGCACGGTCGAGATCGCCGGGCGCGCGCCGCGGAAGCACCGGACCGAGGTGCTGCGGCTGGTCGGCTTCGTGCCGCAGGTGGCGCCGCGGCTGGAGATGCCGGTCGGTGCCCTGATGCGCTACGTCGCCGACGTCGCCGGGGCGGAGGTCGAGGCGATGGCCGCGGTCGCCGACCGGCTCGGTCTCGACGTCTCGGCGATCGCCCGGCGGCCGTTCGTCCGGCTGTCCGGCGGCATGAAGCAGAAGCTGCTGATCGCGCTGGCGCTCGGACGGCCGACGCGCCTGCTGATCCTCGACGAACCGACCGCCAATCTCGATCCGGCGGCCCGCGCGGTGTTCTTCGACCTGCTGGTCGAACGGGCGGCGGGCTCGACGATGATCGTCTCCAGCCACCGGATCGACGAGATCGCCGGACTGGTCAACCGGGTGATCGAGCTGGAACGCGGCCGGATCGTGCTCGACGACACCGTCTCGGACGCCGGAGCGCTCGGCTCGAGCTTCGCCGTGTCGATCGAGACGGCCCGACGCGAGCCGAGCTTCGCCCGTGCCGCTCTCGACTGGGGGCTCGTGGAGAGCGAGGCCGACCGCTGGACCGGCGCCATCGCCGGTCCCGACCGGCTGCGCTTCCTCGGCTTCGTCGCCCGCCACGCCGGCCTCGTCCGTTCGGTGGCGATGACCGAGACCACCCGCGCCGGAGAGACCGTCGGATGAGCCATCCGGTCGCCCGCCTCGCCTTCCGGCCGTCGCGCCGCGCCGTTCTCGGCGCCGCGCTCGGCTTCGGCGTGGCCGGGCTGCCGGCCTGTTCGGAGGCACCCGCCGAGCCGCGGGCGATCAAATGGGGGCGCGACGTCTGCGACTTCTGCCACATGACCTTCGGCGATCGCCGCTACGCCGCCGAGATCTGGGACCCGACCACCCATCGGGCGCGGATCTACGACGACTTCGGCTGTTCGGTGCTGGCGGCGGACGATCTAGGGCTGCTCGATCGGGCCGACGTGCCGTGGTGGGTGACCGACGACGCCGATCCCTCCCGCTGGATCGACGCCCGCACCGCCCGCTATCGCGGCGACGTGGTCACGCCGATGGGCTACGGCCATTCCGCCGGCGCCTCCCCCGCCCACAAACTCGACTTCGCCACCGCCGCCGCCGCGATCCGCGAGAAGGCGGAGTGCGAACATCATTCGTGAGGAACCGCCGATGCGCGCGCCCGTCGACCCGACGCCGTCCGAACCCGAAGGCGCCCCGCGCGGCGATTTCCTCGTCGGTTTCTCCGCGACCTTCCGGTTGGAGATCGCCGAAGCACTGCGGTCGCGCTGGTTCGCGGTCTATGCGGCGGTGTTCTTCGGGCTGATCGGGGTGCTTCTGGTGTTCGGACTGACCGAGAGCCGGGTACTCGGCTTCACCGGCCTGTCGCGTACCCTGGTCACCTACATCCAGCTGACCATGGCGATCCTGCCGATCTTCATCCTGATCTCGACGGTGCGCTCGCTCGCCGGGGATCGCGAGGCCGGCGTGTTCGAGTACGTCCTCGGCCTGCCGGTCGGCATCGGGGCCTGGTACAGCGGACGCTTCGTCGGGCGCTTCGTGCTCGCCGCCTCGCCGGTGGTCGCCGCGCTGATCGCGGCGGTCGTCTACGGCGTGGTGCGCGGGGTGAAGGTGCCGTGGCTGGAGCTCGGTTTCGACATCGGCCTCGTCATGGTGATGATCCTCGCCTTCGTCGGGCTCGGCTTCCTGATCTCGGCGCTGTCGCGGTCGGTCGACACCGCCCAGACGATCGCCTTCATCCTGTGGATCGGGCTGGTGCTGGCCCTCGATCTGGTGCTGCTCGGCGCGCTGATCCGCGGCCGGTTGGCGATCGAAGGGGTGGTGGCGATCGCCATGCTGAATCCGCTGCAGGTGTTCCGCACCGGTTCGATGCTGCTGTTCGACCCGCAGCTGGTGCTTCTCGGGCCGACCGCCTTCACCGTCTTCGACGTGTTCGGGCGGGTCGGCTTCATGGTCTGGTCGTTCGTCTATCCGGCGACCCTCGGCCTCCTCACCGCCGGTCTCGGCTTCCTCGTGTTCCGCCGGGGCGATCTGCCGTGACCGATCCGACCGTGTCCGACCTCTCGCTCGCCTCTCCCTCCCGCCCGGGGCTGTGGATCCGTGCCGCACGGCCGCGCACCCTCGGTCTGTCGGTCGCGCCGATCGTCCTCGCCTCCGGCCACGCGGCGGCGCTGCACGGGCGGATCGCCATGGTCCCGGTCATCGCCGCGACGATCTCGGCGCTGGCCATCCAGATCGCCACCAACCTCGCCAACGACGCCGCCGACGGCGAACGCGGCCTCGACGGCGGCAACCGGCTGGGACCGCCGCGGATCACCGGCCAGGGGCTGATGAGCGCCGCCGAGGTGCGGCGGGGCGCGATCGTCGCGACTCTGGTCGCCTGCCTCTCGGGCCTCGTCGCGGTCGTCGCCGGCGGATGGTCGATCCTGTTCATCGGCCTCGCCTCGGTGCTCGCCGCCTGGGCCTATTCGAGCGGGCCGCGGCCGATCTCCGGCACGCCGTTCGGCGAGTTCTTCGTCGTCGCCTATTTCGGCGTCGCCGCGGTCACCGGAACCGAATGGCTGGCGGCCGGGGCGATCGGCTGCTCGGCGCTGGGCCTCGGTCTCGCCGTCGGTCTGCCGGCGGCGGCGGTGCT
>CALFRR010000146.1 GCA_937919435.1 uncultured Alphaproteobacteria bacterium | reverse complement strand
GCGCGCTGCCGACCCTGCACGACCGTTACGGCATCTCGACCGCAGCGGTGGTCGCGAGCGTGAAGACCTGGATCGGATGAGCGCCGCAGCGGGGAGGGGTTCGCCCCTCCTCGCCGCCATCCTGCTGAAAGAGCGAACCATGCATCAGATCGCATTCGTCGGACTGGGCTCCATGGGCTTCCCCATGGCCCGCAATCTCGCCCTGGCCGGTTTTCCGGTCCGCGGCCACGACGTCCGCCCGGCCGTGCTCGAGCGGCTTCCGGCGATCGGCGTCACGCCGGCTCCGACGCCGGCGGACGCCTTCGCCGACGCCGACTTCGCCGTGTTGATGGTGGTCAACGCCGCCCAAGCGGAGAGCGTCCTGTTCGCCGAGGGCGGGCTCGACCACCTGAAGCCCGGCGGCATCGTCGTCCTGATGGCCACCTGTCCGCCCGGGTCCGTCGCGGCCCTCGCCGCCCGGGTGACCGCCGCCGGTTTCGGTTTCGTCGATGCACCGGTCTCCGGTGGCGTGGTCGGAGCGGAGGCGGCGAGCCTGACGATCATGACCGCGGCGACCGCCGAGATCTTCGAGAAGGCCCGTCCGGTGCTCGCCGCGATGGGATCCAAGGTCGTCCATCTCGGCACCGCCGCCGGGCAGGGCGCCACCGCCAAGGCGGTCAACCAACTGCTCTGCGGCGCCCACATCGCGGTCGCCGCCGAGGCTCTCTCGCTCGCCCGCAAGCTCGGCGTCGACATGGACCAGATGTTCGACATCGTCGCCGGATCGGCGGCGTCGAGCTGGATGCTGCGCGACCGCGGACCGCGGATGCTCCAGGACGAGCCGATCGTGACCAGCGCCGTCGACATCTTCGTCAAGGATCTCGGCATCGTGCTGGAGGCCGGACGCGACGCCCGGACGGCGCTGCCGATCGCCGCACTCGCCCATCAACTCTTCCTCTCGGTCTCCGGTCGGGGACTGGGGGGCATCGACGACAGTCAGGTGATCAAGGCCTACGACATGCTCCAGGGCCGTCGCGACTGAACCGGCAGAGCCGGCACGAAACAAAACAACGAAGTCCCAAGGGAACGAAAACGACAAGGGGATTCCATGACCACGATCGCAGTCACCACGGAGCCGAGACAAAACCAAGCCGGCATGGTGTCGATCGCGTCGATGATCGGTTCCGCAGTGGAAAGTTACGACTTCTTCATCTACGGAACAGCGTCGGCCGCCTACTTCGGTAGCGTGTTCTTCCATGCGAAAGAACCGATCGTCGGGGTGCTCGCGTCGTTCGCGACGCTGGCCATCGGCTTTCTGATGCGACCCCTCGGCGGCTACCTCGCCGGGCACTACGGCGACAGGATCGGACGCAAGGCGGTGCTGTTCTGGTCGCTGATCATCATGGGCGTCGCCACCGTGGCGATCGGTCTGCTGCCGACCTACGCCCAGGTCGGCTGGATCGCCCCGGTCCTGCTGATCCTGCTGCGGATGATCCAGGGCGTCGGCTTCGGCGCCGAATGGGGCGGGGCGGTGCTGATGGCCTTCGAGCATGCGCCGGAGGAGAAGCGCGGCTACTACGGCGCGGTTCCCCAGCTCGGCATCCCGCTCGGTCTGTTGCTGGCCAACGGCACCTTCCTGCTCTCCTCGAACTTCCTCGAGGGCGAGTGGATCTGGCGGGCGCCGTTCCTGGCGTCGGTGATCATGGTGGTGGTCGGCACCTGGATCCGGCTCAGCGTCCACGAATCCCCCGACTTCGAGAAGGTGAAGGCGGACAAGGCGATCCATCGTCAGCCGGCGACCGAGGTGCTGAAGCGCGACTGGCGGCTGATCCTGCGGATCATGGGCCTGCGGCTCGCCGAGACCGGCGGCTACTACATCACCACGTCGTTCATGCTGTCCTATGTGGCGCTCGCCAAGATCACCACGACGCAGAACGTCCTGATCGGCACGCTGGTCGGCTCGTTCCTGGGTCTGTTCAGTCTGGTGATCTTCGGTCGGCTCAGCGATCGGATCGGCCGCAAGAAGGTGTTCATGATCGGCGCGGTGTTCACCATGCTGTTCGGCATCCCGATGTTCCTGATGATCAACACCGGGTCCTTCGTGATGATCGTGACGGCGATCTCGCTGTCGCTGCTGTTCTCCCACGATCCGATCTTCGCGGTCGAATCGAGCTGGTTCTCCGAACAGTTCCCGGCGAACGTCCGCACCTCCGGCATCTCGCTCGGCTACAACGGCGCCTCGTTGGTCGCCGGCCTGCTGCCCTTCCTCGCGATCGCGATCTACGGCGGTTTCGGCTGGATCGGGGCGGCCCTGATCTACATCGCGCTCGGGGTGGTGTCGCTGATCTGCGGCGGCATGACACCGGAGACCGCGCCCTGCGTGCGACGTCGCATCGCCGAGTGAGCGGTACGGGAGACGCCACGTCACGGGAGGGGCCGAAGTCCGACTTCGGCCCCTCCGAACGTGTCCGGCCCGCCCGGTCGGATCCGCCCGCGGTTCGTCAGATGTTGCGCATCAGCCAGTTCGAGAAGCGCCGGACCGGCAGGTTGTTCTTGTTCTTCTTCGGATAGACCAGATAGTGCGGCGCATAGGTGAGCGCGGTCGTGTCGTCGTCGAACAGCGTGACCAGGCTGCCGTTCTCCAGCTCCCGTTCGGCCAGCCGTATCGACTCGAGCACCACCCCGAGACCGCCGGCCGCGGCCGAGACCGACATGAAGCTGCGGTCGAAGCGCATGCCCGAGGACAGCGGCCGCTCGAGACCGTTGGCGAGGAACCAGTCGTTCCACGAAACCTGCTTGAGGGTGCTCCAGATCAGCACCGCACGCGACAGGTCGAGCGGGTCGCGCAGGGTCGCGGCCAGCGCCGGCGACGCCATCGGCTTCACCAGCTCGGGGCCGAGGCTGAGCTCGATCAGGTTCGGGTTGTCGCGGCGGCCGTAGACGATGTCGACGTCGAACTCGTCGGCGGCGAATCGCGTGTAGTCGGTGTCGGCCGACATCCGCACTTCCATCCCCGGATATTCGGAGAGGAACGAGGCCAGCCGCGGCGTCAGCCACTGGGCGGCGAAGCTCGGGGCGCTGTGGATGCGGATCAGGAACGAATCGCGCGAGGAGACCGAGGCGAGCCCTTCGCGGATCCGGTCGAAGCCGTCGTCGATGTATTTGTGGAGCTTCTCTCCGTAGAAGTTCAGGTGGATCGACCGCCCGTTGCGGGTGAACAGCTTGACGCCGAGGTCGCCCTCGAGTTTGGCGAGCGCATGACTGACCGCCGACGGAGTGATGCTGCGTTCCTCGGCGGCGAGCTTGACCGACCCGTGACGGGCGACGGCTTCGAACGACCGCAGGGACATCAGGGGAAAGATCGCGAATTCCTGGGTCATGCCGCCGCCTCGGATCGATCCCGGACCGTCCGGGCGAAGCGCCGAAGGTCTCCGGCCGACCGGCGATCCACATCCCGCGACCGACGGGTCCGCCGATCGGATTTCGAGACGGAGGATCGGAGAACCGCCGTCTCGATCGCGATGATCGGTCGGCCCCACGGCGAGAACAAGCCCCGGTGAGGTCGCCGCCGCGGAATTCTCCCGCCGGAAACGACCCCCGGCCGCGTCACGGCGTCGCCGCCGATCGCGCCGATCGGGCGCCGCGTCGTGCGCGGTCTTCTCGAAGCGCGCCTCCGGACCCGTGACGCGTCGGCCGGGGCGCGCGGAGATCGAACCCGCCATCCCGGCTCGCGATCCGACGGCGGTGGGAACGCATCGGCATCGGTCGATCGGCGGAAAGCGGATCCGGCGGACCGGCGGCCCGAGATCACTACGGCCGTCGAGCCGATCCGCCGGGGGGGGCTCGCTTCGTCCGCGTCCCGAATCGCCGCTCCGACGGACGGCGACGGCACCCCCGGCGGCGGCGTGCCCGGCGGTTCCCCGTCATCTCCGGAACATCCGAAGAACGAAGAGGAAATCGATGTTTCGAAACAAAATGTTGAGGGGGGCGTTGCAAACGAGAACGAAGCGTGTACATTGCCCTTGTTTGAACGCGATCCGAGCGCGTGACATAAGGAGCGGGACGATGGCACAGGCGCAACTCCGCCTCGTCGAAGGGGACGGTATGGACAAGACCAAGGCACTGGATGCGGCGCTTCAGCAGATCGAGCGCAACTTCGGCAAGGGCTCGATCATGCGGCTCGGCCAAGGCAAGGTGGTCGAGGTCGAGACGGTGCCGACCGGGTCGCTCGGGCTCGACATCGCGCTCGGCATCGGCGGTCTGCCGCGCGGCCGCATCATCGAGATCTACGGCCCGGAATCGTCCGGCAAGACCACTCTGGCGCTCCACTGCGTGGCGGAAGCGCAGAAGAAGGGGGGCGTCTGCGGGTTCGTCGACGCCGAACACGCGCTCGACCCGATCTATGCCCGCAAGCTCGGCGTGAATCTCGAGGATCTCCTGATTTCTCAGCCGGATACCGGTGAACAGGCGCTCGAGATCACCGACACGCTGGTCCGCTCGGGGGCGCTCGACGTTCTCGTCATCGATTCGGTGGCGGCGCTGACGCCGAAGGCCGAACTCGAAGGTGAGATGGGCGATTCCCTGCCCGGTCTGCAGGCCCGTCTGATGAGTCAGGCGCTGCGCAAGCTCACCGGTTCGATTTCCAAGTCGCGCACCATGGTGATCTTCATCAATCAGATCCGCCAGAAGATCGGGGTGATGTTCGGCAATCCCGAGACCACCACCGGCGGCAACGCTCTCAAGTTCTACGCGTCGGTCCGCCTCGACATTCGCCGGATCGGTGCGATCAAGGACCGCGACGAGGTGACCGGCAACCAGACCCGGGTCAAGGTCGTCAAGAACAAGATGGCTCCGCCGTTCAAGGAGGTCGAGTTCGACATCATGTACGGCGAAGGCATTTCGAAGGTCGGCGAGTTGCTCGATCTCGGTGTGAAGGCCGGCGTGGTGGAGAAGTCGGGTTCGTGGTTCTCCTTCGAGAGTCAGCGGATCGGCCAGGGACGGGAGAACGGCAAGCAGTTCCTGCGCGACAATCCCGCGGTGTCGCAGAAGATCGAGTTGTCGATCCGCCAGAACGCGGGTCTGATCGCCGACAAGATCATTCCGACCGGAACGGCGGAAGACGAAGACGGTCCGGTGACCGACTGAGGGTCACTCGGGGGCGGGTGGCGCACGGAATCGCGTGCCGCCCGCTTCCCGGACCCCGGTCGTCTTCGCGCGATCTCACGAAAGCCGCATTCCTGCGGGCGCGGTTCGTCGGTTCTGTGGACAGGGAACGAAGCGGCGGCTAAGACGGGAGTCTGTCACGTTCAGAGGACCCGTGTTCGATCATGAGTGGCGTCAACGAGATCCGTGCGACCTTCCTCGACTACTTCGCCAGGGCCGGCCACGAGGTGGTTCCGTCCAGCCCGCTGGTGCCGCGCAACGATCCGACGTTGATGTTCACCAACGCCGGCATGGTTCAGTTCAAGAACCTGTTCACCGGTGTGGAACGGCGCGACTACGTCCGCGCCACGACGGCCCAGAAATGCGTCCGGGCCGGTGGCAAGCACAACGACCTCGACAACGTCGGCTATACCGCGCGCCACCACACGTTCTTCGAGATGCTCGGGAACTTCTCGTTCGGTGACTACTTCAAGGAACAGGCGATCCACCACGCCTGGAAACTGATCACCGAAGAGTTCGGGCTCGACCGCAAGCGTCTGCTGGTCACCGTCTATTCCGAGGACGACGAAGCGCACGGACTCTGGAAGAAGATCGCCGGACTGTCCGACGATCGGATCATCCGCATCGCGACCCACGACAATTTCTGGCAGATGGGCGACACCGGTCCGTGCGGCCCGTGCTCGGAGATCTTCTTCGACCACGGCGACCACATTCCGGGCGGTCCTCCCGGCTCGGAAGACCAGGACGGCGACCGGTTCATCGAGATCTGGAATCTGGTCTTCATGCAGTTCGAGCAGTTCGCCGACGGGACCCGGGTTCCGCTGCCGAAGCCCTCGATCGACACCGGGATGGGGCTCGAGCGCGTCGCCGCGGTGCTGCAGGGGGTGCACGACAACTACGACATCGACCTGTTCAAGGCGCTGATCCGGGCCTCGGTCGAGGCGACCGGCGTGGCCGCGGACGGAGCGGCTCGGGCGAGTCATCGGGTGATCGCCGATCACCTCCGGGCGGCGTCCTTCCTGATCGCCGACGGCGTGTTGCCGTCGAACGAGGGGCGCGGTTACGTGCTCCGGCGGATCATGCGGCGCGGCATGCGCCATGCCCATCTGTTGGGCGCGCGCGAGCCGTTGATGTGGCGTCTGGTACCGGCCCTGGTCGGCGAGATGGGGCGGGCCTATCCCGAGCTGGCGCGTGCCGAGAGCGCGATCGTCGAGACGCTGAAGCTCGAAGAGACGCGGTTCCGCAAGACGCTGGAGCGTGGGCTCGGGCTGCTCGACGAGGCGACCGGCGGTCTGTCGGCCGGGGGACGGCTCGACGGCGAGACCGCCTTCCGCCTCTACGACACCTACGGCTTCCCGCTCGATCTGACGCAGGATGCGTTGCGGGTCAGGGGCATCGACGTCGACGTCGGCGGTTTCCAGGCGGCGATGGAACGCCAGAAGGCCGAGGCGCGCGCCTCCTGGACGGGGTCGGGAGACGCGGCCGCGGCGGCCGTGTGGTTCGGTCTCGAGGAGAAGATCGGGCAGACCGAGTTCCTCGGTTACGAGACGGAGAGCGCGGAAGGCGTGGTTCGGGCGATCGTCGTCGACGGTGTCGAGGTCGAGCGGGCGGAGACCGGGGCGGAGGCCGCGCTGGTCTTCAACCAGACCCCGTTCTACGGTGAATCCGGCGGCCAGACCGGTGACATCGGGGTGGTTCTCGGGGACGGGACGCGCTTCCGGGTGACCGACACGCGGAAGGAAGGCCACGGCGTCTTCGTGCATTTCGGCGTCGTCGAGGCCGGCCCGTTCGTGCTCGGTGCCTCCGTCCGGCTCGACGTGGACCACGAGCGGCGCAGTGCCATCCGGGCCAATCATTCGGCGACCCATCTGCTCCACGAAGCGCTTCGCGAAGTGTTGGGCGATCACGTGGCGCAGAAGGGGTCTCTGGTCACGGCCGAGCGGTTGCGCTTCGACTTCTCCCATCCCAAGCCGATCTCGGCGGAGGAACTGGCGCGGATCGAGGACATCGCGAACGCCGTGGTGCTCCAGAACGAAGAGGTCACCACCCGATTGCAGTCGGTCGACGACGCGATCGCCGCCGGGGCGCGTGCGCTGTTCGGCGAGAAGTACGGCGAAGAAGTCCGCGTGGTCTCGATGGGGCGGCAGACCGGTGGCAACCGCGCGGGACGGGCGTTCTCGGTCGAGCTCTGCGGCGGAACCCATGTGCGGCGGACCGGCGACATCGGCCTCGTGTCGATCGTCGCGGAGAGTGCCGTCGCGGCCGGCGTCCGGCGTCTCGAGGCGCTGACGGCACGGGGCGCGCGGGCGCATCTCGTCGAGCAGGACCGGCGGGTCCGGGACGTGGCGGCGATCCTCAAGGTCGCTCCGGCGGACGTCACCGCGCGGGTCGAAACGATCGCCGAGGAGCGGCGGAAGTACGAGAAGGAACTGGCGGAGGCGAAACGGCGCCTGGCGATGGGCGGTGGCGACGCCGGGGCTCCCTCGGCGAAGTCCGTTGGCGGGGTTCCCTTCGTCGGCCGCGTGCTGACCGGTGTCGCCGCGAAGGACCTGAAGGGCCTCGCCGACGAGACCATGGCCGGGCTCGGCGACGGGGTCGTCGCTCTGGTGGCGACGAGCGAGGACGGCCGTGCCGCGGTGGTGGTGGCGGTCGCCAAGTCTCTCTGTGATCGTTTCGACGCGGTCGGTCTGGTTCGGGTCGGATCGGAAGCGCTGGGCGGAAAGGGCGGGGGCGGTCGGCCGGACATGGCCCAGGCCGGGGGCCCCGACGGGTCGAAGGCCGAAGACGCGATCGCGGCGATCGTCGCTCGGATGGGAGAGATCGGAGCCGGTTGAGGGCGGCGTCCTCACCGGTCGGGACATTCCGATCTTCCGTCCGGTGCGCGCTTCTCCGGGCGGGTGATCGGCCGACGGCGGTGCCGGGAGGCGCCGGGCGGTGGCAGCTGGGAGGCGGCCGCATGACGGGCGCGGCGCGGGAAGGCTGGAAGGCCAGGATCTTCG
>CALFRR010000145.1 GCA_937919435.1 uncultured Alphaproteobacteria bacterium | reverse complement strand
CAGCCCCTGGGAGAACGGCTTCGTCGAGAGCTTCAACGCACGCCTGCGAGACGAGCTGCTCGACGGGGAAATCTTCTACTCCCTGGCCGAGGCGAAGATCGTCGTCGAGAGCTGGCGACGCCACTACAACACCGAACGGCCCCACGGCTCGCTCGGCTACAAGCCGCCTGCGCCAGAAGTCTTCATTCCAACGGCGCCAGGGCGGGCGTCTGCGCAACCCCGACCAGCTTCGACGCCCGCCCTGGCGCCGAGGCCGACCCTGAACTAACAATCAAACTGGACCACTCGGTGGGGGCTGATCAATCGAGCGTGGCGGGGGACAGGAGATTCGGCAGGGCGGTGAGAATGCCGAGGGCGATGACGGCCACATAGGTGGCCGCGAGCCAAGGAGAGGTTCGCATTCGTGTCGTTCCCATGGATGCGTGCGCGGTCGCGCCGCCGCGACGGGCGAACGCGATACGCGTGAAGACGTCGAACGAGGACGCGGCTCAAGCCGCGACGGATCGAACGTCTTCGGGAGGTCCACGGGGAAGAAATGCGTGGAAAGTCGGCGCACCGCCGATGCCGGCGACATCGGCCCGACCGAGGACCGCCATGTCGACGGCGAGATTCGGGGACACGGCCGAGACGATCGCCGGTCCTGTCGGACGATCGGCACGCGGCGGATCGATTTCTCGATGCGTGACCGCCGCCTGAGCTCGGTCTCGCTGAACGAGGTGGGGACGTTGCGCGCCTGACCCGGTCGCCGCGAGCCCGACGACGGTCCTGGACGGCAATGTCTGCACGCCGCCGAGCGCGAGGCCGAGATAGGCGAGAACGACCGCGATCAGTCCCAGACCCGCATGCCACCGTGAGCCCGGGCGGTGCCGAGCTTCAACTGGGTCAAACGCTGTCGATGCGACACGGTTCACGGGCGGCGGGCTTTCGGGCCGATCTCGAAGACGTCACCCTATCAGACCGTTGCCGAGGTGCCATCCCCCTCCCCTGCCGCGTGCCCCGCGAGCGTCCTCAGCGCCCACCCGAGGTCGCTACGGGTCGGTATGCCGAGGCAGAGGCACAGGCTGGCGGGATCAGCGTCGGGGTCGACCATCACCGCGTGCGCGGAGGTTAGGCCTCGCCGAAGAAGCGCCCGAGGTCGGACCATGATCGCAGACCCGTGGCGTCGTAGATGGCGGCGAGGTGCTTCTTCATCGCCTCCGGGCTCGTCCGGGTGCGCGCGGCGGCGGCGGCGCGCGTCTCGCCCGAGGCGGCGGCGAGCAGGAGGCTGCGGCGGCGCGGCGAGAGATCGAGTGCCATCAGGCTCTCGACGAAGCGCAGGCGGCGGGGAACCTCCAGGGTCACGGCGAGCGACACGACGCGAACGGCGCCGTCTGCCTCCGTGAGCCGTTCGGCCGTCACCACCAGCCGCCCTCGAGCGACAGGGATGACCTCGCGCGCGCCCCCTCCTTCCGCCAGTTCGGCGCACAGACGCCGCGCGAAGGCCGGTGGCGCGCGCAAGGGGCCGTCGGCGGGGATGCCCTGCCCCACCAGATTGCTCGCCTGCAGCAACAGCCGCGCGCCGTCACCGGCAAAGAGCAGACGCTCGCCGCCGGCATCGACGATCAGCGAGCCGCCTCGCCCCAATAGATCGCCGGACGGTTCCCAGCCATCGTCGGCCGTCGCCCGTTCGAAGGCGCGCGACAGGGCCGGAGCCACGCGGCGGAGCGTGGCGAGATCAGCCTCGCCGAAGGGGTTGCCCGCGACGCGGAACAGGAGGGCAACCGCCCGCGCTCGGCCGTCGTGTTCGACCCGCAGGTCGAGCGAATGGTGGTGACCACTGGCGCGCACCAACAGATTGAAGGTGTTCGAGCGCCAGTAGGAGGCTGGCGGAGCGAAGAGATGGCCCCATCCCGGCCCGTCCAACTTCACCAGAGTGGCGACGTTCAGCTCGGCGGGACCGAGGAACAGGCGCTCGAACTCGTTGGCGAAGAGATTTTGCGCCTCAGCGGTCGAGTCCTCGTGGAAGAAGCCCTCGGGCAATCCCCGTTCGTCCATCCAGAACAGCGCGGCGGCGTCGGCCCCGGCCAGTTCGCGCAACAGCCGGCAGACGCTCGGCGCGATCGCGGCGATGCCGACGCCGATCTCGCAGACGAGCTCCAGCTCCTGCCATTTGCTCCTCGCCGCACGTGCCACGGTCGCTCGTCCCTCCGGTCGGGATGATCGTGTCCCGCGCCGACCGGTCCCCCGATGGGGAATGTTACGTAGCCGACGCCGTCTGTAAACAGGACGGAGACCCGATGCGCCTCCCCGCGCGACGGCCCCCGAGAGGACTGTTCCGATGAAGATCTCCTTCCGTTTCGGCGCCGTGGCAGTGATCGCCGCAGGCCTCGCCGCATCCCTGCCCGCCGACGCCAAGGACGTCGCCGGATCGAAGGATCACCCGATGGTCGGGCGCTACGTCGGCGCCGAGATCACCCAGTTCAAGTCGGCCGACTTCGACGAGGTTCGCCTCCTGAAGGCCCCGCTCGACCTGAAGGCCGACGGCGAGAAGCTCACCGACGGCAACAGCCTACGGCTCGAAGGCAAGGTGCTGCGTATCCGCTACGACGCGCCCAAGGACCGCTCCTCGCTCGAGGTGATGCGCAACTACGAGGAGTCTCTCGCCGCCAAGGGCTTCGAGACCGTCTTCGCCTGCGCCGACGCCGACTGCTTAAAGGGCCGGGAGTCGACTTTCCGCTTCGCCTTCGTCGGCGACGACGGCCAGATCAACTACCGCTACGACAAGGGGGTGCGCTACCGGCTCGTCCATCTCGCGCGGCCGACCGGCGACGTCTGGGCCGCCGTGATCGTCGGCGGCGACGTCGGGCCGATGGTCCGTGTCGTCGCGGTCGACGTGAAGCCGATGGAGGCCGGCCGGATCGCCTTCGTCGATGCCGGGGCCATGGCGCAGGCGATCGCCGCGACCGGCCGCGTCGCGCTCTACGGCATCCAGTTCGATTTCGACAAGGCCGAGATCAAGCCGGAGTCACGGCCGACGCTCGACGAGATCGGCAAGTTCCTGAAGGCCGATCCGTCGATCTCGGTGGTGGTCGCCGGCCACACCGATGCCAAGGGCGCCTTCGACTACAACGTCGATCTCTCCCGCCGTCGCGCTGGCGCCGTCGTCGCCGATCTGACGGCACGCTACGGCATCGCCGCCGATCGCCTCACGCCCTTCGGCGCCGGCATGGCCGCGCCGATCGCCTCGAACGACGACGAGGCCGGTCGCGCCAAGAACCGCCGCGTCGAACTGGTCAAACGCTGAGGAGAGGCCCATGCGGTCGATCGGGCTCGCGCGGACGATCGTCGCCTCGGCGATTGCGATCGCCGCACTTTTCGCCGGGTCGGCGTCGTCGCGCGCCGAGGAGGTCGCGGCGAAGCCGGTGCGGATCACGCCACCGGTCGAGGACGGCAAGGCGCTGTTCTCCGGCGCGGAGGTGGCGCGGATCGTCGGCCTGCGCAAGGGAGGCGACGGCTACGTCTCGGTCCGCGCGGCACCCTCGACCAGGGCCGCCGAACTCGATCGCCTGACCGCCGCGCGGCTTATCATCGCGCTCACCCCGGCGACCGACTGGGACGACGTGACCTTCATTGGCGTGATCTATCCTGGCGGAGACGGTGACGCGGCGTCCCGACCGCTGCACGAAGCCTGCGGCGTCTCCGAGACCCCGCCGACCGCCCCTCCGTTCGATCGGCCCTATACCGGACCCTGTCGCTCCGGCTGGGTCCACAAACGTTTCGTCGAAGTCCTGGCGGATTGACCATGGCGACGCCCCCCGATCCGCAAGCCGTCCGCGCCGAGTTCCTCGCCCGGCTGCCCAAAGTGCCCAGCATTCTGCGCCTGGGGCTCGTGCTCGCCGCGATCATCGCCGGTGCCACAGCCGCATCCTGGACGATCGCTTACGTTGCCCTGCGGCCGCTGTGCGAGGCCCATGCCGAGAAACGACACCTCGTCCACGACGGGATGACGCTGTCGTTCTTCACGCGCGGAAATCGGGTCACGCCCTGCCGCTTCCGCGCGCCCCCGACCGGCGCCTTTCCCTCCGGTGCCCCCTCGGAGGTCGTACGCTGGCGCTCCCTCGAGGGGGCGACCTTCCTTCTCCAGATCGCGGTGCGGCCCGATCTGATGAGCTACATCCTCGGTGGGCTCGGTCTCGCCGGCTGGCTGTTCCTCTCCCCGGCCGGCCGGGCGCTGCGGCGAAACCGGCCGCAGTGATCGGAGGCCGCGCGAGCGACAGGCCCGAGTGGATCGCTCGTCCGCCCGATCAAGCCGTTTCCATCTCGCGGGTGACGACCGGCCGGCCGGGCATCTCACATCGCCAGTCTTCGATCCGTGCGGCGTAGAGTTCCGCCGCCTCCGCCCGCTCGGCATCGGTCAGGGCGCCCGAGCGATAGACGAGGAAGGGCGATGCCCAGGGCAGTCCGCAGCGGTAGGCGGTCGCCTGGAGCGGTGAGAGCAGGGTTTCGAGCGGGAAGAGATTGCGGCCGGTCGGGGAATAGGCCTCGGGCTGGTTGCCGGCGGTCGCCGCCACCATGATCGGGGTTCCCTCGAGCCGGCGCCCTTCGGTCTCGTAGGCGATGTAGTACATCCGCGTCAGCACCGCGTCCTGCCACGCCTTGAGCAGCGGCGGTGTCGAATACCAGTAGATCGGGAACTGCAGGACGATCCGATCGGCGGCGAGCAACCGCGTCACTTCACGGTCGGCGTCGACGACGCCGTCGGGATAGAGCGCCTGCATGTCGACGACGTCGATATCAGGCAACGCCGCGGCGGCCGTCGCCAGAGCGGCATTGGCCTTGGAGCGGGCGAGAGCGGGGTGGAAGACGAGGATCAGGGTCTTGGCGGCGGTCATGGCGATCTCCTTCAATGGAGAGACCCTGCGCCTCGCGACGAAATCATTCCAATCGATAGTCGATATATGCCATCATTGATTCCATGAATTTACGTTCGATCGATCTGAATCTCCTGGTGATGCTCGACGCTCTGCTCGACGAGGCCCATGTCAGTCGTGCCGCCGCGCGGCTCGGCCTGTCCCAGCCGGCGACCAGTCAGGCGCTCGATCGGTGTCGCCATCTCTTCGCCGACCCTCTGCTGGAACGCCGGGCAGGCCGGATGCAGCGCACGCCCAAGGGCGAGGAGCTGCGCGCGCCGTTGAAGACCGTGCTCGCCGGCGCTTGCGCCCTGATGGCACCGCCCGAGTTCGATCTCGCCACCGTCGTCCGCCGCGTCCGCATCACCATGGCCGATCATCCGGCGATCACGGTCGTCGGCGCCCTGCAATCGCGGCTGGCCATGAGCGCGCCTGGGGTCGATCTGGTGATCCAGCCCTGGCACGGCGCGGCGGCGGCCCTCGCCGCCCTGACGCGCGGAGAGAGCGACATCACCGTCTCGGTCATCCAGACCAGAGACCCCGCCATCCGCCGCATCGAGCTGTTCCGCGAGCACTACGTCGTGCTGATGCGCAAAGGGCATCCGGCGGCGGAGGCCTTCGATCTCGATCGCTGGCTCGCCTTCCCTCACGTCCTGGTGTCCGGGCGCGGCGAAACCACCAGCCCACTCGACGAGACCCTGGCGGCGCTCGAGCGTACGCGCCGGGTCGGTGTCGTCGTGCCGAGTTTCCTGATGGTGCCGCCGCTGGTGCGCGACAGTGATCGCATCGCCATGCTGCCGAGCCGCTGCTTGCCGCGCGAGACCATGGAGACCTTCGTCGCCTTGCCGCCGCCTATTCCCGTCGACGGATTCCCGCTGCACCTCGCCCGCCACGCGCGCTCGGATGAAGACCCCGTCGTCACCCACATCGCCGCCATTCTCCGCGATCTGATGCCGGCGTGATCGGGGGGGCGCGCGATACGTCGATGTCTCGTCGTTTGATCCCGAATCCGCGCCAAGACCCTTCACAGTGGCTCGGGGTCGTTGCTCCGCGAAGCCGTCGTCATGGGCGAGTTCCCCAGAGGGCGCGCCGGCTCGTTCACCGGCTACGAGGAACGTCAGTCCCGCACCGTTCTGACGCAGCTTCTGGCTTACGGCCTCTTGGTCTCCGACGGCCCCCGAGCGGCCGTCCGGCTCGGATTTCCCATCGACGTGGTGGAGCGCTGGTTTCCCAAGCTCTATCCTCGTCTGTGACCAGTCCACCTCGCCCCCTGCGAGAGCGGCGAAAGTGGTGGTCTATACCGAGATCCTACTCGACGAGCAGAGAAAACCGTCACCTCCCCGCGAAACCATCACCGAGAGCCTTCGACCAAGGCTTCGCAGACGGCCTCCCAGGCGCCGCGATCGGCTGGTTCATCACCGATGCCCAAGGCGATGGCGAGCAGATCGAGAGTGGTCCAATCCCCTGTCCGACGTGCTGCCTCGATCGCTGCGACGGCGGCCCACATACCGCGCCGCCATGCGGCGCCGTCTTCGATGATCACTGCATCGTCCAGCGAGATCATGCCTTGGTCCCTCAATCGGAGAGGTTGACGACCTTGCGCAGGAAGTGCGGGTCGACAGCTTCCTCGAGCAGAAAGGCAGCGACGTCCTTCCTCGAAATCCGGGTCATCCGCACTCCCCTCAGATCGGTCAGTTCACGAAAGCGTCCGGTCGCCGGGCCATCGGTGAGATAGGCCGGACGCACGATGGTCCAATCGACGTCCACCCCTCGCAGGATCGCCTCCTGGCGGTCCTTGTCGGCGTAGATCGACCCGAGGAGCAGCGGCAGAACGAGGCGATCGTAGATGAACCCGCCGTGGCCGCGACTGTCACCCGCTCCCATGCCGGTGACACAAACGATGCGCCGGGTGCCGGTCTCCGCCATGGCGACGAGCAGGTTGGCGGTACCGTGCGACAGCAGGGTGACTGGTTTTCGCGTCAACGGCGTACCCAGAGCGCAGACGACGACGTCGATCCCGGTCAGGGCTGCGACGAGCGACGGTGGATCGAGCACGTCGCCGCGCATGATCTCGTGATCACCACCAGCCGCCTCGAGTGAGGCGGGATTGCGCGCCAGCGCCCGGATCCGCCGCCCAGACGCCGCGGCGAGCGACAGGACTTCACGACCGGTCGGCCCGGTCGCTCCGACGAGAAGGATGGTGGGATCGGTCGTTGCTGTCTTCATCGAGGTGCCTCCACGCGGTGCCGGCCGGTCGCGGAGACCGAAAACCATATGAACTCTCTTGTGCGGGCATCGCGAACCCCGGTGAAATGAAACGAGTTCTGCATCATCATTCGCTGCATGAATGAAGCTCGGATCGACCTCAATCTCCTCGTCGTCTTCGATGCCGTCGCGCGCTGTCGTTCGGTGTCGAAGGCGGCCGTGCTGCTCTCCCTCAGTCAGCCGGCGGTCAGTCACGCCCTCAACCGGTTGCGCGATTTGACAGGCGACCGGCTGTTCGTTCGCGGGCGAACCGGCTTCACGCCGACGCCGCGTGCCGAGGCGATGATCGCACCCGTCCGCGCGCTGGTGGAGGCGGCAGGACGGGTGCTAGAGCCGCCGATCTTCGATCCGTCGCGGGAGGACCGTCGCTTCCGCGTCGCCGGCAGCGACTATTCGAACCTTGCCCTGGTTCCGGAGCTCGTAGGTCGGTTCCGGCGTGCAGCACCCGGCTGTTCGCTCGATCTCCTGCCCGTCGGGGCTTCGACCCTCGCCGATCTCGAGGCCGGCGAGATCGATTGCAGTTTCTGGGGTACGTCTCCGCCGCCGGCACCGTGGTGCTCCCGCATTCTCTTCATGGATCGTCTGGTCGGTCTCGTCGCCGAGGGCCACCCTCTCGGCCGAGCGCACGATGGTTCGCCCGTGACGCTCGACGACTATCTCGCCCACTCGCACGTCGTCGTTTCGATGAAGGACCCAGGCAGGAGCGCCGTCGATGCGGCGCTCAGCGAACGGGGCCTCACTCGCCGGATCGCCGTGCGAACCCAGAGTTTCTCCTCCAACGTCGCGGCCTTGTGCGAAACCGACCTCGTCGCCTCCATACCGGCTCGATTGCTGCCGATCCTCGCCCCCAGTGAGTACCGTGCGTTCGACATTCCCCTGCCACTTCCGCCGATCGAATACCGGCTCGTCTGGCATAGAAGGAGTGACGCCGATCCCGCCGGTCTCTGGCTGCGAAACCTGATCGCGGATCTCGACGACGGAATCGGTGGGAAAGAACCAGCGACGTGACACCGGCGACCGAGGGCCTACACCTGTTCGATCCGTGCTTACGCCCTCACCTTCTCGCGCTTCCTGCTGCCGATCAGCGCCATCAGCATCGGGCCGAGGCTGAAGCCGCCCTCCTCCGCCTTGCGGGTCAGGCTGCGCAGGTATCCACCGGCCGAAGCGATCATCGCATGGCGCTGTAGGATCGCCGCGACGACGACCGCCGCCTGAACCTCGCCGAGGATCGCCCTCGCCTCCTCCCAGGCGCTCGGCGAAATCCCCAACATTGGCCGCACCACGGCCGCAGTCGCCAGGAAGTCGCGCCAGTTGGAGATGCCGTCCCGGGCATAGTCGACGATGTCGGGACAGGCCTGGAGCACCATCCCCAAGGGGAACGTGCCATCCACAAGATTCTGTGCTCGTGGTTCGATCTCTGCCCTCGCCGCCCTCACTTTTTGGAAGCGAGGTTCAAGTTCAGTAGAGGGGTGTGGGTTTGAATTCTGTATGTGACGCTCAATTTGAGACTCATCGGCGCTCGTATTCTCGTCTTTTCCATGCGTTTCCAACAGCATGAACACATCGTCGGCAAGCGTGGAGAGATCCTCGGCGATCCCTTCGAGTTCGGTGAGCCCGGCGTTGCGCGGAATGCCCTCGACGATCGAGCGGAAATGGGCGTGGACCTCGCTCCAGTCGGCCGGCCCCCTGCCCTCTCTGCGCGTCACGACGCCCTCCTCGAGGCCGGCGGCGATCATCTTGGCGATGTCGCGGCGGCAGATGGTGATGCGCTCGCGCGCCAGCCGCAGCGCCCGATCGGCAGCGCGGACCTCTTCGGCCAGGCTCTCGATCTCCTCGGCGCGGGCAACCAGCGGCGTCAGATCGAAGCCGAAGGCCTGATCGATCTCGCCCCCCTCCCCTTTGCGGGCGTAGCGCTTGCCGTTGGGGCTGTCGCGACGCACGACGAGGCCAGCGTCGACCAGGCCCGCGATGTGACGGCGCAGGGTCGCCGGCGCCATGCCGTGGGCCCGGAGCGCCAACTGCCGGTTCGACGGCCACACCACGAGCCTGTCGCCCGACAGCGTAGTCTCTGGGTGGAAGCTCAGAAGCGCGTCGAGCACCGCCAGCGCCCTCTCGGAGACCCCGAGTTTGGCTTTGGCAGTGCAGATCGAACGGAAGACCTCCCACTTGTGGACAACCTTTTCCGGGGCTCGCGCCTCCGCCTTGGACTGCGCTGTCACATGGGCAAGCGTCAGCGATCGCCCTCCGAAGGGCGTTCTGGACTGATAGGGCTGCATGATGCCTTTGCCTTTGTTCGGGCAAAGAAAATCTGCTCGCCGTCAACGACAAGCCGACGGGTTCTAAAACCTTGACAGCGATTCGCGGAAGTGTGATTCTCTCAGTCGCCAAACTAGAGAGATGGGCTTCCGGAACGTCGTTTCGGGGGCCTTTCTTCTTTGCGGACTACCTCTTTGTTGACACGTTCGAAACCGGCAGGGCTGCTCCGAGTCACCCCTCACCCTGAGTTTGGCCTCCTTCCTCCAAGAACCGCCGATGAAGTTCGTCGAGCCGTGAGGCGACGAAAGCTCCAAACTTGGGCGCGAAGCGCTCATCGATGGTTAGAGTGGTCTTGCCTCGGCCGTATTCGACTCGCGCCGCTTTCATGCCAGCGGGGGTAGACCACTCGGTCACCGAACGCTCGTGACGCGGGGCGCTCGAGGTGAGAGAACCGAAGACCAAAGCGAAGCGGCCATCGGAATCGCTGGCGCGGAACTGCTCAGAGGTGCGGAGTTCAGCGAGCCTCTCGGCGACACCGGCGAGCTCGAGTCTTTCGGCGACGGTGAGCCATCGTGCGCGACCGGCTTTTCCGGCCGGGCCGATATCGATCAGGAGATCCTCGGGGATCATCCTCGCGACCGAAATGTAACGGCTGAGATCACCCTTGTCGGTCGACAAGGCAGCGACGATCACGGCCCGTTCGAACCCCATGTCTTCAAGGCGACGGGCAAAGAGAGCCTTCTCGATGAAGGAGAGATCCTTGCGCTCAAGGTTCTCTTTGCCCTGGGCAACGACCAACTCATCGTCCGTCATTTTTTGAACGACGGCCCGAACTGATCGGCCAAGGCGAGCCACGGCCCGCAGGCGTCTATGACCGTAGGCGACTTGGTATCGCCCCATCTCCTTCGGATGAGGCCGAACAAGAATAGGGACCTGCTGCCCGCTGACATCGATACTCTCGACGAGAGCATCGAAGCTCGGATCGACCTCGAGCGTCAGTCGATCACGAACCATCGATCCATCGATCAGAGCGGGGTCGAGTTCGATCACGACTTGGCCGGCGGCCAACTGCTCCTGCAGCCGAGACGCAGCCTTCGCATCGTCCGCGAGCTGCTGCAGCGAACTTCCCATCGCAGAGATGGCACCACTGCGCACTCGCTCCTTGTCCTGAGCGGGCGGTGGGTTGGGAGCTCCCAACTTGGTCATGAACAGCGAGTTCACCGTGTCCTTGCGGCTCATGGCAAATCGACCTTTCGAACATTGTTCTCATGCGAGGGGCCGACCATTCGCCAAGCCAAGCTGTTGGGAGCTCCCAACGCTACGGCCAGACGGCCGAGCATCCTCGCCGAAAAGCTCGGGCTGCGAGCAATCAAAGTCATGCGCTCCGCCCCCAAGCCGCCTTAATCAGACTCTCGATCTCGCCATTAACCCCGTCGAGCGCTTCCATCGCACGGTCGTAGGTCGACCGGGTCATGTTCTCTCGACCGATTTCGTAGAGCGTCTGTTTGGTCAGCCCCGCGTCTGAAATCGCGGTGCTCTTCACCATCGGGTTGGTGAGAACATGGTCGCCAAAGAGATTGCGGAGGAAGGCGACGACCTTCGTCTGCGGTCCGTCCTGCGCTTCGTAGCGAGTCACCAAATATCGAATGAAGTCGTATTGCAGGTGGCCACCGGCCTCACGGACCACAGAAAGCAGATCATGCGTCATGAGCAGGAACTGGCTCATCGAAGCGAGATCCAGCATCTGCGGATGGATCGTGATCGTGACCGCCGTCGCCGCGCACAGTCCACTCAGCGTCAAGTATCCGAGCTGGGGGGGGCAGTCGATCACCACGACATCGTATCGATCGGCGACATCGGCGAGCGCCTCGGCGATCCTGAGGTAAAACACCGAACCCTCGCCCTGGCCTCCGCGAGAGAGAGCACGCGGTGTCGTGTGCTCGAACTCCATCAGTTCGAGATTACCCGGCACCAGATCCAGGCCATCGAAATAAGTTTTCCGAACCACCTCGCGGAGCGGCTTCCGCTCTTCGTCATAGCGGATCGCGGCATAGAGTGTCTGGTTGGCGCCGACATCCGTCTCCGGCAGCACGCCGAGAAGCGCCGACAAGCTGGCCTGCGGATCGAGGTCCACTGCGAGAACCCGATATCCCTGCAGAGCGAGGTACTGCGCGAGGTGGGCCGAGGTCGTCGTCTTTCCCGATCCACCCTTGAAATTGGTCACTGCGATGACCTGAAGATGCTCGCCGCCGGAACGATGTGGAACGAATTCACGCGCGTCCCGCCCGCGCGCCGACGCGGCGAGCAGGGCACGGATCTCGTTGATCTGAGATAGCGTGTAGAGACGCCGTCCAGAATGGGTGAGATCGGGTTGCGGGCCTTCTCCAGCAAGTGTCATCTTACGGAGGGTCGAGTCGGAAATGCCCATCAGGCGAGCGGCCTCGCCGGAGGTGAAACGCCGAAGCGTCTTCTGGGACGTCGGTGGGAAGAGCGCTTCGCTCATCGCCTGGAGTTGGGAACTCAGCAGGCGCGCCTGTTCGCCAATCATCATGTCGACGGTCGCACCACCATCTGCGGGGGGCATTCGGAGCGTGTTCACGTTCGCATCTCTCGTCACGAAAAAATCGCCGTTTCGGACTCTTTGTCGTGACGATACGGAAATGCGCGATTCTGGCAAGAACTTATTGGTTAACGGTTCCTTACCTGCCAACGAGCCCATCACAGATCAATCCTCAGCAATTCCCGAATCGAAGACTTCGGCTCCAGAGTCGGCGGCAAGAATGAATATGGGCGATCGCAAACGCCCCCCAGCGAATTTGCTGGGTGAGAATGGCCGACTTCCCGATCACGAACGATTTGGGGGTTCCAATACGTGCACCATCTGCCTCCTCCCATCGCGCTATAGGAATAGTCAGTCGACCTCCTGCAATGGACCAAACGCCCGCAAGAACTGCTATCCCTTGCCCAGAGCGCTCTTTCACCCACAGATACCTTCGTCCCGAACCAGCGCCGCCGCGAGCCCACGGCCCCATGCCCGACACCCCGCCCCGCATCACTGACGCCGACCGCGCCGTCGCGGCCCGCCTCCGGCACCATCGCCAAGCACGCGGGCTCACTCAGAGGGGCCTTGCGGCGCTCACGGGCGATACCGAGCGGGCCATCTCGTTCTACGAGCGCGCGACGACGCGGGTCTCGGCGCGCAAGCTGGTCGACCTCGCCCGGGCGCTGGAGATCCCGATCGCATGGCTCTGCGCCGACGCCGACGAGGAGGCGTTCGTCATCTTCGATCCGGCTGCAGATGACGAGGCGGCAACCCTCAAACGCTTCCTCGAAACCCCCGAGGGGTGGGAGCTCAACCGAGCCTTCAACCGAATCGCCGGCTCGGCCAAGCGAGCGCTGATTCTCCAACTGGTGGAAGGCCTCGCCGTCGAACAGGATGATTGAGCAATCCTCGGCGGTCATGCATTGCCCCCCTGCCGCGGGGGCCGCTCACCTCTCTGCCGCGACAGCAACTGCCGTCGCTTCGACATCTCCGCCCCCCCACCTTCGATCGCTCTCCCGGCCGCCCCCGTCACGGCGGCCGTCCGCGTCGGCAGCCAACCACTGAGCCCGGACGCGACGTGAGCCGCGCCGTCGCGTCGGTGAACGAGGTGCGTGTCGACCCAACTCATGACGAGTTCCGGCACCTGGCCGATGAAGGCCGAAC
>CALFRR010000144.1 GCA_937919435.1 uncultured Alphaproteobacteria bacterium | reverse complement strand
TGTTCACTCTATGTCCGCTTAGCGTGGTTTTCTGCCCGTTCTATGTCGTCACCCCCTCACGCCACATTGACGGCATCCAAAGACCTGGTGTTGCGGGGGGTGGACATCATTCGAACCCAGGAGCGACCGCTCTCCATCCACGACTTGGCCGAACAGTTGGGAATCAGCGTCAGGCTCCTGCAAGCCGGCTTTCGCAAGCACGTCGGCACGCCTCCGCATCAACTTCTGAGGCGTGCGCGCCTCGAGGGAGCACATCGCGATCTGGAGAGTGGCGCGACGCCGACGATCACCGACGCAGCTCGCAAATGGGGTTTCAGCAACACTGGACGTTTCGCAGGTGAGTACTTTGGGATCGTCGGCGAATACCCCTCGGAGACCATTCGACGTCGAAGCAGATGATCGGGTCCGTACCCGGTCTGACCTTTTGGGTCGAGAGGTCCGGTCCTTCACGTCGTACTCGGCCCACGGGAAACTATTCATTGTCGAACACGTCTCATCCCCGTGTCAGTCGAGGATCGAGACGCTGTCGCGGATGCGCAGATCGAAGGGCATGATGCGACGCAGTTCGTTCGTCGCGCCGTCGAGCGTCGCGATCAGCATCTCGGCCGCCGCCTTGCCGGTCCCGAAATAATCGAAGTGAATGGTCGTCAACTTGGGCCGGTAGGCAGAAGCGACGTCGATGTCGCCGACCCCGACGACGGAAATCTCGTCCGGCACGCGGGTACGACGTTCCAGCAGGCGGCTCATCGCCCCGATCGCCAGGCGGTCTGTGACGGCGACGACCGCCGTCGGCGTCGTGTCGCTGACGAACGGCACGATGCGGTCGATGCCGGCGGCGCCGTCGGTCAGGTCGAAACCGCCGAGCGCCACGTCTTCGGGACGAGGTTCGATGCCCGCCGCCTCGAGGGCGTCGACCCAGCCGCCCTTGCGCTCGCAACCGACCTGGATGTCCCAATCAGCGACGCCGACGAGACCGATCCGGCGATGGCCGCAGCGCAGGACGTAATCGGTGATCTGGCGCACCGCACGGCGTTCGTCCTGCAGAACGGAAGGGAATCCGGATGCACTCGCGTCCTGGCCGACGACCACGACCGGAACGCCGAGGTCCTTCATCGCCTCGAGATGGCGCTCGGTCAGAACCGTCGCCAGGATGATGACGCCGCAGACGCGCTGCCGCTTGAAGATCTCGATGTAGTTCATTTCGGCCTCGGGCGAGTTCGCCGAGTTGCCGAGGATGGTCATGAGATCGCTCTCGGCGAGTTCGGTCGAGATGCCGGCGGTGATCTCGCTCGAGGCGAAGGAGTTGATGCGCGGAATGATCACGCCGACCATGTTCGATCGGCTGCTCTTCAGGTGCTTGGCGATGCCGCTCGGGATGTAGCCGGTCTCGGCGATGATGCGCTCGACATGGGCGCGCACCTCCTGCCGAACGTAGCCGGAGTTGTTCAGCACCCGCGAAATGGTCGACGTCGAAACGCCGGCCTTCTCGGCGAGCTGACGGATGTTGAGGTTCTGTCGAGGCATCGGATCCCGAGTGTCGGCGGTCGCCGTCCGACGAGGCGAAACGAAACGGACCGCCCGTTCCGCGCACCTCGTCCGCAGATGACGCGTTCCTCCCGGAACGCCCGCCCGAGCCGGCATCGGCGCGGCCTCGTCGGCCCTGTGCGGGCGGACAGTCTGCGCACCCCGGACCCGGCCGTCAATCGCCGGGGTGGCGCGAGGCCGTTCACTTCGACAGGAGTTCGGCGATCTCGGCGCCGCGGGGAAAATCGGCGCCGCGCCGCTCGCAGACCCGGCCCGCGACGGCGATCGCCGGCCGTAGCAACGACGGCAGCGACACCGGATCGAGTTCGGCCAGGGCCGATTTGCTCATCAGTCCGTGGAAGGCGATGCCGTCGAGCAGCGTGCCCTGGAAGGCGTCGCCGGCGCCGATCGTGTCGATGCAGTCGACCGGCGCGGCCGGCATCCGCACCACCTCCCCCCGCACGGCGGCGACCGCGCCCTCGGCCCCGGCCGTGATCACCGCGAGCTTCGGACCGATGCGCGACCACGTCCGCGCGACGGCTTCGATGTCGTCGGTGCCGAAGATCCAGGCGACGTCCTCGGCGCTCGCCTTGAGGACGTCGAGGCGCGGCAGCAGCGCGTCGAAGCGGGCGAGCCAGGCACCGCGATCGGGGATGACGGCGGCACGGACGTTGGGGTCGAACGACACCACCCGATCGTCGCCGTAGCGCTCGACGAGCGCCACGAGCGCCGATGCGCTCGGTTCGACCGCCGCCGCGACCGAACCGAAGTGGAGGCAGTCGATCGACTCGGGCAGCGTCTCGGGCAGATCGTCGACGCCGAGCGACAGATCGGCCGACCCGACGAGCCTGAACGTGTAGTGCGCCACGCCCTCGTCGTCGAGCGAGGCGAAGGCGAGCGGCGCGGGGTGGTCCGTGCGCCGCACCAGGCTGGTGTCGACGCCCTCCCGGGCGAGCCGATCGATCACGTCGCGACCGAAGCGATCGGTCGAGATCGCCCCGAAGAAGGCGACCGCACGGCCGAGCCGCGCCAGCGCCGTCGCCACGTTCAGCGGCGACCCGCCGATGACGGCTTGGTAGGTGCGGCTGTCGCCGGAGCGGCCGGATTCGATGAAGTCGACGATGGTTTCACCGGTCACGAGGATCATGTTGCCTTCACTCCCTGAGTCCGTGGCGTGACGGCCGCCGGTCGGGCCGCCGTCGGTCGCTCCGTGCGATCGTTCAGAAATCCGGCCACTCGGTCGCGAGCAGACGGCGAACGTCCGATCCGTTTCCGAGCTCGAGCGCCGCACGCGCGACCGCGACGCACCGTTCCATGGCGAGGCCGCGCACCATCGCCTTGATCTCCGGGATCGCCTCCGCGCCGGCCGAGAGCTCGGTCACGCCGAGGCCGATCAGCAGCGGCGCGGCGATCGGATACGAGGCGAGATTGCCGCAGACGCCGACCCATCGGCCGTGCCTCCGCGCCCCCTCGACCGCCAGCGCGATCAGCTTCAGTACCGCCGGATGGAACGGATCGAGCTGTTGGGCGAGCCGCGGATTGCAGCGATCCATGGCGAGCGCGTACTGGGTGAGGTCGTTGGTGCCGATCGAGAAGAAGTCGACTTCCGCCGCGAAATGCGCCGAGAGCAACGCCGCCGACGGCACTTCCACCATGATGCCGATCTCGACCGGCGTCTCGCGGCCGAGCGCCAGGCGTTCGGTCTCGATCACCGCCCGGACGGTCCGCAGATCGGCGAGCGTCGAGATCATCGGCAACAGGATACGGCAGGCGCCGGCGGGTTCGACCCGGAGCAGGGCCCGGATCTGGGAGCGCAGGATCTCCGGCTGCCACAGGCTGGTGCGGATGCCGCGCAGGCCGAGCGCCGGGTTGTCCTCGGTCGGCAGGTGGATGTAGGGCACGTCCTTGTCGGCACCGGCGTCGAGCGTGCGGATGATCGCCGAACGTCCGCCGAGCGCCGAGACGATCGCCTGATAGCGGGCGTGCTGTTCGTCCTCGGTCGGCGCGACGGTGCGGTCGAGATAGAGGAACTCGCTGCGCAGGAGGCCGCAGCCTTCCGCGCCGGCGGCGAGCGCACGGGAGACGTCGGCGAGCGATCCGAGATTGGCGACCACCTCGATGCGCGTGCCGTCGGCCATGCGGCATTCGACGTCGGCCTGCCGAAGCGCCTCGGCACGGCGGGTCCGGCGGCGACGGATGCGTGCCTCGGTCGCTTCGACCTCGTCCGACGCGGGGTTGATCCGGACGCGCGCGCCCTCGGCCTCGACGATCACCCTCTGACCGTCGGGAACCCGCAGGGCGCCCGGACCGGTCGCGACGATCGCCGGGATGCCGCGCGCGGCGGCGAGAATGGCGACGTGCGACGTCGGCCCGCTGGCGGCGAGACACAGGCCGGCGAGACGATCGAGGTCGAGGGCGGCGAACTGCGAGGGCAGCAGATCCTCGGCGAAGAGGACGGTGTCTTCCGCGAGGTCGAGCGTCTCCTCCGGCAGACCGAGGATCAGTCGGAGCACGCGCTGCCCGATGTCTTCGAGATCGGTGGCGCGTTCGGCCAGCACGCGATTGCCGAGCGCCCGGAGTTCGACGATCTGGGCGTCGACGGCGCGCGTCCAGGCATGGGCGGCGGACTTGCCGGCCTCGATCGCGGCATCCGCCGTGCTCCTGAGGAACGGATCCTCGAGGAAGGAGAGATGAGCCGTCAGGATCTCGGTGCGCGCGCCGCCGTGGTGGCCGGGCCCGTCGTCCTCGCCGAGCGCGGCGAGCGTCGCGGCGACCGCCGCCCGAGCTCCGGCGAGGGCATCGTCGAGGGCGGCGCGCTCCCGCGCCGGGTCGTCGCTCGCCTCGTCGAAGGCGAGCGTCTCGCGCACGAAGCGGCGCGAAACACCGACCGCCTGTCCCGGCGCCGCCGTCACGCCGTCGAGCACCAGGGCCTCGCCGGGAGCGAGTGGCGGCGGCACGACGGGGGTGGCGGCCGGCTCCTCCGGAGCGGAGGCCGCGTCGCCGTCCGACACCGGGTCTTCGGTCGGCTCGCCGACGAAGGCGACGATCGTGTCCACCGCGGCCGCGCCCTCGGGGCCCGCCGCCTCGACGATCAGCCGATCGCCCTGACGAGCGCCGAGCAGCATCAGCGAGACGGAACTGCGCGCGTCGGCCCGGCGATCGCCGAGGAAGACGGTGACCGCGACCGGCGCGGCGCGGGCATGGCCGGCGACGATGCCGGCGGGCCGGGCGTGCATGCCGAACGGGTCCGACACTTCCGCGACGCGGCGGACGACCGCCTCGCCCGTGACGTCGGCGGCGCCGATTGACGGCTCGTCCGGCGCCGCGGCGGGTCGGGGCGCGAGCACGCAGCAGCGCTCGCCGGCGGCGACGGTGCCGGTCGCGGCGCGCGCTTCGATGACGAAGTCGTCGCCGTCGGTCAGGATGACCGGGATGGCGAGGGAGGGCACCGAGGCGCGCAGGCTCGCCGCATCGAAGGTGACGAGCGGATCGCCCGCCCGCACCCGATCGCCCCGGCTCACATGGGCCCGGAACCCTCTGCCGCCCAGGGCGACGGTGTCGACGCCGATATGCATCAGCACCTCGGCGCCGTTCTTCGCGCGCAGCGTCACCGCATGGCGGGCGGCGTGCACGCTGGTCACCTCTCCGGTGAAGGGCGCCCGCAGCACGCCCTCGCTCGGATCGATGGCGAAGCCGTCGCCGAGGATCCGCCCGGCGAAGACGGGATCGGGCACCTCGTCGAGCTCGACCAGGCGACCGCCGATCGGCGCGACGAGCGTCACGCGGTCGGGGTCTTCGTCCTGCGGCGCGGTCGCGGGGCCGTCCCCGCGGAGGAATTTGAAGAGCTTCATCGCACGTTCTCCCGGTGGCGGGGCTTCGACGGCCTCCGATGTCATTCCGCGGTCGGTCGTGGCGCGAGCGGCCAGAAGGTGATGCCGGCGACGACCGCGCCGCCGATCGAGCGGGCCCGCACGCCCGTCGCGCCGGGACTCGGATAGATTCGAGCCGAGAGGACGATCCGTCCGTCTCCGACGAAGACCTCGATCGAACTGCGATCGACGAAGACGCGCAGCAGATCGACCGGTCCGTCGAGAGGCGCCTCGCCGAGGGCGACCGTCGTCCCCTCTCGATCCCGCGTCGTCAGGCGCACCACGCCGCCGGCGCGGTCGATCTCGACGGAGGTCGCCTCCTCGCCCGCGACCCGCAGGTCGAAGGCGAGATCGGCCGTCTCCCGCGGGTCGAGCGCGACGGCGAGTTCGTACGTCTCGCCGACGAGTTCCGGGAAGTCGCGCTCGCCGGACACGATCGGCGCGCGAACGCGGCGGGCGGGACCGCGCAGCGCTTCGAGCTCGACGGCGGGGCTCTGCAGCAGTCGGCCGTCCACCAGCCGGAGTTCGCGCGGCAGCGTCAGGCAGTGAAACCAGCCGTGGGCGACGGTCGGCGCGTCGTCCTGTTCGGGTAGTCCCATCCAGGCCAGCATCAGGCGCCGACCGTCGGGCGCCTCCCAGGTCTGCGGCGCGTAGAAGTCGCGGCCGTGGTCGAGGCGCCGGAAGGCGCCGTGGTCGAAGGCGAGGCTCGCCGGATCGAGCCGGCCGGCGATCCAGCCGGCGACGTTGCCGGAGCCTTTGCCCGGTTTCGTCTCGCGCTGTTCGCAGACGAGCAGCACGTCCTCTCCGTCGAGCCGGAAGAGATCGGGACACTCGCACATGTAGCCGTGCTCGCCCGCTTCGAGCAGTTCGGTCACGGCCTCCCATCGCGCCGGATCGGTCGACGCGAGGAGCAGGACGGTGCCCTGGAGACCGTCGGTCTGCGCCCCGAGCACCATGCGCCAGCCGTCGCCGACGCGCGTCACCTTCGGGTCGCGGAAGTGGGTGGTGTAGCCGGGCAGCGGACCGTCGATGACCGAACCGAGCTTGGAGAATTGCTTGCCGTCGCGCGATCGGGCGAGGCATTGGCGCGTCTCGCGCCGACCCTCGGCGTCGCGCACGTTGCCGGTATAGATCAGGACGAGATCGTCGCCGTCGACGACCGCCGAGCCGGAGTAGCAGCCGTGGGTCTCGTACCATTCGCTCGGCTCGAGCGCGATCGGCATCGTCTCCCAGTGGACGAGATCGGCGCTGACGCGATGCCCCCAGGACTTGTTCTCGTGGGTGCAGCCCTTCGGGTTCCACTGGAAGAAGACGTGATGGCGCCCCTGCCAGAAGACGAGGCCGTTGGGGTCGTTGAGGAGACCGGCCGGCGGCGCGACGTGGAAGACGGGGCGCCACGGGTCGATGTCGAGGTCGAACGGAGTCTGGTCGTCGGTGTTCACGGGCTTTCACTCGTCTCGGTCGGCGGACGACCGGGGGCCGCGCGCGCCCCGGTCTCCCACGCGGGCAGGAGGACTCAGCGTTCCTCGGGCTTCAGCCCGAAGAGCCAAGACCCCGCGAAGGCGGTGCCGAAGGCCACGACCATGCCGATCAGGTAGCTCGGAATGGTCGACGGCTGGACGATGGCGATGCCGGGAATGCCGGTGACGCCGACCGCGGTCATACCGACCTTGGTCGCCACCACGAAGGCGCCGCCGACCGCGCCGCCGACCGCCGCGGCGACGAAGGGACGGACGAAGCGCAGGTTGATGCCGAAGAGCGCCGCCTCGGTGATGCCGAGCAGGCAGGAGAGCGAGGCCGGCAGCGCGATCTGCTTCACCTTGACGTCGTTCGAGCGGAAGAACACCGCCAGGGCCGCGCCGCCCTGGGCGACGTTGGCCATGGCCCAGATCGGCAGCAGGAAGTTGACGCCGATCGAGGGATTGGCGAGTAGGCCGGCCTCGATCGCATGGAACGAGTGGTGGACGCCGGTGACGACGATCGCCGAATAGACGCCGCCGAAGATCAGGCCGGCGAGGATGCCGCCGTGGGCATAGAGCGTCTGCAGGCCGATCGAGATCCCGTCGCCGACGATGCGGCCGGCCGGGCCGAGGACGGTCAGGGCGAAGAAGGCCGAGATCAGCAGGGTCAGGAACGGCGTCAGCACGATGTCGAGCATGTCGGGCACGACGCGACGCACCAGACGATCGACGTGGCTCATCACCCAGACGGCGATCAGGATCGGCAGAACCGTGCCCTGGTAGCCCAGCTTGGCGATCGGCATGCCGAAGAGGTCCCAGTATTCCTTGATACCGGTGCCGACGGTCCAGGCGTTCTGCAGCGCCGGATGGATCATGATGCCGCCGAGCGCCGCCGCCATGAAGGGGCTGACACGGAATTCGCGCGCCGCGGAGAAGGCGACGAGGATCGGCAGGAACACGAAGGCGGTGTTGGAGACCAGATCGAGCAGTTGGAAGAGCGAGGACTGACCCGAGAGCCAGCCCAGGGTCTTGGCCATGCCGAGCACGCCCATCAGCAGACCGCAGGCGACGATCACCGGAATGATCGGCACGAAGATGTTGGAGAGCAGGCGAGCGAAGCGCTGCAGCGGATTGAGATTGACCGCCGCGTCCTCCTTGGCCTCCTCGGTGGAGACCGCCTTGGCACCGAGGCCGACGAGGTCCTCGTAGACGCGCTTGACCGCGCCCTGGCCGATCACGATCTGGAACTGGCCGCCACTCTGGAACGTGCCCTTGACCGCGTCGATCGCCTCGAGGGCGGCCTTGTCGATCCGGGTCGCATCCTTCAGCACCAGACGCAGACGCGTGGCGCAATGCGCGGCGCTGACGATGTTGTCCAAACCACCGACATGCGGGAGTATGGCCGCGGCTGCATTGATCTCGGACATGTTCGTTTCCCACTTTCTCGAGCAGGGTTGTGGTATCGATTTCATATTTCGATGCGAACCGCAACCTCTTCATTGTCGTGTTCGATTGCCGGGAGGCTCGACCGGACCACCGGGGCGATCCGCAGGGGGCGACGTCGCGGGCGACGACCCGGCCGAGCCGACCGACGTTCGTCAGAACGAACGTTCGATGCGCAGCGCGCCGATCAGGCCACTCTGGTCCTTGTAGGCGGGCGACGTGAAATCGACGTTGCGATATTCGACTTCCGCGGTGACGGTCAGGCCGGTCACCGGGATCCAACCGACGTTGGCGGCGAGGTCGATCTGGCGGAAGCCGGCATCCGAGAGGCCCGGCGCGTACTTCGCCCAGCCCGCGGTCAGCGCGGTGTTCACCTTCGGCGTCCACCAATGCTTGGCACCGCCGTTGATCCCCCAGGCCGAGGCCTGATGGACACCGGCGGCGTCGACGTCGAAGTCGCGGGTGGTTCCGGTTGCCGCCGAGGCCCAGGACTGCGACACGTAGCCGATGGCACCGCGACCGTAAGCAACCTGGAGATCGACGACGTCCTTGGCGCCGAGCGCCGGCAGATTGACCTCGACGCCGCCGCCGATCGCCCAGCCGAGCCGCGACGGACCGACGCTCGTCAGCGCGTAGTCGTCGTGGAGCGCGCCCATGATCTGCGCCTTGCCCCAGCTCTGGGCGACGGCGAGATTGGCCACGAGATCGGGCGAATGGATGCCGCCGTAGAGGCCGGCGGTGTTGTCGCGACGTCCGTTGGTGCTCGAATCCTCGAGCGAGAGCGTCGCGCTCAGGCCGTTGCCGAAGGAGAACGTGTAGGCGAAGAGGTTGGTGTTGGAATCCGACACCGGTCCTTCCCAGAACACGTTGAGCGTCGAGCCGGTATAGAAGTCGAAGAACGACGTCGCGCGACCGGCGGTCAGGCCGCCGAACTGCACGAAGGCCTTGTCGAGCGTCACGGTGGAGGTCGAAGCGCCGGTTCCCGTCGCCACCTCGATCTCGACGAACGAGCGCAGCAGGCCGAGTTCGGTCTGCGTGCGCGCGTCGATCTGGAGATCGCCGACGGCGGCGGTGCCGATCGAATGCTGATTGCGATGACCGCCCCAGACGCCGCCGGCGGAAGAATCGGTCGAATAGCCGGTATATTGGGCGCGGGCGAAGCCGCCGATCTTGAGGCAGGTCTCGCTGCCGGGAATGTAGAAATAGCCTGCGCCGTAGGCATCGCAGACGCGGACCCAGTTCGCGGCGGCCGGCGCCTTCTTGGCGAGATCGGCAGCAAGGGCAGGAACGGCGAGCAGGCACCCCCCCAGAACGATTGTCGTTGCGCGATACTTCATGACTTCCCTCCAATGGCGCCCGACGGCGTCGGGTCCTCCTGACGGGCCGTCGCGATCGACGCAGGCATCGGATCGGACGGCATGCGGTTCGCCGACCTTCCCGTGGCCGCGCACGTCCGCGCCGGATCACGACGACTCCGCACGGCAGACGCCGGCGTGGGTTCGAAGGGATCCCGCGGTCCATGTCGGCCCCGAGGTCGGCGCCCGTCCTCCCTTGGACGCCAAACGGTTCGACATCGATGTGGTATCGATACCATATGCATACCGAGTCTTCGGAACCGAGGCAATGCGGTGAGATACTCACGCATCATGATACTTTCGTCTACTCCGCCGAACGCGCGCATACGGGTGAGCCGCCGAAGGGCCCCTTCGTCCCCTCCGGCGAGCGCTGGCGCCGCGGCTCCGACACGGAACCGCGAGAGCACCCCCGGACACGTGGCGAGCCACCGTCGGCGCCTCGGTCACAGGTTCGACAGACGGCTCGGCTCAATCGAATCGAACGCGTCATGCGAGTGATGGAGTCCACCGCCGTCGCGAGCCCTTCATTCCGCGCCAGCCTTCTCAGTTCGAGAAAAGCCTGGGTCTCGCCCCGGCGGCACGGCGCCCGCATGTGAATAGCGACGATTACTGGCCCCACAGAGGTTCTGGCTAAAACCCACCGCATGCGCCATCTCTTCGGATCGGATCGTCATGCGGTCTCCAATTCGCTGTCTCTAACGAGTTCTCTGCGGAGAAAGTCCTCCAGTAGGTGCATGGCCGGAGTATCCGATGCCGTGTTGCGGATCAGGCTCATCTCCAGCGGTCGCAGAGCGGGGAGGCCCTCTGCCGCGCCGATCACCGCGAGTGTCGCCGGCACGCTCGACGCGGCGAGCCCGGCGACCGCCAACCCGGCCTCGACCGCGGCGCAGAGCCCGACGAGGCTGGCGCTCGAATAGGTCGAGCGATAGGCGCGGCCGGCCTCGGTCAGCGCTTCGACAACGTGCATGCGAGCCGCGCAACCGGTTTCGAACAGAGCGACCGGCAGCGGATCATCGGTCCAGGCGACGCGATGGGGAGAGGCGACCCAAACGAAGCGTTCTCGCCGCAGGACTTCGAACGGCTGTCCGGGCAGCCGGGTGACGATGGCGAGATCGATCCGCCCCTCGTCGATCGCCGGTACCAATTGTCGGGACGGCTCGCAGATGAGTTCGACCTCGACCCGCGGACACTCTTCGGCGAAGCGAGCCAGCGCTCTGGGCAGGAGGAAGGCTGCGTAGTCGTCGGGGACACCAAGGCGCACGGTGCCGGTATCTTCCGGACGAGAGACGATTGCCCGTGCCTCGTCCGACAGCTTCAGCAGTCGGCGAGCAAGGACCAGGAGATCGGCTCCGGCCGCGTTGAGGACGACCGAACGCGGGTGCCGCACCATGAGCCGACGGCCGAGATCATCTTCCAGCCGCTGCATCTGCATGCTGACCGCCGATTGGCTGCGGCCAACTCGCGGTGCGGCATTGGAGAAACTGCCGCTCTCGACGACGGTGACGAAAGTCCTGAGAAGATCGAGATCGAGCGGTCGTGACATGCCATCAGCATATCGAATAGTTTATCCGAAATCTATTCGTTTGATGCGGGGATAGCGACCCGTCAGGATGGCGCCACTCAAGCGATCGAGGTCGTCTCCATGGACCGAACCATAATGCTCACCGCTCTCCGATCGCCGGCTCTCGGCCTGACGCTCGCCATGGCGATCACTGGCACGGTCGGCGCCTTCGTCGTCGAGACGAAGCTCGATCCGGCGACCGTAGTATTCTGGCGCTGCGTCTTCGCCAGCCTTTTTCTCATCGGTTGGTGTCTCGTCCGCGGTAGCTTCAGCCGAGGCTCGATATCGGTGCGAGGTCTCGCGGTGGCGACGTTGGCCGGGGTCTGCCTCGTCCTAAACTGGGTGGCCTTTTTCGCCGGATTCTCACTGACGACGATCGCGACGACCACCATCGTCTACCACGTGCAGCCGTTCTTCGTCGTGCTGATCGGCACCCTGTTCCTGAATGAGCGAGTCAGCGCTCCGCAACTCGTCTGGATGTGTTGCGCCTTCACCGGCGTCGCCCTGGCGAGCGGTGCAGTCGGAAATGGTGCGGTACTCGATGTGCGATGGCTCCTCGGTATCGGACTGACGCTCATGGCCGCTTTCCTCTATGCGATCACGACGATCCTGGCGAAACAGATCGGCGGGCAGCGCCCCGAGGTGACGGCGTTGTGCCAGACGGTGACCGGCGTCGTGCTCCTCTTACCGTTTGCGGCTCCGGCCATTGTTGTCCCGACCGCCGCCTGGGGCTGGCTCATCGGCGTCGGCGTGTTGCACACTGGCATCGCCTATGTGTTGATGTACGCATCCTATCCCCACCTCGCCACGTCGGTGATCGCCATCCTGACCTTCGTCTATCCGCTTGTGGCCATCCTGATCGACTGGGCGATCTACCACCACGCGCTCGGGCCGGTGCAGGGTATCGGCTTGGCGTTGATCGCCGGCGCGACTTCCGGCCACCGGCTCGGCTGGTCGCTCCCACCACGGCGGCGCGTCTCCGAATAGGCGACAGGAGATGGTCATCGGATCGGGCATTCGCCCACCGAGGTCTTCGCTGGCACGTCTCGTGAAGATTTGCTATTCGACCGTGTATGATCGGCCGGAACGAGTTGCACGACATGCAGTTTCAGCTCGCGCTACGTGATGCCGAGTTCCGCTTGGTGGAACTACGTGGTGGCAATGCCGGAGTTTCACTTCCCGAGAGCGCGGCGTTGGCACGTCTTCTGAAAGCTGGAATGACGCCGGGCGAGGCAGCAAGCCGCGTGTACGCCGGCAAGGCGCGATGATATTTCATTTCTCGGCCTGATCATTGACGGGATGAGGGCCGAGAAGAGCGGGGAACTGTTTCGCCTCTCGCTCAGTGCCTTCACGACCTCCTCGGAACGACAGTAGTCGACGCATCTCGAAAACGGCGTGCTTCACATCTTCGGATCGGGCCACTCGTAGCCATCCCATACAGCGAAATCGGAAGGGCTCAGACCACCCCGGCCGTCTGCGGGAAACGTCGACGAACGTATGTCGAAGAGAGGGTCGAAACTGTTCAATAGATCGGGCAGGAGTCGACGGCGTTCGGCTTTGGTCCAGGAGCAGAACAAGGCACCTCGCGTGTGGAGCCGATTGCAGACGTCCGGACTCGTCGGATCGAGACGCCGCCACGCTTCGACCACAGCGGGTCCTCGCGCTCCGAAATCCCCGGCGATCGCCTCCTCGATGACGGCTTCGAGCGCGTAGGTGATCGCCTGATGCTTCTTGCCGTGGTCGATCCAGGCGAGCGATTCCCGCAGAATCCGGTGTTGTAGAAGCAGGGCGGGCCAGAGGAATGGCCCTCCGTAGCGGACCCCGATTTCCTCGAAATGCTCCGGCGGTTGGACCACCTCGCGTTGCCCCTCGTAGGCCTTGCGAACTTCATAGGCCATGTTGAGGAAAGGGCCCTCCTTGTCCCGGACGAGCGGTGATCGCTCGTTCACGTCGTGGACGATCTCATGCAAGAGCCGCAGCGTTCCGTAGTCTCCAATGAGCGCGAGGCCCGCGTGGTTTCGAAGCAACCGATGAGAGAGCATGGGAACCTCCGAGTTCGTTCTGATCGGTCAATGTGAGCGATGCCCGTCGGGCCATCCCTTCACAGACGAACGGCCCTTCCAGTCCGTCGCCCGGCTTCGTCGTAGTACCGCGTCGCCTGTTGCACCGAGCGATGCTGCGACTGCGCCATCGCTTCCGGCAGCGACACCCCCTGCAGCGCGGCTTCCGTCAGATACCCGGACCGCAGCCCGTGCGCAGAGACCTTCCCCGCATCGATCCCGGCGAGCCCTGCACGCTTCTTGACGATGGCGTTGATCGTCTGTGCCGAGAGCGCCTCGCCGTCGAGGTTGCCCCAGCGATCGATGCCGCGGAACACCGGCCCGGCCTCGATCCGCGCCGCCGCGAGCCAGGCCTTCAGCGCCTCGACTGGCCCGCCGGCGATCACCGCGAAACGATCGTCGTCGGACGAACTCGTCTTGGTGCGGCCGAGCCGGATCGTCATGCAGGGGAGAAGCTCGGAAGCCGGATCTCTCGGATCGGCCAAGACCGGCTCGTCGTCGCGCAGCCTCTCGACGCGAAGGTCGGCGAGTTCCGAGCGCCGACGGCCGCCCGAGGCGAAGCCGACGAGCAGGATCGCCCGATCACGCAGGTCGACGAGCGACGTCGTCCCGCAGGTCGCGAGCATCCCGTCGAGCACGTCTCGCGTGACGGCGGTTGCACTCTTGCGCCGGCGGGACCGATCGGCGGCGCGCACCGCCAGCCGCATCGCGGTCTTGAGCGACGGCGACCCGAACGGCCCGTCGAGCCCCTTCCAGCGATGCAGCGTCGACCAGCTGGCGAGCCGTCGCTGCACCGTCTGCGGCGCATGTGGACCGGCAGCCCGCAGGACGCCGTCGACGCGCAGCCGGCACGCCACCTCCTCCGGCATGCCGTGATCGGAATCCGCAGCGCGCTCGGTCGGGTCCCACAGATGATGGGCGACGAACTTCAGCACCAGGCTTTCCGGCGCGGGCCACGGCAAGGGCGCCTCGACCGCCGCCCGGCACCACGCCTCGAGATAGGCGAGATCGGAGGCGAGGGCGCGAAGCGTGTTGTCGCCGATGCCACGCTTTGCCAGATGGCGCAGCGTGGCGACGTCCTCGTCGGAGAGGACGGCCGCCAGTCGGTCGCGACGATCGGCGGGCAAGATGGCGGCGAGTGCGTCGAGGGCGAGGGCGCGTTTCGTCTCGGGGTCGGCGAGCAGGGCGCCGTCGCTCATGCCAACGGCCCCAGAATGGTGACGCCCTCGGCGCGGGCCGCCTCGGCGAGCCGGCGGTCGAGGGTAGCGAGTGGCAACCGTTCGGCGAGGGCGAGCGCCAGATAGGTGGCGTCGTAGGCCGACAGATTGCGGCTGCGGGCGAGATCGAGAACCCGCCCGTCGTCACCGATCCCCTTGTCGACGATCGGCAGGCGCCGCACCACGGCCATGTGGAGCGCCGCCGCGCCGAGATCGATACGCCCGCGTCGCTCGGCCGTGGTCAGAAGACTGCGCGCCTCGTACCAGAACAGCGACGGAACGGTGGCGACACCCGAACCCTGGAGACCATCGAGAAGCCGGTCGCCCTCGGGCGAGGCCTCGTCCGGGAGGATCCAAGCGGCGGCGAGCGAAATGTCGACGACGAAGCTCACAGGTATCTCCGGTCCTCGTCGCGCCATTCGAGGATTTCTTCGGTGGTGACGGGGCGCGCCTTGGCCCGCAGCGCCCGCAGGTCGGCGATCGCAGCAGTGACGTCGGGCTTGGGGGCCAACGTGGTGATCCGGGCTATGGGCTCGTTGCCGCGTTGGATGACGACTTCTTCGCCGGCCTCGACGCGGGCGAGCAGTTCGGACAGGCGGGTCTTGGCCTCGCCGATCTTGACGGTGATGGTCATGGCGCCTCCGGCCTGTCGGTAGGTTCGAGAAACTTTACGCGCGCGCTTCCTGCCCGTCAACGAACTTGGTCTGGCCTTGGTTTGCTCACCATCGATAAGATGTACTTATCGATGGTGATAGGGGCCAACTAGGCGATGTCCGGGTATCGGAAGTAAATACCGACTTCACTTCCGTTTACTGATCGTTCACCATGTTCACCAACATGATGCGATCGCTTCCCCTCCGCCTCGACGCCCTCCCCTGGGCTCACCTCGCCCTCCCGCTGACGGCGACCGAGGACGCCGTCGCCCGCCTCGACGAGCGGCTGCGGGGAAGCATCATCCGCGACGGTTGGACTGCACGGACTCACTTCGCCGACACGATCTCGAGCCTCGCCCTCGACGGCGAGCTCGTCCAGCTCGATGACCTGGTTCTCCACGACAGTCGTCTCGACGTCCGCGCGCCCTCCCCCGAGTTGACTTGTGCCCATGCCCTTTTGCGATTGCGCCGCCGCATTGCCGGCATGGATCCGCAATCGGCGGCGACGGCCGCCGGCATTGCCGCGCTGATCGGGCGGCGCTACCTGATCGACGATGACAGCCCCACCCGCGCCGACGGTGAGACCAACGAGGCCTCGGCCGAGCTCGATCGAGACGACGGCGACGCCTGGGCAACAACGCTCGCAACAGTCGATGCGGTGCTCGCCCGCACCGACCGCCTCCTCGCTCAGCCAGCACTCGGGGCCCCTCCCCTGCCGGGCTCTCTCGTCCGCCGCCACGACCCCGATCGCGGCGCGCGTCTGGCACGCTGGATCGCCACCGTCGAGGACACGGACACGCTCCCCCCGGTGCTCGCCGCAGCCCGCGCCCTCGTCGCCTGGGACCAACTCGATCCACTCCCCGACGACGCCGGCCTCGGCCGCCTGCTCGCCGGCAACCTCCTGCGCGCGCGGGGCAAGACGACGTCGCATCTGGCGGCGATCTCGCTCGGGCTGCGCACGGTCCAGCCGGAGCGTCGGCGCCATCGTGATCCTGTCGTCCGCCTGCTCGCCGTCGTGGACGCGATCGCAGCAGCGGCGGCGCGCGGGCTCAAGGATCACGACCGTCGCCTGACGGCGCGCGAGGCGCTGTTGCGGCGGATCGGCAAACGGCGGGGGAATTCGAAGCTACCGAAGCTCGTCGAGTTGGTGATCGCCGCGCCGCTCGTCACCACCGACATGATCGCGACCGAACTCTCCGTCACGCACCGTGCCGCCCTCGACATGATCGCAATATTGGACCTGCGCGAGGTCACCGGCCGTGGGCGGTATAGAGCGTGGAGCATCACGTGAGTGCGTCGCGATCCCCACCCGTGTCGCGCCGTGGTCAGTCGAACGAGCTTTGGGATAGGCCCGCGTCGTCGCCCCGTAACTTCGTAGACGTGACCCATCAACGACAGCGCGGATTGTGAAAAGCCCACCGCACAATATCTGGGCGTCTGGGCACCGAGTTCCCGGTGGGCCACCCGATGAAATCTCGCTCTCCATTTCATTGCCATGCTTGGCGGTGCCACCACGCCCGATGGTCGACCTTGCATCTTGATTCTTCCGGCCAATGGCCGTACATATCTCGACTAGATTGGAGATCAAATGATGGCTGAATTAGCAAAAAGATCCTCCACTAGCCGTGCCCGAGGAGAACGCCTCGAGACGCGCGTGACTGCTGATCAAAAACGTCTGATCGAACATGCCGCTGCGCTGCAAGGCCGCTCTTTGACGGATTTCGTCCTGACGAGCCTGCAGGATGCGGCGCGGCGCGCCATCGAGGAACACCAGCATCTGGAGCTTTCGGTGCGGGATAGCCAGGCGTTCGTCCAGGCTCTGGTCGAACCACGGCCGGTCAACGACCGACTGCAAGACACCGTTCGCCGCTATCGCGAGAGAACAGGCGTCTGACGAATGGGGGGAGCGGACGACATCCTGCGGGTCGAGATTCTCGGCCCGCAACATGACCGATCGGGGTTCGAAAGCGGTGTAGGGCCGCTCGACCGATATTTCCAGACGCAGGCCGGACAGGACGCCAGAAAGAAGATGGCGGCGCCCTTTGTCCTCATGCTGAAGGACGGCAGCATCGCCGGATACTACACGCTCTCATCGACGGCGGTGCGGCTTCCGGAACTGCCGGAAGCCGTCCTCCGCAAGCTGCCGCGCTATCCTCTGATCCCGGCGACCTTGCTGGGTCGCCTCGCTGTCGATCAGCGCTACCAGGGAAGAGGATATGGCCGGTTTCTTCTCGCGGACGCGCTCTACCGGGCCGTGCGCAACGAGATCGCATCCTTTGCGGTGATCGTGGACGCCAAGGACGAAGGCGCGAAGCGCTTCTACGAGCGCGAGAGTTTTTTGCCGTTTCCGGATCAGCCGATGAAGTTGTTCCGGCCTATGGCGGATATTGAAGCATTGTTCAAATGAGGGGGTGTTCGTGGCGGATTCCGATGGAGAAGAACCTGAGAAATTGACTTTTAAATTTCTGCGGGGCGTCGAGGTGATCCACCCCCATCGAACTGGTCCATCCCGATGTATGTCTACGGACAGCAAGGAAGGACCATCCGATGCCGAGAAAGCGTCATCAACCGAAAGAGATCATCGCCAAGCTGCGTCAGGTCGACGTGCTGATCGGCCAGGGGAGCCC
>CALFRR010000143.1 GCA_937919435.1 uncultured Alphaproteobacteria bacterium | reverse complement strand
GTCTCGGCGAAACCGGCGGCGCGGAAGGCCGCCGCGCCCATGCCGGCGCCACGCCGTCCGGTGCCGACCTCGACCGGGGCTCCGATCAGGATGCAAGTGTCCACCATCGTTCCGTCCGCTCCTTCCGCAATGCAGCATCGACGAGCCGAGTCTACCCTCTGCGACCGGCGGTTCGAACGGATCAGATTGGCAAAAAGGACAAATCAGCTCATCATCATGGTCGAACCGATCGACCGAAATGGATTCGCCGATGGACGACGTCGACCAGCGACTGATCTCGATCCTGCGCCACGACGGCCGGCGGTCGATCTCCGACCTCGCCGCCGAGACGGGCCTGTCGCGGGCGACGGTGCGGGCGCGGCTGGAGCGGCTGGAGGCGTCGGGAACGATCATCGGCTACACCGTGGTGCTCCGGGCCGACGCGGTCGCCGCGGCGGTGCGCGGTCTGACGATGATCGAGGTGGAAGGGCGGATGCTCGACCGGGTGATCGACGCGCTGGTCGGCTTCCCCGAGATCGGGGCGGTGCACACCACCAACGGCCGCTGGGACATCGTCGTCGAACTCTCCGCCCAGAGCCTCGCCGATCTCGACGCGGTGCTGCGCCGGCTCCGCCTGGTGCCGGGCATCACCTCGTCGGAGACGACGCTGCTGCTCGCCACCCCGCGCTCGACCGGAGCGCGGCTCTGAGGCGGTCCGGAGGGGCGCCCGGGACGGCACGGCGGGTCCGACCGATCGTCGCACCCGGGCTGTCGCAACGGCACTTCGGCCGGGCCACGCGGCACGAAGATCCGCGGAGAAGGGCCGGGCGGCCCGCGTCCGCCACCCCGCCGTCGGGCGGGTCGTGCACAGATCTTCGGCAGGATCATGAAAATTCCGATTGCACTTCTGCGTACCGATGAGTGATTTGTTTTCGCCACCTCGACGGAGCCTCCCTTGGCAGACGCCTCACTCAGGTCCCTGATCCTGTCCGAACGTGCCGGCATGCCGCCGATGCACCGACGGCTCGCCGATCACTGCCTGACCAACCCGCTGGCGGCGGGGACCGCGGGGCTCGAGGATCTCGCCCGGGCGGCGGGGGTGTCCAACGCCACCGTGAATCGATTCACCCGGCGCCTCGGCCTCGACGGTTTCGCCGAATTCCGGGCCATGGCGATCGCCGACATCCATCGCCTGATGAGCCCGGAAGAGAAGCTCGAGGCGCAGGTCGACCATCCGCGCGACGACATCGGGGTGATCGAAGATTCCTTCGATGCCGCCTTCTCCGGCCTCGCCCGGACCCGGGCCGGCATCGAGACGCGGGTCTGGCGCGAAGCGGTCGAGGCGATCACCACGGCGGAGCGGGTCGCCTTCCTGGGCTTCGGCATCTCCACGCACCTGCTCGATCTGTTCGCCTCGATGATCGCCCCGTTCTGCCGTGCCCAGATCGTGCTCGACGGGCGCGGTGGGCCGGAGCGGGTGGTCTACCGGTCGCTCCCGATCGGTCGGGGCGATCTGGTCGTCGCCATGACCCTGCCGCGCTACTCGCGGGCGACGATCGAGCACGCCGCCCAGATCAGCCGACAGGGCGCCCGAGTCCTCGGCATCACCGATGCGGCGACCTCGCCGCTGGTGCCGTTCTGCGATCTCGTGCTCTACGCCGACGCCCGACACCCGTTGCTGCACGCTTCGCCGACCGCGGCGGTCGCGGTGTTCGAATCGCTCGCCGCCCTGCTCACCGCCCGCGGCCGCAATCTGAGGGAAGCCGCCGAGCTGACCCGTCGGATCGGCCAACATCTCCACCTCGCCCCGAGCGGCGAACCGCAACCTTCGCCCGCCCCGAGAGCCGCCCCATGAACGCACCCCTGCCCAAAGCCGCGGCCGAGCCGCTCGTCCGTGTCGAAGGCCTGACGGTCGACTTCGCCACCGAAGAAGGCCGCTTCACCGCGGTCGACCGGCTCGACTTCCATCTCTCGGCCGGCGAGACGCTGGCGATCGTCGGCGAATCCGGCTCGGGCAAGTCGGTGACTTCGCTGGCGCTGATGCGGCTGGTCGAATTCGGCGGCGGCCGGATCGCCTCGGGACGGCTGTTCTTCCGCGGTCGCGACGGGATCGAGCGGGATCTCGCCGGCGAGGGCGTCGACGCGATGGCGGCGGTGCGCGGCAACGACATCGCGATGATCTTCCAGGAGCCGATGACCTCGCTGAACCCGGTGTTCACGATCGGCGAACAGATCGCCGAAGTGGTCCGGATGCATCGCGGCGCGTCGCGGGCGGAGGCCCGCGCGGAAGCCCTGGCGATGCTGAAGAAGGTCCGCATCCCCGATGCGGAGCGTCTGCTCGACCGCCATCCGCATCAACTCTCCGGCGGCATGCGGCAGCGGGTGATGATCGCCATGGCGCTCGCCTGCCGGCCGAAGCTGCTGATCGCCGACGAGCCGACCACCGCCCTCGACGTCACCATCCAGGCGCAGATCCTGCGCCTCGTCCGGACGCTCCAGGACGAGATGGAGATGGCGGTGATGTTCATCACCCACGACATGGGGGTGGTGGCCGAGGTCGCCGACCGCGTCCTGGTGATGCGCGGCGGACGCAAGGTCGAGGAGGGCCCGGTCGAAGAGATCTTCGCCCGGCCGCAGCACCCCTATACCAAGGCACTGCTCGCCGCGGTGCCGCGGCTCGGGGCGCTCTCCGGCGAGACCCTGCCGCGCCGCTTCCCGCTGCTCGCGACCGGGGACGCGGTGGTCGCCCCGGAGGCGGCCAAGCCGCAGGACACGGTCAAGCCGGGCGAGCCGATCCTCGCGGTGAAGGATCTGGTCACCCGCTTCGAGGTCCGGAACGGCTTCTTCGGGCGGATCTCCGGCCGGGTGCACGCGGTCGAGAACGTATCGTTCGAGGTCGCCGCCGGCGAGACGCTGGCGCTGGTCGGCGAGTCGGGCTGCGGCAAGTCGACCACCGGGCGCACCATCATGCAGCTGCTCACCCCGGATTCGGGGTCGGTCAGGTTCCGCGGCCGCGACGTGTTCTCGATGGGCACCGGCGAACGCCAGAAGATGCGGCAGAAGATCCAGTACGTCTTCCAGGATCCGTTCGCCTCGCTCGACCCGCGGCTGACCGTCGGCTTCTCGATCGCCGAGCCGCTGCTGACCCACGGTCTGGTGCCGAAGAACGAGATCGACGACCGGGTGGCGCGGCTGCTCGACGACGTCGGCCTGCTGCCCGAACACGCCAAACGCTATCCGTCGGAGTTCTCCGGCGGTCAGCGGCAGCGGCTGTGCATCGCCCGAGCGCTGGCCTGCGAGCCGGAACTGCTGATCGCCGACGAGGCGGTCGCGGCGCTCGACGTCTCGATCCAGGCCCAGATCGTCAACCTCCTGATGGATCTCCAGGAGAAGCGCGGCCTCGCCTACGTGTTCATCAGCCACGACATGGCGGTGGTCGAACGGGTCAGCCACCGCGTCGCGGTGATGTATCTCGGCCAGATCGTCGAGATGGGACCGCGCCGGGCGATCTTCGAGAACCCGCAGCACGCCTATACGAAACGGCTGATGGCGGCGGTTCCGATCGCCGATCCGACCAAGCGCAACCGCGAACGGCCGCTGCTCGAGGGCGAGATTCCGAGCCCGATCCGGCGGCTCGACGATCCGCCGATCACCGCCCCCCTCGTCGAGGTGGCCCCCGGCCATCTCGTCGCCCGTCATCCGGTCGGCGACTTCGCCTGACCGGCCGATCCCGAAAGAAGGAGAGGTAGACTCCCATGCGCATCAGCACACTCCTCACGGCGGGCGCTCTCTGCGCCCTGCTCGTCGCCCCGGGCGTGGCGGCGGCGAAGACGCTGGTCGTCGGCGTGCCGGACAACATGACCGGCCTCGATCCGTCGAACGTCAACGACACCCAGTCGCAGACCTCGATGCGGACGATCTACCAGGGCCTGTTCGGTTTCGACCGCAACATGAAGGTGGTCCCGCTGCTCGCCGAAGGCTACACCGCCAACGACGCCGCGACCGAGTTCACCATCAAGCTGAAGAGCGGCATCAAGTTCCACGACGGCACCGATTTCGACGCCGCCGCGGTCAAGTTCAACATCGAACGTCTCGCCAACCCCGAGAACAAGCTGTCGCGCCGGTCGCTGGTGTCGATGGTCGACAAGGTCGAAGTGATCGATCCGACCACCGTCAAGATCACCACCAAGACCCCGTTCGGCGCGATGATCCCGTCGCTCGCCCATCCCGGCGCGATGATCATCTCCCCGGCCGCGGTCGAGAAGTACGGCAAGGACATCGGCCGCAACCCGGTCGGCACCGGCCCGTTCAAGTTCAAGCGCTGGGCGGCGGACGTGCTCGAGGTCGAGAAGTTCGACGGCTACTGGAAGAAGGGCTGGCCGAAGGTCGACGGCGTCACCTTCCGCTCGGTGCCGGAGAACGGCGCCCGCTTCGCGATGGTCCAGGCCGGCGAAGTCCACTACGCACTGCCGTTCCCGACCGAACTGGTCGGCGTCGCCGAGAAGAACCCGAACCTGGTGGTCACCAAGGAACCCTCGATCGTCGAGTGGTACGTGGCGATCAACAACATGAAGAAGCCATTCGACAACATCAAGGTTCGGCAGGCGCTGAACTATGCGGTCGACAAGGTCGCCTACTGCAAGATCGTCTATTCGGGCTTCTGCAGCCCGGCGGACAGCATCATCCCGTCGAAGCTCGCGTTCTACAAGGCGCAGACGCCGTATCCCTACGATCCGGCCAAGGCCAAGGCGCTGCTCGCCGAAGCCGGCTTCCCGAACGGCTTCGAGACGGAGATGTTCGCCAACAACAACACCACCGCGATCCGCGCGATGCAGTTCCTGCAGCAGCAGTTCGCCGCGGTGGGCATCAAGCTGACCGTGACCCCGCTCGAGTCGGGCGTCATGGCGCAGAAGATCTGGACCGTGCAGAAGCCGGAGGACGCCACCGTCCAGCTGCAGTACGGCGGCTGGTCGTCGTCGACCGGTGACGCCGACTGGGGCATCCGTCCGCTGCTCTACGGCAAGAGCTTCCCGCCGGCGATGTACAACGTCGCCTACTACGCGAACCCGAAGGTCGACGCGGCGATCGAAGGGGCCCTCGGCACCGCCGATCCGGCCAAGCGCGCCGCCTTCTACGAGGAAGCGCAGAAGCTCGCCTGGGCCGACGTGCCGTGGGTCTACCTCGGCGTGATCGAGAACGTCTCGGTGCAGGCCAAGGGGCTCTCCGGCGTCTACATGCTGCCCGACCGCGGCTTCGTGGTCGAAGACGCCGAGTTCAAGTGATCGACCGCCGGCCGGGGTTCGCCCCGGCCGGCCACTCTCGCGGACGCCGCCTCGTCGGGCGGTGCTCCTTCCTCCGGAGCCGCCATGCTCGAGTACCTCGTCCGACGCCTCCTCGGAACCATCCCGGTGATCCTGGTGATCTCGGTGGTGGTGTTCCTGTTCGTCCACATGCTGCCCGGCGATCCCGCCCGGCTGGTCGCCGGCATGGACGCGACGCCGGAAGACGTCGCCGCCGTCCGCTCGGCGCTCGGCCTCGACCGGTCGATCCCCGAACAGTACTGGCGCTTCGTCACCCATGCCGTGCAGGGCGACTTCGGCATCTCGCTGAAGAGCAAGCGCGAGGTGATCACCGAGATCGGCGAGCGGCTGATGCCGACGGTCTGGCTGACCGTCTTCGCGATGCTCTGGGCGACCGCCGTCGGCCTGCTGATCGGCGTCTTCTCGGCGGTCAAGCGCGGCAAGTGGCAGGACTGGGGCGGCATGTTCGTCGCCGTGTCGGGGATCTCGTTCCCGTCGTTCTGGCTCGGCCTGCTGCTGATCAACCTGTTCTCGGTCCATCTCGGCTGGCTGCCGACCGGCGGTTACGGCACCCCCGCGCATTTCGTGATGCCGTCGGTGACGCTGGGGCTCGGCGTCGCCGCGGTGATGGCCCGCTTCACCCGCTCCGCCTTCGTCGAGATCAGCCGCGAGGACTACGTCCGCACCGCCCGCGCCAAGGGCGTGCCGGAAAAGCTCGTCATCTGGAAGCACACGCTCCGCAACGCGATGGTGCCGGTGATCACCATGGTCGGCCTGCAGTTCGGCTTCCTGCTCGGCGGCTCGATCGTGGTCGAGACGGTGTTCACCTGGCCGGGACTCGGTCGGCTCCTGGTCGATTCCGTCGCGTTCCGCGACTATCCGGTGATCCAGGCGGAGATCCTCCTGTTCTCGCTCGAGTTCATCCTGATCAACCTCGTCGTCGACGTGCTCTACGCGCTCGCCAACCCGGAGATCCGCTTCAGATGAGCGCCGCCACAACCGCCCCCGTCGCCCAGGCGACCCGCACGCCGATCGGCGAGTTCTGGCGCCGCTTCCGCCGCCGCAAGATCGCGCTCGGCGCCTGCGCCTTCCTTCTCCTGCTGATCGTCACGGCGATCGCCGCCCCGTGGATCGTCCCCTTCGATCCGGCGGCCCCCGACTACATGGCGGTGCTCGAAGGACCGTCGGCCCTGCACTGGGCGGGAACCGACGCCTACGGCCGCGACGTGTTCTCGCGGATCGTCCACGGCGCCCGGATCTCGCTCGCCGTCGGCTTCCTGTCGGTGACGCTCGGCAGTCTGGTCGGCGTGACGCTGGGCGTCGCCTCCGGCTACTACGGCGGCCTCGTCGACACCGCGATCATGCGGGTCTGCGACGTGCTGCTCGCCTTCCCCGGCATCCTGCTGGCGATCGGCGTGATCGCCATCCTCGGACCGGGCATCGACAACGTCATCTACGCGGTGGCGGTGTTCTCGGTGCCGGTCTTCGCCCGGCTGGCCCGTGGCTCGACCCTCGGACTGAAGCGGGCCGTCTACATCGACGCGGCCCGGGCGATCGGCGTCTCCGATCTGGTGATCATGGCTCGGCACCTGCTGCCGGGCGCGCTGCCGAACGTCATCGTCTACTTCTCGATGCGTATCGGCACCTCGATCCTGACCGCCGCCAGCCTCTCGTTCATCGGCCTCGGAGCACAGCCGCCGAGCCCGGAATGGGGGGCGATGCTGGCCGACGGGCGCAACTACATCGGGGTGGCCGACCACGTGACGCTCTACCCCGGCCTCGCGATCTTCGTCACCGTGCTCGCCTTCAACCTGTTCGGCGACGGCCTGCGCGACGCGCTCGATCCGAAGTTCAAGGACTGAGGCGATGACGTCCCTCCGGCGCGCCCGCGACTTCGGCCTCGCCTTCGGCAAGCTCGCGACGGGCGCGGGAAACGCGATCACCGACGTCGCCGGTGTGCGGGTCGGGCACGCGACGCTGATCGAGGGCGAGGTCCGCACCGGCTTCACCGCGATCGTCCCGCACGACGGCGATCTCTTCCGGGAGAAGCTGCCGGCGGCGGTCGAGGTGGTGAACGGCTTCGGCAAGAGCGTCGGCCTCGTCCAGGTCGCCGAACTCGGACAGCTGGAGACGCCGATCCTGCTCGGCAACACCTTCGCGGTCGGGGTCGGCTTCGATGCGCTGGTCGAGCGGGCGCTGGCGGCGAACCCGGACATCGGCCGCGACACCGGCACCGTCGATCCGGTGGTGATGGAGTGCAACGACGGCTTCCTCTCCGACATCCGCGCCCGCGCGCTCACCCGCGCCCACGCCTTCGCCGCGCTCGACGCGGCGGCATCGGGGCCGGTCGCGGAGGGCGCGGTCGGCGCGGGAACCGGGATGAGCGCCTTCGGCTTCAAGGGCGGCATCGGCACGGCGTCGCGGGTCTTTCCCCTCGACGGACACGACCACACCCTCGGAGTGCTGGTCCAGGCGAACTTCGGCCGGGCCGGCGATCTGGTGCTGCCCGACGGGCGCCGGCCGAAACCGCCGAAGCCGCCGAAGCGGCCGGCCGACGAGAGCGACCCGCCGGAGCGCGGCTCGGTGATCGTGATCGTCGCCACCGACGTCGGGCTGGAGAGCCGGCAGCTGAAGCGGGTGGCGAAGCGGGCGTCGGCCGGCCTCGCCCGGCTCGGCAGCTTCTTCGGCAACGGCAGCGGCGACATCGCTCTGGCCTTCTCGACGGCGGAGCGCATCCGCCACCACGAGACCGCCGACACCCTCACCCGCACGGTCCTGAACGAGAACCGGATCGACCTCCTGTTCCGTGCCGCCGCGGACGCGACCGAGGAAGCGGTGGTCAACGCGCTGGTCGCCGCTCCCGCCACCTTCGGCCGCGACGGGAACTTCCGCCCGTCGCTCGCCGACGTTCTCGCCAGGGACATCGCCCGATGAAGATCTACGTCTCCGCCGACATCGAAGGCATCGCCGGCGTGGTGTCGCCGCTGCACGGCCAGCCCGGCAATCCGGAATACGAACGCGCCCGCCGGCTGATGACCGAAGAGGTGAGCGCCGCGGTGGCCGGCGCCTTCGACGCCGGGGCGAGCGAGGTTCTGGTCAACGACAGCCATGGGCCGATGACCAACCTGCTGCCCGAGATGCTCGACGAGCGGGCCGAGCTGATCCTCGGCAAGCCGAAGCCGATGAACATGGCCGCCGGGCTCGATCGGAGCTTCGACGCGGTGTTCCTGATCGGCCATCACTCGCGGGCCGGCGGACACGGGGTGCTCGCCCACACGACCAACGGCTTCGCCTTCCGCGAGGTGCGCCTGGCCGGCCGGCCGCTCGGCGAACCGGCGATCTACGGCGCCTTCGCGGGGATGCTCGGCGTGCCGGTGGTGCTGGTCAGCGGCGACGACCGCACGGCGGAAGAGAACCGCGCGCATTTCGTCGGCGCCGAATTCGCGGTGGTGAAGACCGCACTCGGGGCCCGCGCCGCCCGCGCCCTGTCGCCGGCCCGGGCTCGCGAGACGATCCGCACCGCCGCGGCGGCGGCGCTCGGTCGGCGCGCCGCGATCGCACCCTTCGCGATCCCCGGACCGTTCGT
>CALFRR010000142.1 GCA_937919435.1 uncultured Alphaproteobacteria bacterium | reverse complement strand
CCGCTCTTCCTGCTCGACGAGATCGACAAGATGGGCATGGACTTCCGCGGCGATCCGTCGTCGGCGCTGCTCGAGGTGCTCGATCCCGAGCAGAACTCGACCTTCATGGATCACTACCTGGAGGTCGAATACGACCTCTCGGACGTGATGTTCGTGACCACGGCGAACACGCTCAACATCCCGGCGCCGCTGATGGACCGGATGGAGATCATCCGGATCGCCGGCTACACCGAGGACGAGAAGATCGAGATCGCCCGTCGTCACCTGATCCCCAAGACCATGAAGGACCATGGTCTGAAGGAGAAGGAGTTCTCGGTCACCGACGAGGCGCTGAAGTCGACGATCCGCACCTACACGCGCGAGGCCGGGGTGCGCAATCTGGAGCGCGAGCTGGCCACCCTCGCCCGCAAGGCGGTGAAGGATCTGGTGCTGAAGAAGTCGGCCCGGATCGACGTCGACGAGGCGCAGCTGGAGAGCTATCTCGGGGTGCCCCGCTATCGCCACGGCGAGGCGGAGGAGGAGGATCAGGTGGCGGTGGTCACCGGTCTCGCCTGGACCGAAGTGGGCGGCGAACTCTTGACCATCGAGGCGGTGATGATGCCCGGCAAGGGGCGCATGACCGTCACCGGCAACCTCAAGGAAGTGATGAAGGAATCGATCCAGGCGGCGGCGTCCTACGTGCGTTCGCGGGCGGTCGATTTCGGCATCGAGCCGCCGTTGTTCGAGAAGCGCGACGTCCACGTCCACGTGCCGGAAGGGGCGACCCCGAAGGACGGGCCTTCGGCGGGCACCGCGATGGCGACCACGATCGTCTCGGTGATGACCGGGATACCGGTGCGCCACGACGTGGCGATGACCGGCGAGGTGACGCTGCGCGGCCGCGTCCTGCCGATCGGCGGGCTCAAGGAGAAGCTCCTGGCGGCGCTGCGCGGCGGCATCAAGAAGGTGCTGATCCCGCAGGAGAACGCCAAGGACCTCTCGGAGATCCCGGAGAGCGTGAAGGCGGGGCTGGAGATCGTGCCGGTCAGCCGTATGGACGAGGTGCTGTCGCACGCCCTGACACGGTTGCCGGAGCCGATCGAATGGGAGGAGCCGGCCGCCGGAACCTCCGGTCCGGCCGACGGCGAGGCCGACGAAACCCAGCCGACCGCCCATTGAGTCGATTCGGTTCGGCCGACGAGCGACCCCACGGACCGCCGGGTCCGTGGGGTTTTTCGTTTCTCGGGAGGTGATTGGGTGACGAAGGCCGGAAAAACTGCGGATCAGCTACGGTTTTCCGCCGTCCGACGCGAAAAAGCCCTTGCGAAAGCCGGCTTTTCGGGGCTTCTGGCGCAGGTCCGTCGCGCCTCGCCCGCCCCGCGGAACGGATGACCGGGACGCGCCGCTCTCGCGGCCGGCCGGGCTTTCGAGCGCGACGATCGAAGAGACCATCAAACGGCACACCCGCGGCCGATCCGCGCCGCGGCGAATTCGCAACGAGGAAGACGACGATGAACAAGAACGATCTGATCGCCGAAGTGGCCGCCAAGACCGGGCAGACCAAAGTGGCGGCCGGCGAAGCCGTGGACGCGGCCTTCGCTGCGATCACCACGGCGCTCGCCCAGGGCGACGACGTCAAGATCGCCGGCTTCGGCAATTTCGTGGTTTCGACGCGGGCGGCTTCGGAAGGCCGCAACCCGCGCACCGGCGAGACCATCGCCATCCCCGCCCAGAAGGCGGCCAAGTTCCGCGCCGGCAAGGCGCTCAAGGACGCCGTCAACGGCTGATCCGAAACGGAAGAGGTTCCTTGCCGGCCGCGGAGCGAACCGCCGCCGGTGGGCCTCCACGGTGATGCGGCGCCCGGTGTCGGGCGCCGTGGCGACTCCGACGGCGGCATGCCCGGGGTCGCGCCGGGTCGGATGGGAACCCGAGGGCGGTTAGCTCAGCGGTAGAGCGACGGTTTTACACGCCGTTGGTCAGGGGTTCAAATCCCTTACCGCCCACCACTCATCTCATTGATTCTACCGAATATTCCAAGCCGCCTCCGGGCGGCTTTTGGCGTTTTCGCGTTCTGGGTCACCACTGGGTCACCAAGCGGAGCGTTCTCGTGCTCGGCTTCAGCCGCACTCACACGCCGTCAGGGAGCGATTTTAGGCTCGGCCACCGGCGAGCGGGCTCCTTTCTACTTCGGAGGCCCCTTTCCCTGAGCATCCCATTCCACGGCACGCTGTCCGGGGGTGTCTCTCTACCCCTCTGCGTAGTATCCTTTTCTCCTATGAAGAAGAATGCCGTCCAAGCCGTCCAACGCCGTCCATCATCAATATTTTCAATGGGTTCTGGTGGGGCAAACGAGAGGCGCGGCCGTCCGGCTGCCGTCCATATCCGTCCGCCTCTGGAGGTCATCGGATCGCAGAATGGCCCCGGGTGCACAACCGCAAATTTGTGCAACTCTTTCATTCACAAGGGAAATCGGCGCATCTTGCATCAGTTTCGGGCTAGCGACACTAGCGAGACGTCGCACTGCTGTCGCCACCGCAGCCCCGGAGGGGTGGGAAGGACCCAGACACCCCCCCTCCTCGGCAGAGGGCTATCGGAGCGCCTGCATGCCGCTTCCCGAGGCCGGTCGTGACCGGTCGGTGTCGTGATCAGGATAGCAGAAGGGGCGGGGGCAGACGCAGCGGCGACGCGAGATGCTACCCAGCCTGAGTGCCAAGGTGCCGCGGATCGGCGACGGGGCGTCGCGCGAGGATGAAGAGGAGGGCGCGCGTGATGAAGGTTCAGGTCATCGTGACCCCAGGCGGTGAACGCCTGGCGCTCTTGCCCGAGGCGGATTATCTCGCGCTGCTCGATGCTGCCGGCGGATGGGCGGACGGGAAGATAACCCGGAGCCGCATCGGACTGGCGCGGTGCCCGGAGGAAGCGATTCCGGCTGAGACGGCCAACCGCATCTTCGAGGGCGATCAGCCGTTGACCGTGTGGCGCGAATACCGCGGCCTGACAGTCGATGCTCTCGCCGAGGCCGCAGGCGTTTCGCCAGATGAGCTTTCCGCGATTGAGGCAGGTAGCCAGGACGGCACGCTCGCGGCGCTGGCGAGGCTCGCCGGCGCCCTCGGCGTCACGATCGACGACCTCGTCCCTGCGGGATTGGATTGAGTACCCGGCCGGGGCGGTGGAGAGCAGTAAGAGGAAGAGGGTGAGCGACTGCCTCACCGCCGCCCTCTGTGGCCTGGCGCTGTGGTTGACCGCAGGCGTGTCGGGTGTGGTTGGGCACCACGCCGAACGGCCGCAGAGCGACGACGAGAGGAGGTCCGGTTTTCGGGTGTCAGGATGGCCGGAAACCCCGTCACGGCAGCCCATCCCGCATATCGCCGGAGCGGAGGCGGAATACGAAGCGGACCCGCCGTCGACGCAGACAGCGGATCCTTCACTCGGGACGAAGCTCGTTGCGCGGGGCGGTCACTCGATCGGGGCCACCCCGCGCTTCGCGATCTTGGCGATGGTCGCCCGGCTGCATCCGGTCGTCGCCTGAATGGACGACCACGACGCGCCGGAGCGCAGCATGGTCGCGATGCCGTCGTTCCTGGCGACGTTCTCGGTACGGCCCTTGTACTTGCCCTCGGCCTTGGCTTTCGCCTGCCCTTGAGCCTGTCGGCGGCGGCGATCCTCGTAGTCCTTCCGCGCCACCGCGGCGAGAACGTCGAGCATCATGCCGTTGACGGCTGCGAACATGCGGGCAGTGAACTCGTCGGCCGGCGCGGCGAGCATCCACGACGTGGGAAGATCGAGGGCGACGACGCGGATCTGTCGTGCGTCGAGTTCGGAGCGCAAGCGCTGCCAGTCGCTTGAGGTGAGGCGGGAGAGCCGGTCGACCTGCTCGATCAGCAGCACGTCACCGGGCTTGCTGTCGGCGATGAGCCGGAACAGCTCGGGCCGGGCGAGCTTGGCGCCGCTCTCGTTCTCGACGTAGGTGCCGGCGATCGTGAGCCCGTGCTCGGCGGCGAAGGCTTCTACCTGGGTACGGGCGCGGCTCGCGTCCTGTTCGTCGGTGGAGGCGCGGAGGTAGGAGCGAGCGAGCATCGAAGCCATCCCGTGAGTTCACTTAGGATGGTTTTATCCTATCAGTTCGTTTTGAATGGTCAATAGGTATTTTTTGAACCGCATTTCCGATGGTTCGCTTGGGGTATACCGAAAGCGCACCGGTGCTTCAGCGGAGGGGCGTGTAGCGTCTCTTGCGAATCGTATACCTACCGGTTAAGATATTACCAACGTGGTTGAGAGTGGGCGGGGGTCGCCCCGATGAGACCATGAGAGGAGATCCACCATGCTGACCCCACTGGGAAAGGTCTTGCGCTCACTTCGGATGGATCGTGGATGGCTACTCAAGGACATGGCTGACGGCGCCGGCGTTTCCTCGGCGTTCCTAAGTGCAGTTGAGACCGGGAGAAAGCAGTCGCCAGCCGATCTGATCGAGAGAATCATCGAATGGGGAAATTTGAGCGAAGAAGAAATCAAGAGCATCGACAGTGCGTATGCTAAGACGGCTCGAGATTTTAGGATAAATGTTCCGGCTAATATGTCTTCTGGAGATAGGGAGGCCGCCGCATTGTTGGCTCGGACGTTTGGCAATCTGCCGAGCGATGAAATCGCTGCCATTCGTGAAATTATCGAGAGGAGGAAATCTTGACCGATATTCGCTTTTCGGCCCCTGCGATGTCGGCAAAGGAGATTGACGAAATCGCCCTTGCCGTACGGCGGTTACTCGGAATGAAAGACCCCTTTCTATCTGTAACGGATCTACTGGAGTTTGGACTGGAGAAGATTGCGCCGGGCTACACCTTCAATGTCGCAGAACGCGAAGAAATGGGGGAACGGCACGGACTTGTAGATACGCACGAGAAGCTACTTACACTTCGTAATGATGTCTATGAGCGAATGGTGGCTCATCAAGGGCGAGATCGATTCACTGGATGTCATGAGTTTGGCCATGCATTACTTCACGGCCGAAATCTCAATCGGCTGTCGCCGGGAACAAGCGGAGCTATATTCTGTGATCCAGAGTGGCAGGCGAATACATTTGCTTCCGCCATTCTAATGCCGAAGCATCTCATCATTCAGATGCGGAGCGTCACCGAGGTCAAGAATGAGTTTGGAGTTTCGGAAGCGGCGGCTGAAACACGCTTGAGAAAGCTGAGGGTGCAGCTTCCGAAATACTGAGGGGTGAGACCATTGGCGTGATCTCACCCCTCGATAAAGTCCTGAACGGCTTTCAGCGCAGCCCGGAGGGACGCCTCGACCGAGAAGGCTCTGTGCACTTAGCACGTCACAGATATCCCTTCTCTCATCGCGAGGCAAGAAATCGGCGCTGGGAGAGGAGGTATACCTACGATGCATAAGCGTCCCGCCCCTCCGGGGTTCCGCTGGGTCTGCGTTCGTTATCGCAAGGTGCGCAATTCCTCGCGCGTCCTTGACGCTCACGAGTACGGACACGAGGCTTGGTGCTTCCTCGTTCCGTCTCGCTGACCGCAACTGCGAAGATCGCACCGCCCACCTGAGGTGGGCGGTGCGATCCCTTACTGGTGCTGATCAATGCCCCGCCCGTTGGCGCCGTTCGACCCGGGTCCTGTCACGTTGAACGCCTCCATCGCCTCCTTCACCACGCGAGTGATCATCGCGCTGAACTCGGGAGATGGATCGACCTTGATCGAGATCTCGGCACGGCCGTTGAGTGAGGCGGTGACCTTGTCCGCGGCCCGTTCGAGCGAATCGTTCACCGCGCCGACGACGGCGTCCGCCTGGGGTGCCGCCTTCGTGGCGGCGATCTCGCCTACGGGGCCGGCGGTGGTGGCCTGCCTCCGGCCGGGGGCGATCTCGCCGAGATCCTGAGGCACCAATGGTCCCATGAAGTCGACGAGCCCTTCGCGTTCCCGCCGACGCCTCTCCTCGAACCATGCCCGACGCTGCGTCGACTGGTCTCGGTCGGCTCGTTCACGCTTGGCGTTGTCGGGGTGCGTGAGACGATAGAGACGGTCGGCGGTGTCGCCGGGTTTGCCATACGGGTGGGTGCGGCCGGTGTCGTCCGCCGCCTCGTAACCGGCGATGAGCGCTTCGATCACTGCGGAGGTGAGGAGGGCCGGGCCGGAGACGCGGCCGAGACCGAGTGCCCTGCGACCGAGCCATCCGACGAGTCCGCCGCCGGCGGCTCCGGCTACGGCTCCTACGCCTGTGCCTCCCCCCACCGCGGCGGTGGCCGGTCCGGTGAAGCCGATGAACCGGAGGAACCGCCGGGCCGCGAGCAGGCCACCGAGACCGGCACCGATGATACCGGCGGCGAGCCCACCGGAGGCGACGGCCGGGTGCTCCTTCGCCTTCTGGGCGAGGGCGCCGAGGGTGTCGGCGAGACTGCGGAGCGCTGCGGTGGCGGCCGGCATCATCGGCGACGAGGCGTTGGCGAGGAGGTTTTCCAGTTGCGAGGTGAAGGCCCCGAGCGCTTGCCCGGGATCGCGTTTCAGGTACTCGTCGGCGGCTTCGAGGCCCTGAGCCTTGCCGATGTTGGTTTTGTCCTTCTCGATTCGCTGTTGCTGCGTCGCCAGGATCGACACGAGCTGTTGAGCGAGGGAGTTGCCGAAGATCGCCGCGATATGGTCGGTCACCTGTTGTGGATCGGTGACCCCCTTCTTTGCGAGCGCCGGCAGAAGGATCGAATTCACCCACCGATATGGATCGGCTCGCGCCAGATCCGAACCGACGATGCCGCCGATGTCGATGTGTTCGATGCGCCCCTTCTTGTCCCTCTCGACCTTGTCGAGGTGGAGAAGGCCGAGGTTTTCGAGTTCGCCCATGCTCGATTTCTTCAACCGTCGGCCGACGATCGACTGATAGAATGCCTGTTGGGCAACGCCGGTCGACGAGCCGCCGAGTTCTGCGGCGAGCGTCGGCGCCACCGAGAGCATGTAGTCGTCGGAGAGACCTCGGGTCGAACCGCGACCGTACTTGAACATCTGGTAATACTGTGATGGGGTGACTTGCTCTCCGAAGATGTTCAGCGCCTTCGCCATCCCGTTCATGTATTTGACGAACTGCTCTTGATGCTGAGCGACGCCCTTGATTTCGAGGCCCTTGACCAGGGTTTCGAACTCCTGGGAGACGTCGGCGCCGGGATGCTTGGCCTGGGCGAGCACGCGAAGGCGGGTGAGCGGGTCCATCACCGCGAGCGCGTCCTCGAGGTCGCCGGTCGCCGCCCGAGCGTTGCGGGCCATCCGCATGACCGCCGTCTGAGGCACGGTCGGGTACTTCCGAGAGATCGCCAGTGCGATTTCCTCGACCTCGGCCGCTTCGCCGGGGGTGAGGCCGGCGGTGGTTGCGGCGACGCGCGCCGAATTCGGTGAGATCAACGGCGTCATCC
>CALFRR010000141.1 GCA_937919435.1 uncultured Alphaproteobacteria bacterium | reverse complement strand
CCAGCTCGGCATCAGGCGCCTCGCCCGGAAGTAGGCTTTTGAGTCAGGCTCTGAAGGGCATGAAGATCCGCACTCCGCCGGCCTTCGCCTATCAGGCCTTCGTCGAAGCGGCCGGCGGCAACGCCGTCACCATCGCCTTCAGCGAGCTGGTGATGGCCATGAAACAGGGCGTCGTCGACGGCCAGGAGAACCCGATCGGAACGATCTATTCTCTGAAGCTCTACGAAACCCAGAAATACATGACCATCGTCAACTACACCTACAGCTCGATGGTTCACCTGGTGAACAAGAAGAGCTGGGACAAGCTGACGCCCGAGCAGCAGAAGATCCTCGCCGAGGAATCGGACAAGTCGGCCAAGCTCGCCCGCAAGCTTCTGCGCGACGACGAGGACAAGCAGCTGAAGGACCTCGCCGCGACCAAGGGCATGGAGATCGCCAAGCCCGACCTGAAGCCCTGGAAGGACGCCATGGGTCCGGCCTGGGAGAAGGTCAAGGCGCGCGTCGGCGCCGACAACTTCGCCAAGTTCATGGCGATGGTCGAAGCCGCCGAGAAGTGAACGAGAGCGACGGCCGGCCCGGTGCCGGCCGTCTCCTTCCGGTGCCGCCCCGCAGGCGGCGCCGCGAGACCCGAGAGCATCGACGATCCCTTGGACGCCCGATCGACACGATCGCCGGCGCCGCGATCGGAGATCCGACCGACGGCCGAGACGAGGAGGGCCTCCCGCCATGCTGACACTGGCGATCTTCGGCGTACTGCTTCTGATGTTGATGCTCGACGTGCCGATCGCCGTATCGATCGGCCTCACCGCGGTGATCTTCTTCATCGGTCAGGGCCAGGGCAGCTTCCTGGCGATGCTGCCGCAGCGGATGTACTTCGGAACCACCGGCTTCACCCTGCTGGCGATTCCCTTCTTCATCCTCGCCGGCAATCTGATGAACACCGGCGGCATCACCGGCCGTATCTTCGGCTTCACCCGCGCCGCGGTCGGCCACATCGCCGGCGGCGTCGGTCAGGTCGCAGTGGTCTCGTCGATGATCTTCTCCGGCATGTCCGGCTCGGCGGTGGCGGATGCCGCCGGTCTCGGCCAGATCCAGCACAAGGCGATGGTCGACGCCGGCTACAAGCCGACCATCTCGGCGGCGATCGTCGCCTCCGCCTCGACCATCGGCCCGGTGATCCCGCCGTCGATCCCCTTCGTGCTCTACGGCGCGATCACCTCGGTGTCGGTGCCGCGGCTGTTCCTCGCCGGTGCCATTCCCGGCGTCGCCATGGGCCTGGCGATGATGATCGCGATCGGCCTGATGGCCGGCCCGCGCGGCCTGCCGAAGGACGAGAAGTCGAGCTTCGCCGAGGTGGTGCGCACCTTCAAGCTGGCCTTCTGGCCGCTGATGACCCCGGTGATCATCATCGGCGGCATCACCACCGGCTTCTTCACCGCCACCGAGGCCTCGGTGATCGCGGCGCTCTACGCCGCGCTGCTCGGCTTCGTCTACCGCGACCTGAAGCTGCGCGACCTGCCGCCGGTGTTGTTCGTGTCCCTGAAGCAGACCTGCGGCCTGATGTTCATCATCGCCACCGCCAATTTCTTCGGCTGGTTCACCATCTTCGAACGCATCCCCGATCACCTGATCATGCAGCTCTCCGCGCTCGGCGCCACCCCGGCCGGCTTCCTGTGGATCGTCATCGCGATCATCCTGGTGCTCGGCTGCTTCCTCGACGGCAACGCGATCTTCCTGATCACCCTGCCGATCTTCATGAAGATCTGCCCGCTGTTCGCCATCGACATGGTCAACTTCGGCGTCGTCATGACCCTGCTGATCATGATCGGCAACCTGACGCCGCCGGTCGGCATGTGTCTGTTCGCGGTCGAGAGCTTCGCCAAGGTCGGCATCTGGCCGCTCGCCTGGGAGTGCCTGCCCTATCTGGTGGCGATCCTGCTGGTGACCATCCTCTGCGCCTTCGTGCCGGAGATCGCTCTCTGGCTGCCCAACCTGATGATGGGGCCCGCGCTGTGACCAACGTGCTCGCTCTCCTCGCCCGCCTCGACCGGGCCCTGCTGGTGCTGCTCGAGGCGATCTGTATCGTGCTGTTCGGTGCGATCACGATCATTCTGACGCTGAACATCGTCGTGCGGTTCTTCCCCGTCATGTCGATGCACTGGTTCGACGAGATCCTCGAACTGCTCTACGGCGCCCTGGTGTTCTACGGCGCCGCCGCGGTCTGGGTCGCCCACGGCCATTTCAGCGTCGGCGACTGGTTGTCGAAACGCCTGCCGAGCATCCGCGCCCGACTGGTCTACCGGTTCCTGGTCGAGGCCTGCTCGCTCGCCTTCATCGCGATCTTCTTCAAGTACTCGCTCGACCTGACGCTCACCACCACCGAGCAGACCACCGCCTTCGCCATGTCGAAGGCGTGGCTCTACGCCTGCATGCCGATCACCGGCGGCATCATGCTGCTCTACTCGGTGAAGAACATGGTGCTGGAGTTGCGCGCCGTGCTCGATCCGGCCAAGGCCGTGGCGGTCGAAGATCTGAACCACTGACGGTTCGGACCATGCCGGAACGAAACAGGGGCGGTCCCACCGGGGCCGCCCCTGTTTCCTGTCTTCGGCGATCGCGCCGGCTCAGCCCCGCACGAAGCGATAGTCGACGCGGTGCTCGTAGACCGCGCCGGGGCGCAGCACCGTCGAGGGGAAGTGGCGCTTGTTCGGCGCATCGACGAAGGCCTGGGTCTCCAGACAGACGCCGGCGTGCGGCCCGTGCACCTGCCCGCCGATCCCCGGACCGAAGTCCTTCAGCCCGCCGGCGGTGTAGATCAGCAGCCCCGGCTGGTCGGTCGCCACTTCGAGCCGCAGGCTCCGATCCGGCGCCCACAGCGTCGCCGCGTCGACGAACTTGCCGATGGGGCCGTCGACGACGAAGTTGGTGTCGTAGTCCGGCCCCATGTCGGCGATCCGCTTCGCCTTACGGAAGTCGAAGGCGGTGCCCTCGATCGGCAGAACCGCACCGGTCGGGATCAGGTTCGGTCCCGGCGGGGTGTAGAAGGTGGCGTTCACCTCGAACAGATGCTCGCGGCTGTCGGCCCCGTCGTTCAGGGTGAAATAGGAGTGGTTGGCGAGGTTGAGCAGGGTCGGCGCGTCGGTGGTGCCGCGCATCTCGATCGACAGCGTCGCCGGTTCGAGGAGTTCGTAGCGGCAGGTCACCTCGACCCGGCCGGGATAGCCCTGGTCGCCGTCCTCGGAGACCAGACGCAACAGCACGTGGGTCTCCGAGTGCTCGACGAGATCCCAGACCCGGACCGAGAACCCGCCCGGTCCGCCGTGCAGATGCAGCCCGTTGGCGGTGTTGATCGGCAGTTCGTGGGCGCGTCCGTCCAGTTCGAAACGCCCGGCGGCGATCCGGTTGGCGTTGCGACCGACCGTCGCACCCACCCGGGCCGGGTTGGTGTCGTAGCCGGCGAGCGTCTCGTAGCCGAGCACCACCCGCTGCAGCGAGCCGTCGGCGCGCGGCACCTGGAGATCGCGCAGCGCCGCTCCGATGGTCAGGATCGAGGCACGGGCGCCGGCGGCGTTGGCGAGGCGGACTTCCCGGATTTCGGTGCCGTCGGGCAGGCTCCCGAAGGTATGAAGACTCATGGTTCGTCTCCCGCGAGCCCGCGAAGACGGGGTCGCACGGTTCGGCGCGCCCGGACCCGCACGCGCCAGGATACGGTCTCGACGAGTCGGCCGCCCAGCGAACCCGTCGAAGCGCGAGGTCCGGCCCGCGCACCACGAAGAGCCGTGACACCACTCGCGCGGCGAGGCAATGTCCTTCCTCGCCGCGCCCCGCCCGGCGCGACTCGGTTCCCGCGGCCGGTCCCACGGCGATGCGGAATTCGCAGAGGTCGACCGCCGCCGCATCCGCGTGCGGCAGGTCGCTCTCTGCGGTCTTCGCATGGCTGGTCATCGTACCATCGCACATATACTTTAGAAGCATATCGATGGTATAGGGCGCCATCCGTCCGGAACCGGCGTCGCCGACGTCGAACCCGAGCCCGCCGCCGCGGCCGACCGGCGCCCCGGCGGCGAAGAACCACGAGGATCAACCGACCATGCGTCGCAACCGCCGCGCCAAGATCGTCGCCACCGTCGGCCCCGCCACCAATTCGCCCGAGATGCTGAAAGCTCTGCATCTCGCCGGCGTCGACACCTTCCGGCTGAACTTCAGCCACGGGACCCACGAGGACCACGCCAAGGTCTTCGCCGCCATCCGCCATCTCGAGCAGGAGCTGGGCAGCCCGATCGGCATTCTGCAGGACCTGCAGGGACCCAAGATCCGGGTCGGCACCATCAAGGACGGCAAGATCACGGTCGCCAAGGGCGAGAAGATCCGCTTCGTTCCCGGCGGCACCGACGGCGACGCCCTGTCGATCCCGCTCGCCCATCCGGAGATCTTCGCCGCGGTCGATCCCGGCCACGAGTTGCTGATCGACGACGGCCGCGTCCGTGTCCGGGTGACCGGCGTCACCAAGGACGCGATCGATGCGGAAGTGATGGTCGGCGGCATCATCTCCAACCGCAAGGGCGTCAACCTCCCCGGCACGGTGCTGAGCCTGTCGCCGCTGACCGAGAAGGACCGCCGTGACCTCGCCTTCGGGCTCGAGCTCGGTGTCGACTGGGTGGCGCTGTCCTTCGTCCAGAAGCCGTCCGACGTGATCGAGGCCCGCGCCCTGATCGACGGTCGCGCCGGCCTGGTCTCCAAGATCGAGAAGCCTTCGGCGCTCGATTCGATCGACGAGATCGTCGCGCTGTCCGACGCGATCATGGTGGCCCGCGGCGATCTCGGCGTCGAGATCCCGCACGAGGACGTCCCCGGCCGCCAGAAGGAGCTGGTGCGCGCCTGCCGCCACGCGGTGAAGCCGGTGATCGTCGCCACCCAGATGCTCGACTCGATGGTCTCCGCCCCGACCCCGACCCGCGCCGAAGCCTCCGACGTCGCCACCGCCATCTACGACGGTGCCGATGCGGTGATGCTCTCGGCGGAATCGGCGACCGGTTCCTATCCGGTCGAGACCGTCGAGATGATGGACCGGATCATCAAGTCGACCGAGAGCCACAAGCTCTACCGGTCGATCATCAAGGCGTCCGAGCCGGACGTCGAGCACACGCCGGCCCATGCGGTGGCCGCCGCCGCCGCCGACCTCGCCGAGGCGATCGGCGCGCCGGTGATCGTCACCTACACCTCGTCGGGCGCCACCGCCGCCCGTATCGCCCGCAAGCGGCCGACTCTGCCGATCCTGGCGTTGACCCCCGACGAGCGGATCGCTCGTCGGATGCGCCTCCTGTGGGGCGTCCACTCGCTGCGCTCCGGCGTCGCCGACAGCTACGACTCGATGGTCCGCCGCGCCGCCGGCTCGGCGCTCGCCGAAGGCCTGGCGCTGCCGGCCGAGCACATCGTGGTCTGCGCCGGCGTTCCCTTCGGCCTCGCCGGCTCAACCAACAATCTGCGCGTCGTTCAGGCCGGCAATCCCTGAGCGAACATCCCCAACTTCTGTGACATCCACGGCCGGCCCGACACTCTCGGGCCGGCTGTTTCGTTACAGGAGCGACGAATCGGCTCTCGCCCCGCGACGCGAACCGAACTAAATGAGGGGAGACGCCGCGTCTCACCGGGTGAGTGGGAACGGCGGCCAAGGAGGATGAACGCAATGAAGATGACGTTCCGCTGGTACGGGCCCGATGATGCGGTGACGCTCGCCCAGATCCGCCAGATTCCGGGCATGTACGGCATCGTCACCGCCGTCTATGGTGTTCCGGTCGGTGAGGTCTGGCCGGTCGAGCGCATCCGTGCGCTGGTCGAGGACATCGAGAGCCACGGCATGAAGTTCGAGGTCGTCGAGAGCGTCCCGGTTCACGAGGACATCAAGCTCGGCAAGCCGAGCCGCGACCGCCTGATCGCCAACTACTGCGAGACGCTGCGCAATCTCTCGAAGTTCGGGATCAAGGTCGTCTGCTACAACTTCATGCCGATGTTCGACTGGACTCGGACGACGCTCGACATGAAGCTCCCCGACGGCTCGACCACCCTCGCCTTCGACGCCGCGGAGATCGAGAAGATCGACCCGCAGCAAGGCATCCGCCTGCCGGGTTGGGACGCCAGCTACACGCCGGAAGAACTGCGCGGCCTGCTCGCCGAATACGCCGTGGTCGACGACAAGGCGGTGCGTGCCAACCTCGCCTACTTCCTGAAGGCGGTGATCCCGGTCGCCAAGGAAGTCGGCATCGCCATGGCGATCCATCCCGACGATCCGCCGCGCCCGATCTTCGGCCTGCCGCGCGTCGTCAAGAACCGTGAGGATCTCGCCGAGCTGCTCGCCGTGGTCGACGACGCGGCCAACGGCCTGACCCTCTGCTCCGGCTCGCTCGGCTCCGACGTCGGCAACGACATCCCGGCGCTGGTCCGCGAGTTCGGGTCGCGCATCCACTTCGCCCATCTGCGCAACGTCAAGGTCGACGCGTCCGGCACCTTCCACGAGACCGGCCACCGGTCCGCCGACGGATCGCTCGACATGGCCGAGATCGTCCGCGCCTATCACGACGTCGGCTTCCAGGGCTACGCCCGTCCCGACCACGGCCGGATGATCTGGGGCGAGACCGGGCGTCCCGGCTACGGCCTCTACGACCGCGCCCTCGGCGCCGTCTACCTGAACGGTCTCTGGGAAGGCATCGACAAGGTCGAGCCGGCCAAGCCCGCCGTCTGAGCCACGGGGGGCGCGTACGCGCACCCCGCCGGACACGGCCCGCGCCCACCGCCCCTGCGGTCGGCGCGGGTCGACGTTCCACAGGACGGCACCGGAACGATTTTCGCCACATCCGGCGGACACCATCGTCCGGCGCCGAAGGGTTCGGCGCCCCGCACGATCGGAAGGCCGCCCGATGAGATCGTCCGCCTCCTGCCTCGCCACGGCCCTCGGTCTCGCGCTCGGCCTCGCCGCCGTCCCGGGTCTCGCCGCGGAAGCTCCGTCCCGCGACACCATGCTGAAGGCCTGCCGCGGCGACCTGATGCGCTTCTGCGCGTCGGTCGCCCCCGGCGGCGGCCGCATCCGCGCCTGCATGACGGCGCATCTCGCCGAGCTGGCTCCGGAGTGCCGGGCGGTCGTCGAGACCGCCCCGGCGAAACGCTGACGCTCCGGTCGTCGATCAGGCGGCGAGTCGCTTCTCCGCGATCGCCGCATAGAGCGCAGCCCCGAGCGGCAGAGCGGCGTCGTTGAAGTCGTAGCGCGGCGAATGGAGACCGGGATTGGCCCCGTCCCGGCCCGACCCGACCCAGACGTAGGCGCCCGGACGCTCCTCCAGCATGAAGGCGAAGTCTTCCGCCCCCATGCTCGGCTGCACCTCCTCGGCGAGCACCAGCGACGGCCCGAGACCGCGCACCACGTCCTGGACGAAGCGCGCCTCGCCGGCGTCGTTGATCGTCGCCGGATAGCGCCGCTCGATCGAGATCTCGGCCGTGCAGTCCATCGCCTCGGCGATCGATCCGGCGATCCGCCGCATCCGGGTCTCGATCAGATCGCCGACCGCCGGGGTGAACCAGCGGATCGTGCCGGTCAGACGGCATTCGTCGGGAATCACGTTCCAGGCGTCGCCGCCGTGCACCGTGGTCACCGAGACCACCGCGGTGTCGACCGGCGAGACGTTGCGCGCCACGATGGTCTGCAGCGCCGAACCGATCTGGAAGGCGGCGGCGACCGGATCGGCCCCCTGATGCGGCATCGCGCCATGGGCACCGCGTCCGACGATCCGGATCGAGAACACCCCGAAGGCGGCCATCATCGGCCCCGTCGTCAGTCCGGCGTGGCCGACCGGCAGAGCCGGCCAGTTGTGCATGCCGTAGACCGCCTCGACCGGAAAGTCGCGGAACAGGCCGTCGGCGATCATCCGCTCGGCGCCGCCCTCGTTCTCCTCGGCCGGCTGGAACACGAAATGGACGGTGCCGTCGAGCGTCTCGGAACGGGCGAGCCGGCGGGCCGCCGCGAGCAGCGTCGCAGTGTGGCCGTCGTGGCCGCAGGCGTGCATCTTGCCGGGCGTCTTCGACGCCCACGGCACGCCGCTCGCCTCCTGGATCGGCAGCGCGTCCATGTCGGCCCGCAGCGCCACCGCACGCGACGAGGTGCCGCGCCTCAGCGTGCCGACCACCCCGGTGCCGCCGAGCCCGGTCCTGACCTCGAGCCCGAACGATGCGAGCCGTTCGGCGACGAAGGCCGAGGTCGCGTGTTCCTCGAAGGCGAGCTCCGGCGCGGCGTGGAGGGCGTGCCGCCACGCGACCGCCTCCTCGATCTCGGTTGAGGAGAGAAGCGGCAGGGATTCGGTCATCGCAGGCTCCGGTCGGGGTTCGGGGAAAGGACGGCCGGTCAGGCCTCGGGGTCCATTCGATAGCGGAAGTCGCAGCGCTCGCCGCCCTTCATCAGGGTCTCCGTCCGCTCGAGCTTCATCGCCGGATTGTAACCCTTGCAGAATTCGCCGTCGCGATTGCAGGAGAGCAGATGACCGATGTGGCCGAGGCCCATCTCCCGGTACATCTCGGCATAGCGGCACCGGGTGACGTCGAACGACAGCGTGTTCGGGCTCGCCTCGTGCAGGTCGATCGACAGCGCGTCGTTGGCGGTCCAGTTGGGCAGGATGTCGGCGAAGTCGGCGAGGTTCGGATCGCGGCCGAGCGCCTCGCGGAAGGTGGCGCCGGCCGCCACCGCGGCCCGCGACACCGCCGCGTCGATCGTCGTCTCGGCGACGTCGACACCGTGGCTCTCCACCAGCACGTCGTGGACCTGCTTCAGGATCTCCGCCTCGATCCGGCGGCGTTCGATGATCGGCAGCATGGCCTTCTCCCTGGCTCAGGCGTGGACGTGACCGCCGAGATAGGCCTCGACCACCCGCGGGTCTTCGGCGATCTCGCCGGCCGGTCCCTCGAGGACGATCCGACCGCCCTCCATCACCGCGGCGCGGTCGGCGATCCGGAGCGCGGCCTTGGCGTTCTGTTCGACGATCAGGATCGAGATTCCCTCGGCCCGAATCGCCGCGACCAGATCGAAGATGGTCTTCACCAGCTTCGGCGCAAGCCCCAGCGACGGTTCGTCGAGGAGGAGGATCTTCGGCTTGGCCATCAGCGCCCGGGCGATGCACAGCATCTGCTGTTCGCCGCCCGACAGCGAGCCCGCCGTCTGTCCCATCCGCTCGGCGAGCTTCGGGAACAGCGCCAGCACCCGGTCGAGTTCGGAGAGCCCGTGGACGCCGCCGCCGAGCACCAGATTTTCCCGCACGCTCATCGGCGCGAAGATCTGCCGGCCCTCCGGCGCCTGGGCGAGGCCGCGGGCGACGATCTCGTGGCTCCTCAGTTGGGCGATCTCCTCGCCGGCGAAGCGGATCGAGCCGCCGTTCGCCCGGTAGATGCCGGAGATCGTCCGCATCAACGTGGTCTTGCCGACCCCGTTCGAGCCGAGCACAGCGACGATGCCGCGCTCCGGCACGGAGAGATCGACCCCGTTCAGGATCTGCTGGACGCCCATCCTGACGGTGACGCCGGCGATTTCGAGCAGGCTCATGCCTCCACTCCCAGATAGGCTTCGAGCACCGCCGGATCGGCCCGCACCACCGCCGGCGCGTCGTCGGCGATCTTGCGGCCCGAGGAGAGCACCACGACCCGGGTGGTGATCGACATCACCAGGTTCATGTCGTGCTCGACCAGCATGATGGCGAGCCCCTCGCGGTTCAGCTCGCGGATGAACCGGGCGAGCTCGGCGGTCTCCGAATCGTCGAGACCAGCGGCCGGTTCGTCGAGGATCAGCAGATCCGGCTTCATCGCCAGGGCACGGGCGATCTCCAGATACTTGCGCTTGCCGTAGGAGAGATTGGCGGCGAGTTCGCCGGCCCGGTCGGTCAGCCCGACCCGATCCAGCGCCGCGAAGGTGCGCGCCGTGATCTCGTCCCGCCGCGCGCCCCGCCCGAACACCGCCTGCAGCGCCGACTGGCCGATCGCCCCCACCGCCCCGACCGAGACGTTGTCGAACACCGACATGTTCGGAAAGATCCGGAGGTTCTGGAAGGTCCGGGCGAGGCCGCGGGCGGCGATCGCGTGCGGCTTCAGCCGGTCGATCGGCTCGCCCTTGAACCGCACCGTGCCGGAGGTCGGCCGGGTGAAGCCGGAGATCAGGTTGAACAGCGTCGTCTTGCCGGCGCCGTTCGGCCCGATCAGCCCGACCAGTTCGCCCGGCGCCACCGAGGTGGAGACGCCGTCGACCGCCACGAGGCCGCCGAACCGCCGGGTCAGATTCGATATCTCGATGAGAGCGCTCACCAGCCGACCTCCCGTCCCGCGACTTCGCCCTTCGGCCGGACGAAGTGCCGCCGCACCAGCGCCAGCGCCGAGACCTCGCCGATCAGCCCCTTCGGCAGGAACAGGATCGAGCCGAACATCACCAGACCGACGATGACGTTCCTGAGGTCGCCGAAGCCGCGCAGCACCTCCGGCAGCAGGATCAGCAGCACCGCTCCGACGATCGCCCCGGGCAGCGAGCCGAGCCCGCCGACCACCACCATGGCGAGGATCAGGATCGAATTGGAGAAGTTGAAGTCCTGCGGCGAGACGTAGCCGGTCGTGTAGGCCCAGAGGCCGCCGGCCAACCCCGCGAAGAAGGCGGAGAGGGTGAAAACCTCGATCTTGAGCCGCACCGTGTCGACCCCCATCGCGTCGGCGCACTGGTCGTCCTCGCGCAGCGAGCGCAACGCGTTGCCGTAGTAGGAGTGGCCGAGCCGATGGATCGCGACGATCGACAGCGCCACCACCACCGCCACCACGAAGTAGACGGCGAGCGGTCCCTTGACCGGGATGTCGAACAGCCGGATGCCGGAGAACAGCATCACCCCGTTCGGCCCCTTGGTCACCGCCACCCAGTTCAGGAGCACGGTGTGGATCATCTGGCCGATCGCCAGGGTCGCCACCGCGAAATAGATCGACACCAGCCGCATCGTCGGCAGTGCCACGATCAGCGCGAGGACCGCCGCGGCGAGCCCGCCGGCCGGCAGCCCCCACAGGAAGCCGAGCTTCAGCTCGGTCCCCATCAGCGCCGCGACATAGGCTCCGATCCCGTAGAAGGCGGCGTGGCCGAGGTGCAGCAGCCCCGCGACCCCGGTCACCAGATGGAGCGACGCGGAGAGCAGCACGAAGATCAGGATCAGGTCGGCGACCTGGAAGAAATAGCCCTTGCCGAACAGGGTGAGCACCCACGGCACGGCCCCGAACACCACGACGACGAGCGCCAGCGGAACGAGCGGCAGACGGCGGAGATCAGACACGTTCCCTCCCCGCTCCGAAGAGCCCCTGCGGGAAGAAGATCAGGGTGACGACCAGGAAGCCGTAGGCGACCATGTCGGCCCAGTTCGACGAGACGAAGGTGGTGGCGAGCCCCTCGGAGAGACCGAGCAACAACGCGCAGATCACCGCACCGGGGATCGACGACAGCCCGCCCATCACCATCGCCACGAAGGCCTTGATGCCGGGGACGAAGCCCATCGCCGGGAAGATCGAGCCGTAGTAGAGGCCGACCAGCAGTCCCGCCGCCGCCCCCATCATCGAGCCGACCGCGAAGGTGGTGACGATGGTGCGGTCGGTGTCGATGCCGACGTATTTCGCGCCGAGCGGATTGGCCGAGACGGCGCGGATCGCGAGCCCGACCCGGGTCCGGGTCAACAGCCATTGCAGGGCGACCAGCATCACCACCGCCACCGCGAAGATGATCACGTCGCCGGTGACGATGGTCACCGGTCCGAGCGCGATCGGTTTGTTGATCATCGCCTCGAACGGCATCGTCTGCATCTGCGAGCCGAAGCCGATCTCCAACGCCTCGCGCACCACGATCGACACGGCGAGCGACGACATCAGCGTCGATTCCCGCATCGCCCGCGACTTCAGCGACGCCTCGTCGGAGAACCGGCGGAACGGTTTGAAAGCGATCCGCTCCAGCCCGACGCCGAACAGCGCACCGACGGCGGCCACCAGCAGCAGCACCACCACCAGCGGCGGGGCGAAGGTGGCGATCACCAGGAGCCCGACGAAGGCGCCGAGCGTGTAGATCTCGCCGTGCGCGAAGTTGACGACGTTGAGCACGCCGAAGATCAGCGTGAAGCCGATCGCCATCAGGGCGTAGATCACCCCCTGCGACAGACCGATCGCCAATTGTTGGAGATAATAGGGGTCGATCGACACGTCGGCTCCTCGGGAATGCGACCCGGAGGGGGAGACCCGGGTCGGGGGGATGGACAGCGGCGGGCGAGCGACTCGGACCTCTCCGCGGATTGGACGTCGACGAGACGAAGACGCTCTCTTCCTGTCCTCTCCCCCTCGAGGGAGAGAGACAGAGAGGGGGGGCTCGGCCTCGCCATGTCGACCGAGACCCGGAGCAGGGACCCAGCCCCCCACCCTGTCCCTCCCCCTCGAGGGGGGAGGGACAGGGTGGCGGCGGCCGGCCCGATCGCAGTGCTCGGTCGAGCGGAAAGGTCCGATCTCCGCCCTCGCCTCAGTTCTCGACTTCGGCGAACTGGCCGCCGACCACCCGCGCCTTGGAGAGCTGCTTCTGCGGCTCGCGGTTGGCGTCGAAGGTGGTGAGCCCGGTCACCCCGGGGAAATCCTTGGTCGCGGCCAGCGCGTCGCGGACCTTGGCGCGGGTCGGGTTCGGCGAGGCCTTGACCACCGCCTCGAGCATGATGTTGACCGCGTCGAAGGCCTGCGCCGGGAACTGGCCGGGCTCCGCTCCGCGCGCCTTCACCCAGGCCTCGACGAAGCTCTTCACTTCCGGCTTCGGCGAGTTCGGCAGGAAGTTGGTGGTGAGGCTCAGCCCCTCCGCATCGGCGCCGGCCAGCTCGATCAGCTTCTGATTGTGCGCGGCCGAGGTCGAGAAGATCGGCGTGGTGACGCCAAGCTGCTTCGCCTGCTTGAGGAAATTGGCCGCGTCCTCGTAGAAGAACCCGGTGTAGATGGCGTCGGGCTTCTCGCGCTGGATCTTGGTGATCAGGGCACGGAAATCGGGCAGGCCGCGGTTGAAGAACTCGGAGAAGACCACAGTACCGCCCTTGGCCTTGAGCCCCTCGGCGAAATACTGGACGACGCTCTGGCCCCAGTCGGTCTGCTCGGCGATCACCGCGACCTTCTTGTAGCCCTTCGACAGCATCCAGTTGGCGTTGTAGGGCCCTTCACCGGCCTGGGTGGTGATGTTGCGGAACTGCCATTCGGAGATCTTGGTGAAGTCCGGATGCGACGCGGTCTGGGAGAGCTGCGGCATGCCGGCCTCCTTGTAGACCTGACCGGCGGCGATCGACACGCCCGAGGTGAAGTCGCCGAGCACGCCGACGATTCTGTCGTCGTCGACGAACTTGCGGGCGATCGCCACGCCTTCCTTGGCGTCGGAGCGGCTGTCCTCGTAGACGATCTCGACCTTGACCGGCAGCTTGCCGGAGGCGTTGAAGCGATCGAGCGCGATCTCGGCGGCGGTCTTGAAGTCCTGCCCGTACTGGGCGGTGTTGCCGGTCAGCGGCAACTGATAGCCGAGGCGGATCGCGTCGGCGGCCGAGGCCGGCAGAACGGAGAGGACGGGCAGCACCAGCGCGGCGCCGAGAATAATCCTGCGGGTCGTGGTCATGGATGTCACTCCGGAAGGCCCGACGGGGCGGAAGAACGAGAACGGACGGAACGTCGGAAATTCGGCGGGCACCGCGGCTCAGGCCGCGGCCGGCCCCGGTTCGACGACGAGGCGGCAACAGCCCTCCTCGCCGGGCTTCCAGGTCTCGCCCTTGAAGACGAACCCGGCCGCCTTGAACAGGCCGCCGTCGATCGCGCCGCCGGCCTTGCAGAGCAGTTCGAGATCCTCGTCGGAGCGCCCCATCGCGACCCAGGCTTCCTTCAGCGGACAGCGGTGGAACTTGATCTCCAGCCGCTCGTCGTCGCACTGGCGGACTTCCGGCTGGAAGATCACCTCGCCGGCGGGGATGCCGCCGAGGAAGCGGTCCTTGAGGCCGGGAAGATCGGCAGGGCCGAGGTCGGCGAACTTCGCCCCCATCGTCACCCCCATCCGCCGGGTCGCTTCACCGACCAGTTCGACGGCCTTCTCGGTGCCGAAATGCTCGCGCAGCACGTCGAAGACGTTGGCATAGGCCGCGGCGCGCATGGTGAAGGCGCCCTGCAGCCATTCGATCGGAACCATGCGACCGGACGGGGAGGTATCGGACATCGGGGACCTCGTTTGATCGGGAACGTCGTTGGTTGGGCGGGTTCAGGCGAATTCGCGGGTATCCTTGAAGCGGTACCAACCGAGCATCAGCGGCGCGACCCGGGTGCCGATCCCGTGGAACGGCAGCGGCCGGACCGCGGTCAGCGGCACCGCGAGATCCTTCGGGTCGGCCCCGTCGATCGCTTCGGCGAACACCCGGCCGAGCGACACCGACAGCGCCACGCCGCGCCCGTTGCAGGCGCACCAGGTCCAGAGCCCCGGCGCGGGATTGTGGAACCGCGGCATCCGGTCGGCGGTCATGCCGATCCGGCCGTTCCAGACGAAATCGAAGGTCGGCACCCCCATCTGCGGGAAGATCTCGGCGAGCCGCGCCCCGATGTGGCGCTTCAGCCGCTCGACCCCGTCGAAGGCGAACATCAGCGCTCCGCCGGTGACCAGCCGCCCGCGGGCGTCGAGCCGGAAGAAGCGGAGATCGCCGTGGGTGTCGGACATCGCCTGCAACCCCGGCAGGATCGTCGCCCGCAGTTCCGCCGAGAGCGGCGCGGTCGCCATCTGCCAAGAGGTCACCGGGACCAGCGATCGGGAGATCGACGGGAAGAGCCCGGGCACGAAGGCGTCGGTGTAGCCGTTCGAGGCGAGCATCACCCGGTCGGCGACGACCCGGCCCTTGGGCGTCGCCACCTCCCAGCCGCGTGCGGTCTTCTCGATCGACAGGGCCGGCGTCCGCTCGAACAGCCGCACGCCGGCCGCCACCGCCACCTCGGCGAGCCCGCGGGCCAGCGCCAGCGGATTGACGTGTCCGCCGGAGGTGTTGAGCATGCCGCCGAACCACGCGGTCGAGCCGACGAGTGCTGCGGTCTCGGCGGCGTCGAGCAGGCGCACCGGCGCACCGCGCCGCGCCCAGGCCTCGACCCGCATCGCCGACAGCTTCACCCGGCCGGGCGAATGGGCCGGCTGGAACCAACCGTTCTGCACCGCCTCGCAGTCGATCCGCTTCTCGCGGACGAGATCGAAGAGATGGCCGGCGCTGTTCGAGACCAGTTGCGCGAAGCGCTCGCCGACCGCACCGAACCGCTTCGCCATGCCGTCGGGTTCGGCCCCGGTCATCGTCGGGATGACCTGCCCGTTGTTGCGCCCCGAGGCGCCCCAACCGGCCTCCGCCGCCTCGATCACCGCGACCGAGCGGCCGCGTTCGGCGAGCCGCAGAGCGGTCGCCAGACCGGTGAAGCCGGCGCCGACCACCGCCACGTCGGCGCGGATCTCGCCGTCGAGCGCCGGCCGGGCGACCCGCGGCGGCGTCACCGCCGCCCAGACCGACGGCGGAAAGACGGCGGTCTCCGCCGGAGCCGCCTCACCGGGACGCGGGCTCATCGCGACACCTCCGGAAATCCGCAGAACGATCCGTATCGGACCCCGCTTCGAACGCCTTCCACTTCACCACCTGCGATCATCGCTCGCCCGACCTCGAAACACACCGACCCCATCGAGAAAAAACAAAGACCTCTGCGTTCGCCGAATCGAATACGACCGGCGTCACGGGAAACTGCATTCTCGATGTGCTGATCCTGCGCCCGGATCGTCCATCCGTCGAGGTCGAAAAATTCGCAGAGCTTGCCGTTTCAGAAATCAGATTCGAAGGATCGATGCCCACGTAGCAGGCGTTTCTCCAACGGCCCGCTCGAGACCGCTGCTTTCTCGAGGAGGTGGGAAGCTCGCGCATTCCGTTCCAAACGGCCGACGCCCGGATCCCGCGGCCGGAGAGACTCTCCGACGGTGGGATCCGGGCGCCGTGTTTCGGCTCCGGAGGCGGCGGCCCGACGTTCGGGCCGCACGCGGAAGAGGTCGGCCGCGCCGATGTCGCCGGGACGGCGGAACCGCGCTCAGGCGGCCGCCCGTCGCTCCTTCCAGGCCCGCCAGACCGGAAGCATCAGCGACAGGAAGGCGACGGTGAGGAAGGCGACGGTGATCGGCCGCGTCCACAGGAAGTCGTAGCTGCCGTCCGACAGCGACAGCGCACGGCGGAAGTTCGCCTCGGCCATCGGTCCCATGATCAGCGCGAGGACGATCGGCGGCGCCGGGAAGTCCCACTTCTGCATGAGATAGCCGACGATGCCGGCGGTGAGCATGATGCCGATGTCGAACACCGAGTTGTTGAGCGCATACGTGCCGACGATGCACAGCGCCAGGATCAGCGGGGTCAGCACCGCCTTCGGCATGGTCAGCACCTTGCCGATGAAGTGCAGCGACGAGAAGCCGAGGATCAGCATCGTCACGTAGCAGAACAGCATGCCCGAGAAGAGGGTGAAGACCAGATCGGAGTGTTCCTTGAACAGCAACGGTCCGGGTTGCAGACCCTGCAGGGTCAGCGCTCCGAGCATCACCGCGGTGACCGCATCGCCGGGCACGCCGAGGGTCAGCATGGTCAGCAGCGCCCCACCGGTGCAGCCGTTGGCGCCGGATTCGCAGGCGGCGACCGCGGTCAGCTCGCCCTTGCCGTAGTTCTCCGGCGTCTTGGAGAAGCGCTTGGCCTCGTTGTAGGCGACGAAGGCGGCGATGTCGGCACCGGCACCGGGGATGATGCCGATGGCGATGCCGAGCGCCGTCGAGCGCCCGACCGTCGGCAGCATCTTCTTGTAGGTGGCCCACGGCGGCAGCACCCGGCCGAGCGCCATCGACACCGCCTTGCGTACCCCCGGTTCCTCCATCTGGACGAAGGCCTCGGTCGCCGCGAACAGGCCGATCATCACCGGGATGAACGGCACCGAATAGAGTTCGGTGAAACCGCCGGTGAAGCGCGGGAAGCCCCCGAGCGGATCGAGCCCGACGGTCGCCACCAGCAGGCCGACGAAGCCCGAGATCAGCCCCTTGATCGGCGACTTGCCGGAGATCGAGGCGATGATCGACAGGCCGAAGACGGCGAGTGCGAAGGTCTCCGACGCCGAGAACTCGAGCGCGAAGGAGGCGAGGATCGGCGACAGGAAGATCAGCACGATGATCGAGATGGTGCCGCCGAGGAACGACGAGCAGGTCGCCGTGCCCAGCGCGATGCCGGCGAGCCCCTTCTTGGTCAGCTCGTAGCCGTCCATCGCGGTCGCCGCGGCGGCCGGCGTTCCCGGGATCTTCAGGAGGATCGCGGTGATCGATCCGCCGTAGACGCCGCCGAAGAACACGCCGTTGATCATCAGGAGCCCGGTGACCGGGTCCATGCCGAAGGTGAAGGGCAGCAGGATCGCCACGCCCATCGTCGCGGTCAGTCCGGGCAGGGCACCGATGATGATGCCGAGCATCACCCCGAACACCGCCAGCAGCAGCGCCATCGGCTGGTGGGTGAGGGCGATCGCGCCCTGGCCGAGGAGTTGGAGTTCATGCATGGGTCGTCTCCCCTCCCCGGATCATTCGAACAGGCTGCCGACCGGCAGCGGCACGGCGAGACCGATCGAGAACGCGACGTAGAGCGCCGCGGTCATCGCCACCGCGAGCAGCGGATTCCACAGCGGATGGCGGAAGCCCATCACCGCCATCGCCACGGCGAGATAGACCCCGGTCGCCGGCAGATAGCCGACGAAGTCGATCGCATAGACACCGAGGATGGTCAGCCCCATGCCGATCGCGACGTTGACGATCCGCCGCATCAGTTCCGCGGGGGCGAGGGCGTCGACCGCTTCGACCACCGGCCGCTTCAGCGTGTCGAGGACCAGGAGCCCGCACAGGACGAGCAGCACGACGCCGTAGATCATCGGGAAACGCGACGCCCCCGGATCGGTCCGTTGCCCGGTCGAGGGAAAATCCTTGGCGACGTAGATGGCGGCGACCGCGAGGGCCGCCACGAGAGCTGCGATGATCAGGCTGGCGCGGCGGTTGGCGGGCGTGATCGCCCGCTCGTCCGCCGCCGTTGGAATCGGCTGGGTCATGACGGCCTACTCGTGTCGATGGTCCCGAAGCTGTGGACACCCCGGGACGCCGACGATCCGCGTCCCGGGGCGAGGTGGAGAATCAGGTCAGACGAGGAACGGAAGCCTCACTTGGCGATGCCGAGCCTGGTCATCGTCTCCTTGAAGAACGCGTTGTCGTGTTCCATCTGCTTGCGGAACTCCGGACCGTCGGCATAGGCCCAGGTCAGGTTCATCTTCTCCAGCGCTTCCTTGAAGCCGGGCTCGTCGGCGGTCGCCTTGGCGGCCTTGCGCAGGATGTCGACGATCGGCTGCGGTACCTTCTTCGGGACGACGATGCCGCGCCAGGTGTAGACGGAGAGGTCGATGCCCTTCTCCTTCAGGGTCGGCACGTTGTCGAAGCCCTTGGCCCGCTTGTCGCCGACCACCGCGAGCATCCGGAGCTTGCCGGCGAGCACCTGGCTCGAAACTTCCGGCGGACTGACGCCGACCGCTTCGATGTGGCCGCCGAGCAGCGCGGTGACCGCCGGATTGGCGCCCTCGTAGGGGATGTGGTTGAACTCGGTGCCGAGCTTGGTCGCAAGAGCGGCCATCGCGATGTGCCAGATCGCGCCGGTGCCGGAGTTGCCGATCCGGACCTTGCCCGGGTTCGCCTTGGCGTAGTCGAGGAACTCCTCGATCGTCTTCCACGGCGCGTCGTCCTTCACCGTGATCGCCGCCGGTTCGGCGTTGAGCCGGCAGATCGGGGTGAAGTCGTCGATGGTGAAGCGGGCGAGGCCCATGTGCGGCAGCATGGTCAGTTCGACCGTGCCCATGCCGATCTTGTAGCCGTCGGGACGGGCGATCATCACGTCGGAGAAGCCGATCGCACCGGAACCGCCGGTCTTGTTGACGACGCCGATCGCCTGCGGCAGATGCTTCTTGGCCTGATCGGCGAAGGCGCGGGCGACGAGGTCGGTGCCGCCACCGGCGCCGTAGGAGACGACCAGTTCGATGCCCTTGGTCGGATAGTCTTCGGCGAAGGCGGGCAGCGTGCCGAGCCCGGCGGCGGCCGAGCCCAAGGCGATGGATTCCAGGAAACGACGACGGGTCAGCATTCCGGTTCCCTCCCTCGGGGTTTCCGATGCCCTCGCTCGTCGGCGAGGGTTCGCGCCATCCGGCCCGGAGACCGCCGCCCCGAGTCCGGACGGTCCCCCTCGCGCGCCGGATGCCTCGATCTCAGTCGATCCGTCCCCTCCAGGCGGCGACGAACCGGTCGGCGGAGATGCCGACCTCCTCGACCCCCTGGCCGGGGCGGTAGAGTGCCCCACCGAGGCCGAATCCGGCGGCGCCCGCCGCCCGATAGGGTGCGAAGCTCTCCGGCACGATGCCCCCGACCGGCAGCAGCCGGGTTCCCTTGGGCAGCACCGAGCCGAGGGCCTTGACCACCGTCGGGGTGATCAGTTCGGCGGGGAACAGTTTGAGCGCACTCGCCCCGGCGGCGAGCGCCGCGAAGGCCTCGGTCGGCGTGGCGACGCCCGGCACGCAGAGCATGCCGCGGGCGACCGCGGCGCGGATCACCTCGCAGTCGGCGTGCGGCATCACCACCAGATCGGCCCCGATCTCGGCGAGCCGATCGACGGCGGCGACCGAGGTCACGGTGCCCGCACCGACCAGCGTGTCGTCGCCGAGGTCGGCGCGGATCGCGGCGATGCTCTCGAACGGGTCGGGCGAATTGAGCGGCACCTCGATCAGCCGGAAACCGGCCTCGTGGAGACGCCGGCCGATCGCCACCGCCTCCGGCGGCGTCAGACCGCGCAGGATGGCGACCAGCGGGAGTTCGGCGGCGATCGCCTCGAAGCGGTTGGAACGGGTGGTCCGATCTGTCATCTCACGTCCTCTGGAATGCGGCCGACGAGGCCGGCGGCATCGGCGAAGCGATGCAGTCCCTCCGGCGCGGTGTTGCCGAGTTCCGCCGCCGGCGTCAGCCCGAACAGCCGCAGAGCGTCGCCGTAGCGCCGGACCAACCGGCCCTCGCCGATCACCACCAGCGGCACCCCCGGTTCGCTGCCGCCCTCGGCGATCGCCGCGTCGATCTCGTGACCGATCAGCAGACCGGACAGGTAGTCCTCCAGCACGTCGGTCTCGAGACGCTTCAGGAGGCCGAGGGTGCGCACCGAGAACAGCCGATGGGCGAGCGCTCCGCCCCGCGCCGTCTCGAGCCCGAGGGCGAAGGCCGCCTCGGCGGCGGTCCCGGTCGCCGAACGATCCGGCATCAGCCGGCCGAGGATCGACTGGTGGCGCAGCAGCGCGAACAGCTCGCCGGTCATGTGGGTCGAGAAGCGGACGATCCGGCCGTCCGCGATCTCCACCCACTTCGAATGGGTTCCCGGCAACACCAGCCGCGAGCGGGCGGCGATCTGCGGCGCCCGGGCGAGGGCTCCGGCGATCTGGATCTCTTCGCCGCGCATCACGTCGGGCGCGCCGTCGGCGGGATCGTGGACGACGCCGGGCGCGATCAGGATCGGCACGCCGGAGGCGGTGACCAGCCGGGCGGCGCGATCGGCGAGGACCCCGGTGTCGGCCGGGGTCGGAACATAGGGGGCCTCGAGCCAGCCCTGGGCGCTGCCGACCATGCCGCCGGCGACCACCGGCAGCCGCGGATGGGCGGCCCGCCAGTCGGCGGTGAGCAGATCGAAGGCCCGTTCGAACCCGGCGGCGCCGGGCGCCGGCAGATTCTGGATGCCGTGCGGTGCGCCGCGTTCCTCGACGATGCCGCCGTCGGCGGTCATCAGGAAGCCGCGCAACGACGAGGTTCCCCAGTCGAGCGCGATCAGCGCCGGTCGTGCCGGGCGCGTTCCGGTCATGCTCCGCGTGTCCATCCCAGATCCTTCGAGATCGCTACGGCCCGCTCGGCGACGATCGGCCCGAGCTCGGCCAGACGTTCTTCCGACATGTGGCTGACCGCGCTGGCCACGCTGATCGCCGCCACCACGCGCCCCGAGATGTCGAACACCGGCGCCGCCACACAGCGGATGCCGAGTTCGTTCTCCTCGAGGTCGTAGACCCAGCCGCGCACCATCGCCTCGATCAGCCGGCATTCGTAATCCGGCCAGGACAACGGTCGCGCATCGCGTCCGGACGCGTCGAGCAGGCGCCGCGCCTCCTCGTACCGCGCCTGCCACTTCCCCCGCGGTACACCGAACATCAGCGCCTTGCCGACACCGGTCAGCGCCATCGGCATCCGCTGGCCGATGCGCGAGCGCATGTCGAGCCCGCGAGTGCCCGAGATCTTGTCGAGATAGAAGACTTCCGCCCCGTCGGGTTCGCCGAGATGGACGGTGTCGCCGGTCTCCCGGGCGAGTGCCTCGAGCCAGGGGCGGGCCACCGCGACCAGCGGCCGCTGTTCGAGCGCCCGTGCGCCGAGCCGGATCAGCTTCGGCCCGAGCGTGTAACCCTCGTAGGGGACGTGATGGAGATAGCCCTCGGCGACCAGACTGCCGAGCATGCGATGGGTGGTCGACCGGCCGGTGCCGAGCCGCTCGGCGATGCCCCGCACGTCGCCGATGCCGTCGGCGACGCATTCGAGCAGCGCCAACCCCCGCATCAGCGTCTGTGTGCCGGCGATCCGAGACGACGACCCGTCGTCGCCCGCACCGGATTCTTCCGGTGCGTTCGCCCTCGCTACGATGTCGCTCACGAGCGTTTCCGATTATTGTCGTTGGTTGCAACCATACTAGGAAGCCGTCGGCATTCTGTCAAATAGAAGATGGTGCGCCCAAATGTTGCGACACCTGCGTCGCGCCCGGCCAGTCTCGCCGGTGCCTGTGCCCCTCGGTCGCCTTGACCGGAGGGCGGGCCGGGACCTATGAATCGCAGGATATGATGGACCGCTCCACTATTTGAGACAATGCGCCCGGAGCCAACGCACTCCGGCCTTCGGAGGAAACCGACATGCCTCTCTTCGACGATCTCGCCGGCCGCCGGGTTCTGGTCACCGGAGCCAGTCGTGGCCTCGGCCTCGCCGCGGCGGAAGCCTTCGCCGCGCAGGGCGCCAAGGTCGGTCTCGCCGCCCGCACCGCCCCCGACGACCTCGCCGAACGCCTCGCCGCGATGCGCGCCTCCGGCGGCGAGGCGGAGTTCTTCACCGCCGACGTCACCGACACCGCCCAGTGCGATCGGCTGATCGCCGACTTCGTCGCCCGCTTCGGCGGCCTCGACGTGCTGATCAACAACGCCGGCGGTCTCGTCGGACGCCGTCAGCTGGTCGACATCGACGACGCCTTCTTCGACGCGGTGATCGCCCTCAACGCCAAGTCGGCGACCATGCTGACCAAGGCGGCACTGCCGCACCTCAGGGCCTCGGTCGCCGAGACCGGCGAGCCGGCTTCGGTGATCCTGGTCGGGTCGGTCGCCGGCTGGCGCGGCGGCGGCCCCGGCGGCGGCCTCTACGGCGCCGCCAAGGCCTGGCTGCACAACGTCCAGAAGAACTGGGTGAACGACATCGGAAAGGCCGAGATCCGCTTCAACACGGTCTCGCCGGGCACCTTCGACACCGCCTTCCACGCCGACAAGGACGCCGCCGGCAAGGCCAAGATCGCCGCCACCATCCCGATGGGCCGGCTCGGCAAGCCGGAGGAATGCGCCGGCGCCTTCCTGTTCCTCGCCTCCAACGCCGCCGCCGGCTACGTCACCGGCCAGATCCTCGAGGTCGACGGCGGCCAGTACATGGTCTGATGCCGAGCGGATGAAGTTCCGACCCGTTCGGAACTTCGTCCGCGAAGGCGAGCCCGAACGGGCGTCGGCCGGCCAGGCCGTGACTCACGAAATTCGGACGAGTCCGAATTTCGTGAACTCGGTATGAGCCGAGACCGCGCCCGACGACGGCGGACGCCCCGCGGCGCCCGCCCTCCCCTCAGATCGCTTCGCCGTCGCTGACCAGATCGGAGCGCAGCGCTTCGATCGCGGCGCCGCGGCCGTGCCCTTCGCGGGCCCGCGGATGCGGCTCGTCGATCCGCCGGTCGGCGACGATCCGCCCCGGCCGCCCGCCGAGCACCACCACCCGGTCGGCGAGGTAGGTCGCCTCGCCGATGTCGTGGGTGACGAAGACGATGGTCTTGCCGGTCGCCGCGCGGATCCGCAGCAACTCGTCCTGCAACCCCTCCCGGGTCGGCGCGTCGAGCGCCGAGAACGGCTCGTCCATCAACAGGATCTCCGGCTCGACCGCCAGCGCCCGGGCGATCGCCACTCGCTGGCGCTGACCGCCGGAGAGTTCGCGCGGCCAGCGCATCGAGAGACCGGCGAGGCCGACCAGATCGAGCATCGCCGACGCCCGCCGCCGGCGCTCCGCCCGGTCGGCGATCCGTCCTTCGAGCCCGAAGCCGACGTTGTCGATCACCCGTCGCCACGGCAGGAGCCGTGCGTCCTGGAACACCAGCGCCACCGGCGAGCGACCGGCCGCCGCGCCCTCGACCCGGACCACACCGGCATCCGCCGCGGCGAGCCCGGCGATCACCCGCAGCAACGTCGACTTGCCGACGCCCGACGGCCCCACCACCGCGACGAACCCGCCGCGTTCGATCTCGAGATCCAGCCGGTCGAGCACCGTGACCCGCGAGGCCCCCTGCCCGAAGGCGAGCCGCAACCCGGAGAGTTCGATCACCCCCGCCATCTGAGCAACCATCCCTGGAGTGCGACGAAGCCGGCGTCGAACAGGCCGTAGAGCATCGCCATGGTCAGCATGTAGACGATCACCACGTCGGTCGCGATAAGGCTCGACGCCTGAACCATCCGCTGCCCGAGGCCGGGCACGCCGAACAGTTCCGCCGCCACCACCGCCATCCACGCCTGACCGAGCGCGGTCCGCAGCCCGGTCAGGATCCCCGGTGTCGCCGCCGGCAACACGATCTTGGCGAGCCGCGCCCGCACCGAACGGAAGCCGAAGGCCGCCGCCACCTCGTGGAGATCGCGGTCGATGCCGCGGACCGCGCCGTGCGTCGCGAAGAACACGATCCAGAACACCCCGATCGCGATGATGAACACCGCCGCGCCGAGATCGATGCCGAACCACAGGATGGCGAACGGCACCCAGGCGAGGCCGGGGATCGGCCGCAGCACCCTGACCACCCACGAGGCCAGCGCGTCGATCGTCGCCGACATGCCGCAGGCGATCCCGGCGACGACCCCGAGCACCGCGCCGACGCCGAGGCCGACGACATAGTGGCCGAGGCTCTCGACCACCGCGGTCGGCCAGATGCCGCTCCGGAGTTCCTTGAGGAAGGCGGCCGGCAGGGCGCTCGGCCCCGGCAGCATCGCCGGCCGGACCAGACCGAGACGCGGCAGCGCCTCCCACACCCCGAGGAACAGCACCAGCCCGAGCAGGGCGAGGCCGAGACCGGTCAGCCGCTCCGACCTCACTTGATCACCGCCTCGTAGAAGCGCGGCTCGAACAGGCCGTCGAAGGGCAACTCCTTGTCGAGCGAGCCGAGCACCACCTGATGCGCCTGCATCCGCTGCGACGGCTCGACGATCGCACGCGGATCGATCCGGAACTTCGTCGCCGGCGACTTCAACGCCTCGGCGATCAGCGCCGGATCGACCAGCCCCTTGCCGAGTGCCGCGCCGACCTCGCCGACCACCGTGTCGGGCGCCCGGGTCAGCACTTCGCCCGCCTCGACCAGACCGGCGACCAGCGTCCCGACCGCCTCCGGATGCTTCTCGACGAACGCACCGGTCACCGCCACCACGGTTCCCGGCTGGCCGGGAAACAGTTCGTCGCCGGTCGCCACCAGCTTCACCCCGGGTTCGCGCTGCTTCACGATGCTCAGTGCCGGCTCGCGGACGATCGCGCCGTCGACCGCACCGGCGAGCAGCGCCTGCTGGGTCGCCTCGATGCCGAGCGGCACCACTCCGACGTCGTCCTTCGACGCCTTCGCCACCGTCCACAGCCAGTGCTGCAGCGTGGTGTTCGGCACCGACCCGGCCGGCTGGGTGGCGAGCCGCGCCGGCTTGCCGGTCTTCGCCCGCCACGCCGCGAAGGCGGCGGCCGGGCTCACCCCCGGCTCGAAGAACGCGGCGAGTTTCGGTCCGGCGACGAACACGTTCTCGGCGACCGCCGTGGCCGCCACCACCCGGATGTCGATACCCTTCGAGCGGGCGACCGCGAGCGGCGCCACCCCGGCGACATAGATGTCGATCGAACCGGAGGCCACCGCCTGGATCGCGTTCGGCCCGGATTCGAAGGTGGTGTAGGTGAGCTTCAGCCCCTTGTCGGCGAGCCGACCGCCGCGATCGGCGACGAAGATCGGCGCGGCACCGACGATCGGGATGTAGCCGACCCGGGCCGTCACCGGCTCGGCGGCGCCGACCGCCGTCGCCGGCAGCACGAGAGAGAGGAGGAGAGCGGCGAACGAACGGCGCGGGACGGTCGGAGACAAGAGCGGACCTCACGGGGATCGGCCGATCGGCCGGATTGGAACGATGTCCCAATGTAGAGGTCGCAATTCCACGTAGCCGGGCACGGCATCCCAATGTTCGGCCGGATCGGGAAAGGAATTCGCGCCGTCGACGGCGGAGACGGGCCCCCATGCCTCTCCGGTCCGCGCCGCGCCGCATCGATCCGCCGGGCGGCCGATCCCGACCGCTCTGCGGCGCCCGCGCCATGTTCGCGGCGCAGGCGAGATCTTTCGTCACCGGCATCTCGAAGGATCGCCCTTCGACCTCCATATGGACCCGTGCAGATCCCGTCGGTCGACGTCCGGTCGGCCCGACTCCCCTTCGACATGGAGATCCCGCATGTCCTCCGTTTCCGACACGACCGCCGACGGCGCGCCGGTCTGGTTCGTCACCGGCTGCTCGACCGGCTTCGGCCGTCACCTCGCCGAGCATCTGCTCGCGCAGGGCGAGCGCGTCGTCGTCACCGCCCGCCGTACCGAAGACGTCGCCGATCTGGCGGCGAAGGGCGACGCCCTGGTGCTCGGCCTCGACGTCACCGACCACGCCCAGATCGCCGTCGCGGTGGCCACCGCCGAACGCCACTTCGGCCGCATCGACGTGCTCGTCAACAACGCCGGCATCGGCTACTTCGGCGCGCTCGAGGAGAGCGATCCGGCCAAGGTCCGCCGGATGTTCGACATCAACGTCTTCGGCCTCGCCGAGATGACCCGCGCGGTGCTGCCGGGCATGCGCGCCCGTCGGTCCGGCGCGATCGTCAACTTCTCGTCGATCGGCGGTCTCTGCGCCTTCCCCGGCCTCTCCTGGTACAACGCCACGAAGTTCGCCGTCGAAGCGCTCTCCGAGGCGCTGTGGCAGGAGGTCGAGCCGCTCGGCCTGAAGGTGATGCTGGTCGAACCCTCGGGCTTCCGCACCGACTGGGCCGGCCGCTCCGCCGACGAGGCCGCCGACCCGATCGCCGACTACGCCGAGACCGCCCACAAGAACCTGAAGCGGATCCGCGCCCATTCCGGTCAGCAGCCGGGCGATCCCGTCCGCGCCGCCCAGGCGATCGTCGAGGCGATCGAGAGCGGCGCCCCGCCGCATCGTCTGCTGCTCGGCAACTGGGCCTTCGACTCCGCGATGGCCAAGCTCGACACGCTGAAGACCGAGTTCGCGGCGCTCGAAGCGGTCGCCCGCGGCGCCGACTTCCCCAAGTGATACCGAGCGGATGAAGTTCCGACCTGTTCGGAACTTCGTCCGCGAAGGCAAGCCCGAACGGGCGTCGGCCGGTCAGGCCGTGACTCACGAAATTCGGACGAGTCCGAATTTCGTGAACTCGGTATGAGCCCGCGGCGCGGCGCCGCAGCCCGGCCGGCATCCGGGCCGCGGCGGCTCACCTCGCGGGTGATCGGATGTGACCTCGGGTCGCCCCGTGAAATGCGACGGCGCGGGAGACGTTCACCGTCTCCCGCGCCGTTTCGCGTCGATCGATCAGATTTCGCTCAGCCTTCGGCCGGCATCTTCGAGAGATCCGGGAACTGGCGGATCGGATCGCGCCCGTCCCAACCGACGGAAGCCCGGCGGATCTCCTCGAACAGACGGCCCTTCGGCCCGTTCACCTCGGACAGTTCGATCACCGTGCCGGGATGGCCCTGGTCACATTCGAAATAGACGTAGCGTCCGTTGGCGCCGACCTGACCGCCCATGCCGACCGTCATGCCGGCGGCGTTCGCCGCGGCCATGTGCGCATCGAACGTGGTGGTCCAATAGGCGAAATGCTGCACGCCGATGTGCCCGGCCCGCAGAAAGTCGAGATACATCGACGGAGCGTCGTTTCGCTGCTGCACCAGTTCCATCTGGATGAAACCGGAGTTGGCGAGCGCCACGGAGCGCTCGATCGGCGACGGCTGACCCTTGTAGTAGAAGTCCTTGTCGACGATCTTCTCCGCATAGAACCACGGGCCGATGCCGAGCACTTCGCTCCAGTGCTTCATCGCGGCTTCGATATCGGTGACGACGTAACCGATCTGGCGGACTTCTCCGAACAACCTGCTCATCTCGTGCTCTCCCTGGCGCCGTGGCGCATCCGGTTTCTAACAAATCGAACACTCGTAGACAACATTGATATCACGGGTTATGTTACGACCCCATAAGAGAACTCACATGGGAGTGAAATCGCGATGCCCGACTTCAGCCGCCGCACCCTCGTCAAGGCCGCCGCTCTGGCGGTCCCGGCGACCCTCGCCATGCCCTGGGTCCGCGCCAATGCAGCCGCGAAATTCGTCTACAAGTACGGGAACAATCTCCCGCTCACCCACCCGCTGAACGTGCGGGCCGCCGAAGCCATCGAACGGATCAAGAAGGAGACCAACGGCGATCTCGAGATCCGTGTGTTCCCGAGCAACCAGCTCGGCGGCGACACCGACATGCTCAATCAGGTTCGCTCCGGTGCGCTCGACTTCTTCACGCCGTCGGCCTTCGTGATCTCCACTCTGGTTCCCGCCGCGCCGATCAACGCGGTCGGCTTCGCCTTCCCGGACTACGCCAAGGTGTGGGCGGCGATGGACGGCGACCTCGGCGCCTTCATCAAGGCGGAGATCGAGAAGGTCGGCCTCCATCTGATGCGCACGGTGTGGGACAACGGTTTCCGTCAGACCACCACCTCCGGCAAGCCGGTGAACGGCCCCGACGATCTCAAGGGCATCAAGATCCGCGTGCCGGTCAGCCAGTTCTCGATCAGCCTGTTCGAAGCGCTCGGCGCCGCGCCGACCTCGATGCAGTTCTCCGAGGTCTACACCGCGCTGCAGACCAAGATCGTCGACGCGCAGGAGAACCCGCTGCCGATCCTGCAGACCGCCAAGCTCTACGAAGTGCAGAAGTACTGCTCGCTGACCAACCACATGTGGGACGGTTATCTGTTCGTGGCCTCCGGCAAGACCTGGAACCGTCTGCCGGAAGACATGCGCAAGATCGCCGAGACCGCGCTCAACGATTCCGGCGTCAAGCAGCGCGAGGACATCGCCAAGCTGAACGATTCGCTCCAGGTCGAGCTCGAAGGCAAGGGCATGGTGTTCAACCGTCCCGACCCGGCGCCGTTCCGCGAAGTGCTGAAGCAGAAGGGCTTCTACGCGCAGTGGCAGGAGAAGTTCGGCCCCGAAGCGTGGTCGCGCCTCGAGAAGTACGTCGGCAAGCTGGGTTGAGGGCATGATGGACACTCCAACGGCCGTTGCCACCGGTGCCCCCTCCGCGTTCAAGGAGGCGTGCGGTCGGCTGGAGCGCGGCATCGCGCTCCTGACCGAAGTTCCCGGCGCCATCCTCGTCGTGGTCGAGGTGATCGTGCTGTTCGCCGGCGTCGCCTTCCGCTACTGGCTGCATCAGCCGTTGGTGTGGTCCGACGAACTCGCTCAGCTCCTGTTCCTCTGGCTCTGCATGCTGGGCGCCGTCGTCGCCCAGCACAAGGGCGCCCACATGCGCCTGACGGTGCTCGTCCGGCTCCTGCCGGACGCCTGGCGGCCCCGTGTCGAGACCTTCATGTCGATGACGGTGCTGCTCTTCCTCGCCCTGTTGATCGACCCCGCCTGGGAGCACACCACCGATCAGCTGATGATCACCCTGCCGGCCCTGCAGATCACCGACGCCTGGCGTTCCGGTGCGATGCTGACCGGTCTGGTGCTGATGCTGGTGATCGGCGTTCTCCAGGTCGTCCAGAGATCGAAGCCGATCGACATCGCCGTCTCCGCCGTGATTCTGGCCGTCTGTGCCGGACTCCTCGTCGTCGCCCTGCCGCAGTTGCAGGCGATGGAGAACTGGAACCTCCTGATCTTCTTCGGTCTCGGTCTGGCGGTGCTGGTGCTCGGCGGCGCGCCGATCGCCTTCTCCTTCGGCCTCGCGACGGTCAGCTACCTCATCTTCATGACCTACATGCCGATGAGCATCGTGATCAGCCGCATGGACGAAGGCATGTCGCACTTCGTGCTGCTGTCGATCCCGCTGTTCGTCCTGCTCGGTCTGCTGATCGAGGTGACCGGTCTCGCCGCGGTGCTGATCAACCTGCTGGTGGCCCTGGTCGGCCACTTCAAGGGCGGCCTCTCCTACACCCTGATCGGCGCGATGTATCTGGTCTCCGGCATCTCCGGTTCGAAGGCCGCCGACATGGCGGCGATCGCCCCGGTCCTGCTGCCGGAGATGCAGAACCGCGGCAAGGAGCCGGGCGAGCTGATCGGCCTGCTCTCCTCCTCGGCCGCGATGGCCGAGACCATCCCGCCGTCGATCGTGCTGATCACCGTCGGCTCGGTCACCGGCGTGTCGATCGCGGCGCTGTTCACCGGCGGTCTGCTGCCGGCGGCGGTCGGGGCGATCGGTCTGGCGGCCGTCGCCTGGTACCGGTCGCGCGGCGAGGACGTCTCCGACGTCAAGCGGGCCACCGGCGCCCTGATCGCCCGTTCGGCGGTCGCCTCGCTGCCGGCGCTGCTGCTCCTCGCGCTGATCCGCTGGGCGGTGGCCTCGGGCGTCGCCACGGCGACCGAGGTGTCGACGCTCGGCATCGTCTACACGGTGGTCGTCGCCATCCTGGTCTACCGCCGGTTCCCGCTGAACCGGATGTGGCCGATGCTGTGCGACACCCTGTCGATGTCGGGCGCGATCATGATCATCCTCGGCTGCGCGACGGCGATGGCCTGGGCGCTCACCCAGTCCGGCTTCTCCCAGCAGCTCGCCTGGGCGATGACCCACATGCCCGGCGGCGCCTTCGGCTTCCTGGCCCTGTCGATCGTGGTCTTCGCCATCCTCGGCTCGGTCCTCGAAGGCATTCCGGCGATCGTGGTGTTCGCACCGCTCCTCTTCCCGATCGCCCAGACCCTCGGCATCGATCCGGTCCACTATGCGATCGTCATGGTGCTCGGCATGTCGCTCGGTCTGTTCACCCCGCCGCTCGGCATCGGCTTCTATCAGGCCTGTGCGATCGGTCGGGTCGCCCCCGATCAGGCGATGAAGGCGATCTGGCCCTACATGGCCTCGCTGCTGGCCGCGACCATCGTCGTCGCCGCGGTGCCGTGGCTGTCCCGGCCGCACTTCTGACCGTCTCCGATCTCCGATCGGAGGCAATCCCCGGAAACCCGCGTTCGGCCTCGAACGCGGGTTTTCTCTTGTCGGCGATCGCGGGCGACCGAGCGGGCCGCTCACCGGGGCCGGACACCGACCCGTCGGGACGGCAGAGCGTTCGGCATCGCTCACCCGAGAAACGGAAAGCCCGGCGGAGAAGTCTCCGTCGGGCTTTCCTTGTCGTCGATGATCGATCGGTCGTGGCCGCGATCAGGCCGCGGCGGGGCGCTTGCGGAAGCCGGCTCCTTCGATCGCTTCGTCGACCGAAACGCCGTCGTGGATGATCGCCCGGCAGGCCCGCATCACCGCGACCGGTTCCGCCGCCTGGAAGATCGCCCGCCCGAACAGGATGCCGGCGGCACCCGCACCGACGATCTGATGGACCAGCTCCAGCGTGCCGCGATCCGAGCCGTTCGACGGACCGCCGGCCAGCATCACCGGCACCGGCGTCTCCGCGGCGATCCGCTTCAGCGCCTCGGCGCTGCCCGGCCAGTCGGTCTTGATGATGTCGGCGCCGAGTTCCATGCCGACCCGCACGTGGAAACGGACGAACTCGCCGTCGTGGACGTCGGC
>CALFRR010000140.1 GCA_937919435.1 uncultured Alphaproteobacteria bacterium | reverse complement strand
GTTTCGGCGAGGACCGCGTCGGCGCCGACGACGCAGTGCTGCGCGACGGAGAAGCGCCGGCATGGTCCGGTTCGTTCGACGCCGTGACCCTCTTCTCCGGGACGTTGCGGCTGGTGACCCTCGGCGACGTCTTCGACGCCACCGACTTCTTCGAGACCACCGACTTCTTCCTCGGACACGGCGGCTTCGTGCCCCGTGGGGTCTACGACTTCGCCGCGCCGGTCGACCTCGGCTCGGTCTTCACCTCGCGGGTCACCGCGGCGATCGACGCCTTCGGCGAACTCGCCTCGGAAGAGATGTTCTCGCGGGACGACTTCTTCGAACCCGCCGACGTCTTCGGCGCCGGCGCGGTCGGCCTCTGGGACGTCACCGTCGAGACCTCGGTGACCGACGACGACCCCGACGCCGCGCCGGTCTGGTCGGACTGGGCCGAACTCGTCGCCGGTTCGATCACCGCCCGGGCGATCCGCTTCCGCGCGGTGCTGACCAGCGGCCATGCCGACGTCACCCCGGTGGTGGCGCGGCTCTCGGTCTCGGTCGACATGCCCGACCGCGTCCTCGCCGGCGACGATCTCGCCGTTCCCGAAGGCGGTCTCGCCATCGCCTTCGACCCGCCCTTCTACGCGTTGCAGGGCGTCTCGATCGCCGCCCAGGGCCTCGCCTCCGGCGACACCTGGGCGATCACCGACAAGAGCCGCACCGGCTTCCGCATCGCCTTCCGCGATGCCGCCGGTGCCCCCGTCGCCCGCACCTTCGACTATGTCGCGAAGGGCCATGGAGTGCTGCAATGACGCAGGCCACCCACTGGGGCGTCCCCTCCGGACCGCCCGCCACCCCCGTCGAATACGCCGCCCGCGACAATGCCGCCTTCGACGCGCTGCTCTCCGGCCATGCCGGCGCGAGCCGTCCCGCCTATGCCGTCGCCGGGACCGAATGGGTCTCGACCGCGATCGCCGGCAAGCTCCGGGTCTACCGCTTCGACGGCAACGCCGATCGGCTCCTCTTCACCGTCGACACCGCCTCGGGCGCGATCGCATGGTCGAACGGCACGAGCGACGACGTGCTCGGCGATCTCGCCGCCTCGGTCGCCGCCCTCGCGGTGGCCGTCGCCGGCAAGGCCTCGCGGCGCAACCGGCATCTGAACCCCGGCTTCCAGATCTGCCAGGATCGGGCGACCGGCGCGACGGTGACGCTCGCCTCGGGCGGCTACGTGTTCGACGGCGTCGGGGCGGTCGTCAACGGCGGCGGTGCACTCACCTGCGGGCAGGTCGCCGAGCCGACCCCCGGCGGATCGCCGTACCGGGCGCGCTTCGCCGTCTCCACGGCCGACGCCGCCATCGCTGCGTCCGACTTCTACTGCGTCTCGCTGTTGATCGAGGGGGTGGACATCGCCGATCTCATGTTCGGCACCGCCGCCGCCCGCTCCTTCGTGTGGCGCGGCGTCGTCAACGCGCCGGCCGGAACCTGGGGCCTGTCGTTCCACAACGCCGCGGCGACCCGCTGTCGGGTCGTGCCGATCGTGATCCCGGCCGAACGAGCGGGAACCGACGTTCCCGTCTCGGTGGTCGTGCCGGGCGACGTGGCCGGTGCATGGCCGAGCGACGGGGCGAACATCGGGATCCGGGTCAATCTGTGCATCGCCGCCGGATCGACCTTCCAGACCGCGACCCCCGACACGTGGCAGGCCGGCGACTTCCTGGCGACCCCGGCGCAGACCAACGGCATGGCGTCCCTCGCCAACGTCTTCGAACTCGCCGACATCGGTCTCTACGCGGGAACCGAACTCCCGGCCTGGGAGGTGTCGTGCTTCGACGAGGATCTGCACCGTTGCCGGCGCTTCTGGGAATCCTCCTACCCCTATGGTGTCGCACCCGGGACCGCCGCCGGTGGCGAATCCGCCTGGGGCTCGATCACCAGCGGCGACCCGACCTTGATCGCGGTCGGTGCCGGTGGCGCCTTCCACGTCGAGAAACGGGCGGCGCCCGCGCTCTCCATCTTCTATCCGCCGACCGGTGCCGCCTCGACCGTGCAGATCAACGGCAATCCGGTCGGGGTCTCGGCGGTCGTCGGATCCCCGAAGGCGCTGACCCGCGTCTATCTGGCGTCCCCCAATCTCGGCGCCTGGAGTTCTCTCCACTGGGTCGCCAACGCCCGCTTCGCCATCTGAGGACCCCGTCATGATCGCTTCCGTCTCCCGGTCTCCGATCGGCTCCGGCGTCGTCGTCACGCTCGCCGACGGCGCCGTCTGGTTCGACGACCTGGACCGTCCCGCCGACACGCAGCTGCGGCGCGAACTCGCCGCCTGGATCGCCGCCGGCGGCGAGATCGCCCCGGCCCCGACATCGGTCGAACCGGTTCCCGCCTCGATCACCGACCGGCAGTTCGCGCTCGAGGCACGGGATCGCGGCTTCGTCACCCAGGCCGAGGCGGTCGCCTTCGTCACCGTCGGCACACTGCCGGCGGCGCTCGCGGCGATCGTCGCCGCGCTGCCGAGTGCGGCCGAACGCGACGACGCGGTGATCGTCATCGCCGGCGCCACCGCCTTCGACCGCACCCATCCGTTGACCCTGGTGATCGGCGAGGCGATGCGCGGCACCGTCCCGCTCGACGCCTTCCTCGACGACTTCTTTCGGGCCGCCGGCGCCCGCTGACGTCCGCCCGCCGGGGCGAGACTCGATCCCGACCGACGATCCGCACGCCGCCTCCGGGCGGCGTCTTCGTTCGCACCGTTTGCGAGGAAAGACCGATGAAGACCTCCGCCGCCGGGATCGCCCTGATCCAGGCCTTCGAATCCTGCCTGAAGCCGACCGGCGACGGGCGCTTCCGCGCCTACCGCTGTCCGGCGAACGTCGTCACCATCGGCTGGGGCACCACCCGCGCCGACGTCCCCGACCTCGCCGACGGTGCGGTCTGGACCCGCGAGCGCTGCGACGAGGTCTTCATCACCTCGCTCACCAAGTACGAGGCGATGGTCGACCGCCTCGCCCGCGACCGGGTCCAGCCGCTGCGGCAACTCCAGTTCGATGCCCTGGTCAGCCTCGCCTACAACTGCGGCCCGAAGGCGCTCGCCGGCTCGGTCGGTGTCGCCGTCCGCGAGGGCCGCGACGCCGACGTCCCCGCCTGCCTCGCCCGCTGGAACAAGGCCGCGGGCAAGGTGCTCGCCGGCCTCGTCCGCCGTCGCAGGGCCGAAGGCGAACTCTGGTCGGGCGATCTCGCCGCCGCGGCGAAGACCGCTCAGACGGTGTTCCCGGGCGCCGTGGCGCGCTCCCGCGAGGTGCCGACCCCGACCGTTCCCGAACTTGCCCGCGCCACCCCGAAGACGACCGCGACGATCACCGCCGCCGCCGGCGGCACCGCGACCGCCGGCTCGACCGGGGCCGGGGAGGGAAGTGGCATCCCGACCGGGGTCGTCGTCGCGGTCGGTCTCGCGATCGTGCTGGTCGCCGGGCTCGTCCTGGCCCGGCAGTGGAAGACTCTCACGGAGGAGTGGGCGTGATGGACTGGACCTCTCTCGGCAAACAGGTGATCGCGCTCGGCGCCCCGACCATCGGTGCGGCGCTCGGCGGTCCGGTCGGTGCGCAGGTCGGCAACGTCCTCGCCACCGTGCTCGGCGTCGAGCCGACGCCGGAGGCGATCGGTGGGGCGGTCGCGGCCGACCCGGGTGCGCTCCAGTCGGCCGAGGCCTCGCCCTCGACCGACCTCTCGGCCTGGCTGTCGACCCACGCCGCGATGGCGGCGGCGCTCGCCGCGTCCGAGACCGCGCGGCCGAGCTTCTTCGCCTGGGGCTGGCGGCCGGCCTTCTCCTGGCTGACCGCGTTCCTGTGGGCGTGGAACGGCGTGGTTCGGCCGGTCGTGGTGGCGCTCAGCGGCGCGGCGATCGAGGCCGTCCCCTACGACCACCTCGTCGGGTTCTCCGGACTGTGGCTGGCGATCTACGGCGGCGGGCACACCGTCAAGGCGATATTCGCGGGGAAGGGGGCGTGATGAGCGAGCCGATCGTCCACCTCACCGAGGCGCAGCTGCGCGAGATGATCACCGCGACGGTCCAGGCGACCCTGACCTCGATCGGGATCGACGCCGCCGATCCCCTCGTCATGCAGAAGGATTTCGCGTGGCTGAGGGAATGGCGGGAGAGCGCCGAGGAGGTGAAGCGGAAGGGACTGGTGGCGCTGGTCACCCTCGCGGTGACCGGCATTGCCGGGGCCGTGTGGGTCGGGGTCAAGGGAGGGATGGCGATGAGGTGACGAGGGGGCGGCGCTCCTTGTGAAGGCCGGATTGCGCCGAAAGGAGACGCTCGCACTATGGTGAAAGGCGGCTTGCATATCTAGTCGACCACACACGTCCGTAGTGGCGTCGGCCGCAAACCTAAACCGCTATGCGCGATAAACAATTGCGGGCGAGTTGGCGCTTGCCATCAGTAGGACCAGTCGCGCCGCTCGGCGTCCTCGTCTTCCCGTTCGGCCTGCCATTCATAGCTGTCCGCGAGGTCGTTCAGTGCCTTGGCCGTGTGTGGATGCTCGAATGCAATTGCCTTGGCCCAGCTCCTATACTTCGCTGCCTCGACTCGCTCCAAGTTGCCACCGTCACCCGGCATGCGAGTCGTAATACCGCGCCGGTTTGCCTTACCGACGTGGAATCCTTCAAGCATAGGTTTGCTTCGAAAAAGGTCGAGCGCCTCTCGCACGGGCTCCGCCGGCCAGTTCCCGTCCGCACCCATGGGCGAGGCGGAAAGCATCTGACCGATCTTGCTGTCGGCGATATCCTCGCGACCGACCGCCTTGGCTAGGCTGCGCGCCTCTTTGATCCAGTCCTCCAACACCCTAACGTCGATGGTGCCGTCATCGCGCCGACCCGGGATGTGGTCCCAGAGTTCGAACAGTCGGTAGGCTTGGTCGGCCACCAGACGCGCCTGTTCGGGATCGGACGGCTCGGCTTCCTCGATCCCGCTTTCCACGCTGGCTTTGTATACGACGCTGAGCATCTCGACGAACAGCTTCGGCTGCTCCGAAAGGACCGCCAGTAGGACCTTCGCCGGGCGGCGCGAGTACTCTAGGACACTGAGGTATTTCCATTCGAGCATCGCCAGGACATCACGGTCGACATCACTGCGGGCGTCCAGGTCAGTCAGCGTTTCGGCGACGTAGTGCTGGAACATGGTTGCCTCGTTGCCGTCCGCCGGGTCCTTGCTGGGTTGACGCACGGCCTGCTCCAGCACCTCCAACAGCACCGCCGATGGCAGTTGCCCCTTCTTGTCGCTGCGACCGACGAGCGCCAGAGCGTGACGGGCTCGACCCACGTCGATCAGTTGGCGGATGGCGTAGGAAAGGTCGTCGCTGTTTCCGTCCATCCAAAGAACCGGCGCGCGGCGCCAGTAGGTCGCCAACGTCTCACCGCCGATCTTTTCGACTTGGCCCCAGGTCCACCGACCGATTGGCAGGGCCCGCAAGATCGTCATCACGGCGTCGTCGCCCCAGGACTCCGCCTGCGCCCGTGCGATCAGCGCCTCCGCCCAAGCCTCCTTGCAGTCTCGGAACGCCGAGAAGATGAGGCCGTGGGCAACGTCGCGCTCGTGCGCGTCCGCGCTGCGCGCCGCCGCTTCGATCAGAGCGTCCAGGTCGGAGGCCGAAAGACCGCCATCGTAGAGCGCCTTACCGATATAACCGGCGGTGTCAACCAGTCGGGCTAGGCTGAGAACTGCCGAAATTCCCCCGTCCGCGAAAAGGGCTTTAGCCGCCCCCTCGCGGGCAGCTTCAACCTCGCGCCGCTCGGCTTCCCAACCATCGGTCGTTGCCCTGGGCAAGGCAGCAGAGTCTTCAAAGAGCCAAGCCGCGCGCGTTAGCGGATCCACGGGCGTGAAGCGCTCGTAGATCGCCTCCAGCCGTTGCAACACGCCCTCCTTCAGGGACCAATCGGCGTCGGGAAACTGTCGATGGTGGTGCAGGACTCGCCGAAGCTTTTCCCAGAAAGCGGCGCGATCGGCAGCGCCCGTGATCATGGATTCAGCCGCCTCGAGCGCAGCAAGCGCCGGCTCCGGATCGGGGGAAAGGTCGCCGAGCCTATCGAGCAGCGCCGACCAACGCGGAAAGTCGAAGCCGACGTCTGCGATCAGCCGTTCGCTGATTTTTGCCGCGCCCCGGCCGATTAGGTTCCAGGTTGCCACCTCTAGATTGTCGACGCTGAAGTCGCGCCATCGCGGCAGAGGCGACGGGGATGAGGTATCGTGGCCGCTCGGCAGCACGCCGAGCATCAGTTTCCACGCCGTGTCCGGCTCCCGTTTGCGGATCAGGTCGAGCGCGCGGATGCGCTGCTCCTGCGTGGCGTAGGTCTGGGGGCTCCAGAGGAGGTGAACCTCCCGCAGGCTGTTCATCGGTCCGTTGACGAATTTGCGCGGCTTGGCATCGAAGGCGTCGAGACGCGCCAAAACGTGAGTCACGCGTGGCATCCAATCGGGCGACCAAGCGAGGGATTCGAGTGCCCACATGAGGTCGGACAGGTGCTCCGTCCCGAGGATCCCACCGTCGTCGTGGCCGAATAAGGCGCCGATGGGCGGATCGTTCTGGTCGAGACTGTCCTCAATGGCAGTCAGGAAGGCCTCGGGTGAAGCCTCGGCGAGCAGGCGAAAGTCACCGGACAGGGACCACCAGCGCCGCGCATCGGCGCCACGGAGTATGCGCGCGACGATCACGTCCGCACGTCGCGGCGCATCTGCCGCCGTACGGATCTTGTCCCCCCAGAGCGCCAGCAGTATCAGCACTTGGCTCACTCCCTGTCGGAGTAAGCCCGAATAGTCCGGCCGCACGCCGTGGATTTCGGCCATCCAGCGGCTGTCGGGTTCCATGTCGAAGCGAGGATCGGAAGCACCCAGAACCGCCTGGGCGACGTTTTCGAAGCGGTCGAGATCGGCCTGTGTCAGATGGTGGGCCAGCAGAATCCAAGCGTCCGACGGCGAGGCGATGCGCCACGCCGTCCCAACTTTTTGCACCGGGCTATCGAAGGAGCCCACGAGTGGCGCCAGATCAGCGATGATGGTGTCGTAAGACTGGTCAGCAAGTTCGGCGAGGCGCGCTCGGTCACCCTCGGAGGTCTCCACCCAGCCGCCGGCGAGCAGCGCCGCCAGCAGCGCCCTCGGCGGCTTCGCTTCCGCCCACCAAGGCAGGCGCCCGGGCGCGCCAGGGATCAACCGACGGAGGACGGCGAGATTGCGCGCGCTGTCGCGAGCCAGTGCATTCGCCCGCGGTTTGGCCATGCCGGCTGCTTCGAGGGCAGCGGCGATCCCCTCCCGTGAAGGGCGCGCCAGCGTTCTGACCTCGCCACGTCCGATCATGCGCTCGTCATAGGCTTGGAGCACGAAGTGGCCCCGCTCCGCGAGGGCGCGAGCGAGCCCCGGCTCAGGTTCGGTGAGAAGCAGGATCAGGGGCGCTGGCGCGTTACCCAGTGCCCGAGCCGCTTCCGCCGTCGTCATCACCAGTGTGCGGGCACGATAGGCCGCCGCGAGATCGTCCGGCAGCTCGCTCAATGTGGCGTGGAAGAACGCCGCCACCTCGTCGGGCGTGGTCGCCTGCAGGGAAAGGACGGATGGTTCGCCGCGCAGCCAGCGGAGGACCTCGGCCGAGTCCTCACTCCGATCGGCGAGCACGA
>CALFRR010000139.1 GCA_937919435.1 uncultured Alphaproteobacteria bacterium | reverse complement strand
GCCGCCGCCTGACCGTTGAGGCGCATGGCGCCGGTGTGCCGCCCCAGGTTCGCCTCTGCGGTGCGTAGCGTCTGGACATGGATGGTGTGCGCGGCGGTCGCCCGGGCGGTCGCAGCGGCCGCCTCGGCGCTCGAGATCGCTCCGACCCGCTCCGCCGCGGAGATCTCGCCGAGCACCGCCTGGTGTTGTCGTTCGGCGGCGAAGAGCGGATTGAACCGGGCGCGCAGATTGTCGAGCTCGGCGCCATAGGCGGCGATGTCGGCGCCGCGGTCCGGCGTGATCGTCTGGCGGGCGACCGTGGTCTCGGCCGCCCGTTTCGCCGCCGCCGCCTGATTGGTGATCGACGACGTCGCCCGGTCGAGGGCGAGTTTCAGCGCGGCCTGTTGGCGGATCAGCGTCTCCGCGCCGATCGCGCCGGCCTCATGCGCGGCCTTCAATGCGCCGAGTTCATCACGGTACCGCCGCTCGATGCCGAAGAGCGGCTCCCAGCGCGCCCGGAGGTCGTCGATCGACCGGCCGAACCCGGCGATCCCCTGGGCGGCGGTCGCCGTCGCCGTCCCGGTCGAGGCGATCTCCTCGGCGAGGCCCGAGGCCTGACGCTCCGCCTCCTGCGCCGCGGTACCGATCCCTCGGATGTCCTTCGCCGCCTCGCGGGCGCCCTCGGCGACACCCGCTTTCTGCAGTTCCATCCGGACCGAGAGTACGAGCGTCATTCTGGCCTCTCGTTGAGGATCGGCAGCGCGACCCGTTCCATCTCACGGAGTTCGTCGAACACCCGTTCCGAGAGACCGCGCCGCCGGAGCATCATGTCGACGGCGAGGTAGTCGAGGCCGAGCCAGACGAGACCGCCGAGGCCCGCGACCGCCCGCCACTGCGTCGACAGATCGAGCCAGAGCAGCAGGGTCTCCCAGTTCGGCCGCCAGACGGGGATGTCGCCGCTCGCCGCCGCCGTGACCGGCACCTCGACGCCCAGGCCGGCGAAGGCCGCCGCGGTCTCCGAATCGACCGCCGCCGGCGCGGTCGGATCGACCCGCCCGGTCTGGGCATGAGCCCAGGCCCGGGCGGCGGCGGTCAGTTTCCCAGGCGCGCGCCCCCGCCGGCGATCGCCTCGCGATAGGCCCGGCCGACCGCCTCCCGGAACCACGGATAGCGGCACGCGGCGTCGAGCGCCTCGGGCGAGAACTCGACCGCGCGCTTCGCTTCGTCGACGACCTGGCTCCAGCCGACCAGCACCGCACGCACCTGCGCCGTCTCGGCGGCGACGACGGCCCCGACGGTCGCGGCCGCGGCCATCTCGTCGGCGAGCACCTCGGCACGGTCCGAGGGCAGCGCCTCGAACAGACCGACGAACTCGTCGGTGACCGTTTCGCCGATCTTCGTGGTCGACGGCCGGACGACCTTGACCGGCCATTCGAAGCGATAGGTGTCGGTGACGACGAACATGATGGGCCTCTTCGAAACGGTTTCGACGCGGGCGCGTCACTTGACGGTGATGGTGATCTCGTCGTTGCCGGACGAGGTGCAGAACGACAGCGGGATCGAATAGTTGAGGATCCCTTGCGTCTGCCCCTGCGTCGGCTTGCCGATCTCGACCGCCGGCGCGTCGATCTGGACGATGTTGCCGGCGGTGACGCCGTGCACGAGTTGGAGCACGCCGCGCGTCCGGGCCTGCGCCCGGGCGAACCAGTCGACGGTCGCCAGCGGCGACGCCTGGACGACCAGGGTGCCCTTCGCGGACCGGTCGCTGAGCTCGATCGATTCCGCTCCGATCAGGAACCGCGGCTCGACCTGATTGCCCATGTCGAAGGAGAAGCTCTCGGCCGGGGCGGCGCTGCCGTGAACCGTCAGGGTCGGCGTCGACGCCTTCGACACGGTGAGCGGCGTCTTCCAGGCGGTCAGCGTCGTCGCCGGCAGGGCCGCGTCGGAGACCGTTCCGAGCATGCCGACGAACGAGAACTTGAAGCGCGGGATCTTGCCCGGTTCGAACGACGCGCTGACGTTGCCGCGCGCGCCCAGGAACACGTGCTTCACGCCGTCGAAGTTTCCCCAGATCGTCGCCGCCTCGAACGCGCCCGAAATCGGGTTGTAGGCCGCGCTGGTGGTGGCCGTCAGCACCTCGGCGAAGCCGCAGGCGCGCAGCAGCGGACCATAGGCCGGCGCAGTGCCGGCCGTGCCGGAGCCCGCCACTTCGACTTCGAAGTCGATCTTGCCGTAGATCTTGGCGAGCACGACGCCCGGGTTGCCCAGATAGGGCAACAGCAGGTCGCGGCTCACTTCGTCCGCCTCGAGCGGCGTGAAGTTGACGTTGGTCGCGAGAATCGCGTTCGCGGCGCCGGTCGGCGCGGCGTCGGTGCCGTAGGCGGTCTCGATCTTGGCGAGCAGCGCCAGTTTGCGATAGTAGCGCGCCAT
>CALFRR010000138.1 GCA_937919435.1 uncultured Alphaproteobacteria bacterium | reverse complement strand
ACGAGATTCAAGTGTGACTGGAGTTCAGACGTGTGCTCTTCCGATCTGTGTCGACGAGAGCGAGCGGATCGCCGAGATCGACGTCGAACTCGCCGCGGCCAAGGAGAAACTCGCCACGCTCGAGACGGAGTGGGCGGAGGAGAAGGTGCTGGTCGGCGAGATCGCCGCGCTGCGCGAGAAGCTCGCCGAACCGGAGGCCGACGCCGACGCGATCCGTGCCGAACTCAAGGTGAAGTTCGAGGCGCTCGACGCGATCGACGCCGAGCGGCGCAAGATCTACGCCCACGTCGACGATGCCGCGATCGCCGCGGTGGTCTCCGACTGGACCGGAATCCCGGTCGGGCGGATGGTCAAGGACGAGATCGAGAACGTGCTGCGTCTGCCGGAGATCCTGAACCGGCGGGTGATCGGCCAGAGTCACGGTCTCGCGGTGATCGCCAAGCGGATCGAGACCAATCGGGCCAAGCTCGACAATCCGAACAAGCCGATCGGCGTGTTCATGCTGTGCGGCCCGTCCGGCGTCGGCAAGACCGAGACCGCGCTGGCGCTCGCCGAAGCGCTCTACGGCGGGCAGGACAACATCATCACCATCAACATGTCGGAGTTCCAGGAGGCCCATACCGTCTCCTCGCTGAAGGGGGCTCCTCCCGGCTACGTCGGCTACGGCGAAGGTGGACGGCTGACCGAGGCGGTCCGCCGCAAGCCCTATTCGGTGGTGCTGCTCGACGAGGTCGAGAAGGCCCATCCGGACGTCCACGAGCTGTTCTTCCAGGTCTTCGACAAGGGCCTGATGGAGGACGGCAACGGCCGCAAGATCGACTTCAAGAACACCCTGATCATCCTGACCTCGAACGTCGGCACCGATCTCATCATGGATCTGGCGCGCGACCCGGCCCACAAGCCGGATGCCGAGGCGCTCGCGGTGGCGCTCCGGCCGAAGCTGCTCGAAGTGTTCCCGCCGGCCCTGATCGGCCGTCTGGTGGTGATCCCCTACTATCCGCTGGCGCCCGACGTGCTCGGCGGCATCGTCCGCCTGCAGCTCGACCGGATCGGCAAGCGGGTCGCCGAGAACCACGACGCCGAGTTCGTCTACGGACCCGAGGTGGTCGACCACATCGTGTCGAAGTGCAACGACCCGGATTCGGGCGGCCGGATGATCGACAACATCATCACCAACACCATCCTGCCGGCGCTCTCGCGCGAGTTCCTGAAGCGCAGCCTCGACAAGATCGAGATTTCCCGAGCGACGGTCGGGATCGACGCCGACGGCTTCACCTACGCCTGGGAGTGAGCTGCGCGGGCGAAAGGCCCCCGAACGCGGCGGAGCGTCCGGGCGTGATCCGAGATCCGGTCGCCGTCGGTCGTTCGTGACCGGCGGCACCGTCGCCGGACGATCGGGAGGATCGGCCGGCGCGGGACGCGGCATCCGCCGGGATCCCGAGCAGTGGGAAGGTCTTCGAACGGAGGAGGCGAGGAGACCATGGCGATACCACTCGATCCCGGGGCCGGCGGACGGTCGATCCCGGTCTCTACGTTGCAGAAGGCGGATCTGATCGTCTCGACCACCGATGCCGCGATTTCGGTCGGCATCCGGCTGGCGACGCTGTCGTCGGTCAGCCACGCCCGGATCTACGTCGGCAACGGCCGCTGCGTCGACGCCACCGGCCACGGCGTCCGGGTCCGGGCGCTCGAGGCGGCGATCCGCGACGACGGCGACACGCTCTGCGTCGCCTACCGCAAGCCCGGATTGTCGAGCACCCAGGCCCAGGCGGCCTGCGACTTCGCCCTCGCCCAGGTCGGCAAGCCCTACGACTACGCCGGCGTCGGCGCCCAGGCGCCGGGCGTGCGCGGCAGTCTGATCGGCATCATCGCCCAGATCGCCGGCCAGGGCGAAGACCGCTTCTTCTGTTCCGAACTGGTCTTCGCCGCCTATGCCCATGCCGGCGCACCGCTCGATTCGGTCTCCGCCGGCAATTCGTCGCCGTCGATGGTGCCGGGGCTGTGGCGCCGTAGCCGGCTCACCTACGTCGGCCATCTGCTGGCCTGATCGCCTCCGCGGGGGCCGGACGACGCCGGTCCCCGGGTGCGGGGGCCGGCTCCATCGGGAAAGAGAAACCGTCATGACCGAGACCGAGGCGACCACCGAACGCGAGGCGAGCCCCGACGAGGCGGTCGAATGGGCCCATCGGGCGATGCGGCATCGCCGGTTCGACGCCGCCGAGTCGGCGCTCGCGCAGGTGCGCGCCGAGTTTCCCGACCATGCCGGCGCGCTCCACCTGACCGGACTGCTGCGCCATCTGAAGGGCGAGACCCGCGAAGCCCTCGCTCTCGTCGAGCGCGCCGCCGAACTCGCGCCCGACGATGCCGCGGTGTGGAACAATCTCGGCAACCTCCGCCTCTGCGTCGAGGATTCGGACGGGGCTCAGGCCGCGTGGTTCCGCTGTCTGGACCTCGTTCCCGACCATCCGTCGGCGCTGTCCAACGTCGCGCTGCTGCTGCGCCACGCCGGTCATCTCGACGAGGCCGAGAAGCTCTACGGCCGGGCGCTCGAGGCCGATCCGGATTCGGTGGTGGCGATCAACAATCTCGGCACCATCGCGCTGGTGCGTGGCGACGACGACGGAGCGAGGGTCCTGTTCGAGCGGGCCTTGGCGCTCGAACCCGGCTTCGGCCAGGCGTGGCGCAACCTCGGCGAGGCGTTGCATCGGCTCGGCCGCAACTCCGAGGCGGTCACCTGCTTCTGGAAGTCGATCTCGATCGACCAGGGCGATCGCGCCGCCCGCAAGCTGCTGGTCTACGCCCTCCACAATCTCGGCCAGCCCGACCGCGCCAAGCAGGTGGCGCGCGAATGGCTCGACCTCGATCCCGACGACCCGGACGCGCGCCACCACTATGCCGCGGTGACCGGCGAGAACGTGCCGGAGCGCGCCTCCGACGCCTATGTCGAGCGGGCCTTCGACGCCTATGCCTCGACCTTCGACGATTCCCTCGGCAGCCTCCACTATCGGGCACCGGAGTTCCTCGCCGATCTGCTCGGCCGCGTCGCGCCCGATCTGAAGGCGGCGTCGATCCTCGATGCCGGCTGTGGAACCGGTCTGCTCGGCTCGCGGGTGAGGGACCGCGCCGGCCGTCTCGACGGCATCGACCTCTCCTCCGGGATGCTCGACAAGGCCCGCGCCCGCGGTCTCTACGATCGGCTCGACAAGGCCGAGATCACCGCCGCGATGGCCGAACGGCCGGCGGCCTACGACGCGGTGATCGCCGCCGACACGCTCTGCTACTTCGGCGATCTCGCGGCGGTGGTCGCCGCCGCCGGAACCGCGTTGAAGCCGGGCGGGCATCTGCTGTTCACCGTCGAGGCGTTGCCGGCGGACGACCCGCGGCCCCACCACCTCCACGAGGGCAGCGGCCGCTACGCTCACTCGGTCGCCCACATCGAGAGCAGTGTCGCCGCCGCCGGGCTGCGGCTCGTCGCCTGCGAGGCGGGCGTGCTGCGCACCGAGGGTCTGAAACCGGTCGACGGCTGGATCGTCGCCTCGAGGAAGCCATGAAAAAGCCCGACCATTCCGCCGTTCCGCAGGTTTTCGCGCCGTTCTGCCCGTCGCTGCCGTCGCGCTCCGGTCCGCTCGCCGGACCATCGACGAGCGGAGGCCCGCGGTCGGTGCGGGCGAGCGGAACGCGGAGGGCTGGCGTCACCGGGAGGTGGGTCGTGACGGCATCTCGGATCGCATCGATGGTCGTCCTGGCGGGATTCGTCGCCGCCGCGGCTCCGGCGCTGGCTGAAGGCTCCGATCCGCCGCTCGCCGCCGGCGGGCTGCTGATCGGTCCGAATGCCGGCATCACCGTGGTGTCGCAGGACCTGCGGCTGTCGGAGAAGACGATCGAGGCCACCTGGGAGCTGGTCAACGCGTCGGACGCCGATCTGACCACGCTCGTCGCCTTCCCGTTGCCGAACCTGACGCCGGTCGATGCGGATCTGTTCGAGGGGCGGGGCGGCGATCCCGTCGATTTCCTCGGCTCGACGATCGAGGTCGACGGCAAGAAGGTGGCTCCGTCGGTCGAGCAGCACGCCTCGGTCCTCGGTCTCGACGTGACCGCCCGGCTGGCCGCCGACGGCGTCGCGCTCAATCCCTACTCGAGCCCGAAGGCGCGCGAGGCGCTGGCCCGGCTGTCGCCGGACAAGCGGGCCTTCTACACCGATCGCGGCATGGCGTTGTGGCTCGAGGGGGCGCCGACCGGCCTCTCCTGGACGGTCTCGACCACCTTCCACTGGATGCAGAGCTTCCCGAAGGGGCGGACGGTCCGGATCGTCCACCGCTATCGGCCGATCGTCGGCCGCGAACTGCTGACCGAGGCGACGCTCGACCGCTGGGCGACGCCCGGCGGCGGCCGCGACGCGCCCTGTCTCGACAAGGCCGGTGGCGAAGCGCTGAAGAAGGCGCTCGCGGCGGCCAAGCGGCCCGATGGTTCCACCGCGCTGATGCAGCGGCGGATCGCCTATCGTCTGGCACCGCCCGACGGCCCGACCGGTCCGATCGGCCGGTTCCGGGTGAGCGTCGAGAAGCCGAAGCCGACCACCCTCGCCGCCGTCTGCCTCGACGGCGCGGCGGGCCGGTCGGGCCCGACCGGAATCGTCTTCGAAGCGACGGACTTCGTGCCGAAGAGCGATCTCTCGGTGATGCTCGTCGACCTCGGCGGCAAGTGAGACGGAGAGCCAGGATGCGGATCCACGTCGGCGAAGCGAACCTCCCGGGATCTGCCCTGCGCCGCACGGCGCGGCTCCTCCTGCCCGCGCTTCTCGCCCTCTCGGTCTGCGGTACGGCGGTCGCCCAGCCGGGCAAGGTGGTGCGCCAGTTCGGCCTCGGCACCGACCGCAACTCGATCGGCGTCGCCCCCGGCAACACCGACGTCGAACCCACCGGACCCTCGGCGATCTACGCCGGGCGCGACGGCAAGATCTATCTCCTCGACCAGGTCAACGGCCGCATCCTGACGATCGACGGCAAGCGGGTCGACGGTACGCCCGAGGCGCTGCAACTGCCCGAGGATCTGATCCCGCAGGACATGGTGGCGGTGAAGGACCGGCTCTACGTCTGGGACGGCGGCGTCCACGCGCTCGATCCGAAGGATCAGGGACCGGTGGTCGCCCGCGCCGTCGAGGCGGTCGACGACGTCACTCGCTCGGCCTTCGCCCAGATGGGCTCGCAGACCCCGTCGAGCGAGGCGGAAGTGGTGAGCGCCGCCGGTCGGGCCGCGTCCGCCGACACCCTGGACGCGCCGATCCGCCAGTTCGCCAACTCCCGCGGCCTCGGTCCGGTCGACATCGAGGTTCAGCCGAAGAAGGACGGCAGGGCCGCCGTCGTCGAGTTGCGGCCGCAGAGCGATCCGCTGAACCTCCACCGCTTCGAGGTGCGGGTGAAGGATCGGCTCGGTGCGGTCGAGATCCTCGACGTCTCGGCGAAGGGCGGCACCTACGTCTTCACCGAGAACATCCCGCCGGCCGCCCGCGGTCCGTCGATGCCCTTCGTCGCCCGGTTCGACGCGCGCGGCCGTCTCGATGCGATCTACGATCTGCCGATCGGTCCGGACCAGTTCCCGTCGCGCCGCTTCGTCACCATCTCCGAGACCGGCGACGTGCTCTATCTGAAGTCGGATGCCTCGGGTGTGAACATCCTCGACCTGCCCCGACGCAGCCCGAACGGCAAACTGATCGATGCGCCGCCGGTCAAGGTGACCAGGGCGAAGGCGAGTGCCGCCGATCTCGCCGCCGAGCAGGCGGTGATCACCGCGGTGCGGCCCGGTACCCGGCTCGGCGCGATCCAGATCGGCCTCGCCTTCGAAGGGTTGAAGTGGAAGGTCTCGCCGCAGAACTACGGCCCGGATCCCGATGCCCGGTGCACCGGCTTCGACGAGCGTACCCGGCGGCCGGGCTACCTCCAGGGCAAGGTCGGCCAGGAGGTGCGCGGCGTTCCCTATTGCTGGGGCTGCTTCGGCAGTTTCGTGGCGTTCAAGCGGGCGGTCGATCGCGGTGGTCTCGCCGGCAACTGGTGTACCAAGGACGATCCGCGCCGCGACGTCGTCGGCGTCGATTGTTCGGCCTTCGTCTCGCAGTGTTGGGGGCTCAACCGGCAGTACACCACCTCGGATCTGCCCCAGATCACCGAAGTTCTCTCCGATCCGTGGTCGCTGAAGCCGGGCGACGCGCTGAACAAACCCGGCTCGCACGTCATGTTGTTCGTGAAGTTCACGCCGGACCGGAAGGCGGAGGTGCTCGAGGCATCGACCGGCGGCTGCAACGGCCGGGTCTGCCGCAACGTCTATCCGCTCTCGGTCCTGCTGTCCCGCGGATATCAACCGATCCGCTACAAGGCGTTGAAGGATCAGTGATCGCCGACACCTGCCGAGCGGCCGGACGATCTCTCCGGCCCATGGGGTTTCCGAAGAGGTCTTCGCGAGGAAGGGACTTGTCGCGCTCCGGCTTACGTAGCATGACTCTCCGAGAGGGGCGTTTCCGCTGCGTTTCGGGGGTGATCGACGTATGGCGCTGACCCTGAGGATCGAGAACGAGACCAGTCTTCCCGACGGTGGGCCACTCAGTGTCCGACTGACCGGGCGGCGCGGCATCGACATCGGTCGCGATCCCTATCTCGACTGGACGCTGCCCGACCCCAGCCGTTTCATCTCCGGCAAACACTGTGAGATCCGTTGGACGGAGAGCGGTTACGTCCTGACCGACGTTTCCACCAACGGGACCTTCCTCAACGGCTCCGACCGTCGGATGCAGGGGCCGCATCGGCTCGCCAACGGCGATCGTCTGCTGATCGGCAACTACATCGTCGTCGCCGAGTTCGACGACATGGGCGGGATGCAGGCGCCGACGCCGCAGCCGCGGAACGCCTCGAACGCCGACTTCTGGGATGCCGAGGGCGCCGCCCCGCCCGGCAGCCGCTCGGAACTCGTCTACCGCAAGGAGCGTCCGGTCCAGGCCGACTTCCTCGACTGGGCCGCGGATCTGCCGCCGGTCGAACAGGCGCCGCGCGCCGCGCCCGGCCCCGGTGGCCCGTCCGCCGGAGCGCCCTTCGACGATGCCTGGGTCGGTCCGTCCGCAGCGCCCGCTCCGGCACGGCCGGTGCCCGCGCCGCCGGTCGATCCCGCACCGCCGCCGATCTCCGCCCGGGCGGTCTGGGGTGAATCCGGTCCGTCGGCCGAATGGTCCGCGTCTCCCGCCGACGATGCCGCGGCGAACCCGTCCGGCTTCTCCTCCGTCCCTTCGCCTGCGGCGTCACCCGTCGATGCGGCACCGGGGACCCCGGAGCCGCCGCGGCCCGCTCCGCCGTCGCCCGGAGCGATCCCCGCGTCTCCCGTCGCTCCGCTCGCCGCCGGCTTCGATCCGCTCGCGGCGCTCGCCGAAGGGGCCGGCGTCGGTCCGGACGTCTTCGTGCGTCGTCCGCCCGACGAGGTGCTGCGCGATCTCGGCGGCATGACCCGGCTGGTGGTCGAGCAGATGATGGCGCTGCTCGCGGTCCGTTCCGAGACCAAGCGCGCCTTCCGCTCCGGCGAGCACACGATGATCGGCGCCACCGGCAACAATCCGCTGAAGTTCTCGCCGACCGTCGACGATGCGCTGCGCCTGATGTTCGGACCGCGGCTGCGCAGCTACATGCCCGGCCGCGAGGCGCTGGAGGAGGGGTTCGCCGACCTCTCCAACCATCAACTCCGCACCTTCGCCGCCATGCAGCAGGCATTGAAGATGCTTCTCGAAGATCTCGATCCGGCGACGATCGAACATGCCACCGAAGGTGACCGAGGGGTCGCTTCGTTGATCGGGTCACGCAAGAGTCGACTTTGGGATCAGTTCGTAGCACGCTGGCAGGCCAAGACGCATCGCAGCGATGATGGTATGGTCGGGCTGTTCATGCTCTATTTTTCAGAGGCCTATGATCGGCTGGGCGCCACCGTGAAGAAGAAGTGATCGCGTTCGAGGGCGTCGCCCCGTTCCGGGGCGGGGCGGAGGGGGCTCTGGAACCGGCGGGCGAACGATGTCGTGGTACAGCAAGGTTCTCTGGTCGGAGGGGCTGTTCCTCAAGCCCCAACACCTGCAGCAGAGCGAGCGTTACCAGGAACGGCTGGTGGAGGCCCGGGTCGGCCGGATCGCGCCCTATCCCTGGGGCTTCGCGGCGCTCGAGATCGACCGTGATCTCGCCCAGCAGTCGCGCTTCGGCCTGAGACGCGCCGCCGGGGTGATGCCGGACGGCCTCCCCTTCGATCTGCCCGCCGATGCGCCTCTGCCCGAGCCGGTCGACATTCCAGAGGGTGCCGGCAAACAGATCGTCTGGCTGACCCTGCCGCTCGCCGCGGTCAATACCCGCGAGGTCGCCCACCGCGACGTCGAAGGGGCCTCGCGCTGGTTCGTCGGTTCCGAGGTGTTCATCGATTCCTCCGCCGACCTGCGGCTCGAGGAGGAAATCGACATCGCCCATCCGCGCTTCGCCCTGGAAGTGCGCAAGACGCCGAAGCCCGGCTTCGTCAATCTCGGCATCGCCCGCATCCTCGAGGTGCGCGACCGCACGGTCGTGCTCGACGACAAATACGTGCCGCCGCTCCTCGTCTGTTCGGCCCATCCGGTGGTCGACGGCTGGATCGACCGGGTGGTCGGCTGGGTCGACACCAAGCTCGAGGAGCTCGCCCGCTATGCCGCCGACCCGACCGCCGGCGGCGGGCTGCAGAGCGTCGACTATCTGATGCTGCAACTGCTCAACCGGGTGATCCCGGTGCTGAAGCATCTGCGCGGCTCCGCCTATGTCCACCCCGAACGGCTCTACGTCGAGCTGCTGCGGCTGTCGGGCGAACTCGCCACCTTCGCTTCGCGCGAGCGCCGGGTGCGCGACTACGCGCCTTACGACCACGACGATCTCGAGAACGTCTTCGCGCCGCTGCTGCGCGACATCCAGGACTACCTCTCCGCCCGTCTGGGCCGGCGGGCGATCCGGCTGGAGATCATCGAGCGGGCGGCGAACGCCTTCATCTCGGTCATCCGCGACCGTTCGCTGTTCCGCAACGCCACCTTCGTGCTGGAGGTCTCGGCTGCGCGACCGCTCGGCGACATCCAGCAGAATTTCCCGTTGCTCTTCAAGATCGGCCCGAACACCAAGATGAACGAGATCGTCCATACCCATCTTCCGGGTGTGCCGCTCGTCCATCTGCCGACTCCGCCGACCCAGATTCGGGCGATCACCGACCACGTCTACTTCTACCTCGACAAGACGTCGCCGTTGTGGCCGGAGTTCTCGACGGCGACATCGATCGGTATGCACTTCTCGGGTGACTGGCCGGGTCTCGGCCTCGAACTCTGGGCGATACTGGAAGAACGCTGATGGCCGAGGATCCGTTCGACACGTCCGACCGAGGCGACCGCACCGTGTTCCGCCCCAACCCGGGCGGTCGACGGCCACAGGCGCCCGCCGCTCCGCCGCCGACGCCCGGTCCGATGCCGGCCGCGCCCCAGTCCGCGACGCCGCGCGACGACTGGGGGATGGTCCGCCGTCAGACGCCCGAGGCGCCGCCGGTCGCCACCGGGCCGATGATGCTGAAGCGCGACAATCTGATCGTGCCGCATCAGAACCCGATCATGCGGGCCGCCGGCCCGATGCTGGTGCTGCTCGGCCGCCTGCGCATCGCGCTGATGCGCGCCTCCTTCGCCGAACTGATGGAACACGTCGCCGAGAACCTGATGGCCTTCGAGGCCGAGGTGAAGGGCGCCGGGATCGACGAGCGCCAGTCGAACATCGCCAAATACGTCCTCTGTGCCACAGCCGACGACATCGTTCAGAACATCCCGTCGGAGGATCGCCACGTCTGGGCGCAGTATTCGATGCTCAGCCGGTTCTTCGGCGAGCGCATCGGCGGCGTCCGTTTCTTCCAGGAGCTCGACCGGTCGATCGCCGATCCTCTGCACAACGTCGAGCTGCTCGAGCTGCAGCATGCCTGTCTGGCGCTCGGCTTCCAGGGCAAGTACCGCACCCTCGACAACGGTCAGGCACAGCTCCACGACATCCAGAAGCGCACCTACGAGGTGCTGAAGAGCGTCCGCCGGACCCCGCCGGAAGACCTGTCGCCGCGCTGGCGCGGTCTCGATCTGCGCTCGCGGGCCGGCCGGGTGCGGGTCCCGACCTGGGTGGTCGGCGCGTTCCTCGCCGCGGGTCTGGTCGCCCTCTATCTGACCTATCTGGCGCTGCTGTCGGGTGGCGCGGAGGTCGCCGCGGCGGAGCTGACCGGCCTCCACCCGAATGCCCAGATGGCGCTGCTGCGCAAGGCGCCGGTCCCGCCGCCGCCACCGCCTCCGCCGCCACCGCCCGAGCCGGCGCCGGTCGCCGGAACCCCGCTCACCCAGATGCAGCGGATCCGCGCGGCACTCGCCGCGGAGATGGACGCGGGCGACATCTCGGCCCAGGCGGTCGGCACCCACGTCATCATCCGCGTCGGCTCGAACTTCCTGTTCGAGAGCGGCAAGGCCGACGTCAAGCCGGCGTTGAAGCCGCTCGCCAAGCGGATGGCGCAGATGCTCGACAAGGAGGCGGGACCGATCCTGGTGATCGGCCATACCGACAACGTGCCGGTCTCCTCGTCGAACCGCTTCAAGAACAACTTCGAGCTGTCGCTGGCCCGTGCCCAGCAGGTGGCGCTCGTCCTCGGCCCGGATCTCTCCGACAAGTCGCGCCTGAAGCCGGAAGGCCGCGGCGAGCAGGAGCCGGTCGGGCCCAACGACACGCCGGAGAACAAGGCCAGGAACCGGCGCGTCGAGATCTGGATCGACCGGGTCGACTGACAACCGATCGCCGCGACGGCGCCCGTCCCGGGTGTCCTTCGCGACGGCATCCGCTCCGCCCCCGCTCGGTGGGCGTCCTTCCCCGAGGGTCGGATCAGAAGAACGGAACGAGACGATGGGTCGTGCGGTCTGGATGAACTTGTCGGCGATCATCACCGGTGCCATCGCGGTGATGGGCGTCATCTGGTATGCGGCGCCGCTGCTCGCCATCGCCGGTTTCTATCCGTTCGAGAGCCCGTGGGTGCGTGCCGGCATGGCCGCCTTCTGGGGGGCGATCGCCCTCGGCTGGTCGGTCTACTACCTGATGAACCAGTTGAAGGCGGTCCGGAACCTGCGCTCCGGCATCGCCGGCGGCGGTGGTGCCGCGGCGGTCGAGGAACAGGGCGACAAGGACGTCCTCACCGACCGGATGAAGGACGCGCTGTCGACGCTGAAGTCCTCGTCGAGCGGCAAGGGCGACTATCTCTACGACCTGCCGTGGTACGTCATCATCGGCCCGCCCGGCTCCGGCAAGACCACCGCGCTGGTCAATTCCGGGCTCAATTTCCCGCTCGCCCGCGGCCAGTCGCCCCAGGCGATCGCCGGTGTCGGCGGAACCCGCTACTGCGACTGGTGGTTCACCGAGGACGCGGTGCTGATCGACACCGCCGGCCGCTACACCACCCAGGATTCCAACGCCCAGGCCGACCAGAAGAGCTGGTTCTCGTTCCTCGACCTCCTGAAGAAGAACCGGCCGCGTCAGCCGATCAACGGCGTCGTCGTCGCCATCTCGATCCAGGACGTCATCACGCTTCCGCCGGTCGAGGTGGAGGCCCATGCCAATGCGGTGCGTGCCCGGCTCGCCGAACTGCACGACCGGCTGAAGATCGATTTCCCGGTCTACGTGATCTTCACCAAGATGGATCTGGTCTCCGGCTTCATCGAGTATTTCGGCCATTACGGCGAGTTTCAGCGCCGTTCGGTGTGGGGCTCGACCTTCCCGCCGGCCGCCCGCAAGAACGAGAACCTCGTCTCGCGCACCCCGACCGAGCTCGATGCGCTCGCCGAGCGCCTGACCGATCATCTCCCCGACCGGCTGCAGGAGGAGCCCTATCCGGCGGCGCGCCTGCGCTCCTTCGGTTTCCCGGCCCAGTTCGCCACCCTGAAACAGCCGATCTGGGACTTCCTCACCAAGATCTTCGAGCCGACCCGCTACCAGACCAGCGCCACCCTGCGCGGCTTCTACTTCGCCTCCGGCACCCAGCAGGGCACCCCGATCGACCGGATCATCGGCACCATCGCCAAGAATTTCGGCGCCGAGGCGCTCGGCGAAGGGCTGATGTCGGGCGCCGGCAAGAGCTACTTCCTCACCGACCTGATCACCAAGGTGATCATCGGCGAGGCCGCCTGGGTGACCACCGACCGGGCCGCGGTGCGTCGGGCGCTGATCCTGAAGATCGCCGCCTTCTCGGCGATGGGGCTCGTCTCGATCGCCGCGGTCGCCGCCTGGACCTGGAGCTACGGCCGCAACGACCGGCTGATCGCCGACACCCGCCGGGTCGTCGCCGACTACAGGACCCAGGCCGGACCGTTGCTGGTCCAGGAGGTGATCGACGACCGGAAGTTCGAGCGCGTCCTGCCGCTGCTCGAACAGATCCGGCGGATGCCGGTCGGCTGGGAGTTCCGCGACGCCGACACGCCGACCGAGGAGACCTTCGGCCTCGCCCAGCGGCCGCGCCTGAAGGCGGCGGCGGCCACCTCCTATCGCGCCGCGCTCGAACGCTATCTGCGGCCGCGGCTGCTGTTCCGGCTGGAGGAGGTGATCGACAGGGCCCGCGCCGAGAACGTCCGTTCCGACCGCTCGAACCTCTACGAGGCGCTGAAGGTCTACCTGATGCTCGGCCGTCAGGGGCCGATGGAGAAGGGCTTCGTCGTCGACTGGTTCCGTCAGGACTGGGCCCGCGACCTCTACCCCGGCCCCGAGAAGGACGGCATGCGCAAGGCGCTCGAGGAGCATCTCGCCGCGCTGATCGATCTCGATTCCGGCACCGGTCAGATCGTTCCGTTGAACGGCCCGATGGTCGCCGACGCCCAGCAGATTCTGGTGCGGATGAGTCTCGCCGAACGCGCCTACCAGATCCTGAGGACCAAGGCGCGCTCCGGCAAGATCCGCGACTGGCGGCTCGGCCGGATCGGCAACGACATGGCGACCGTCTTCGACACCGCCGACGGGCAGGGCGTCGACAGCGTCGTCATCCCCGCCTTCTACACCTACGACGGCTTCTACGAGGGGCTGATCGATCGGTTGCCGTCGATCGCCGACGGGCTCGAGCGCGATCGCTGGGTTCTCGGCGAGGCCGGCAAGCAGAACGTCGTGGCGAGCCAGTTCGACACCCTCGCCGACGACATTCTGGCGGCCTATTCGAAGGACTTCATCGCCACCTGGGACGCGGCGCTGGCCCGGCTCCGGATCAAGCCGCTGACCACCGACAAGCCGCGCTACCTGACGCTCGCCGCGATCTCCGCCGCGTCGTCGCCGATGAAGCAGATCTTCGAGGACATCAAGACCCAGACCCAGCTGTCGCGGGAGCGGAAAGTTCCCGATTCCAAGGATCCGAACGCCGCCGCGACGGCCAAGCCGGCAGTGGTGTTCCGGGGCTCGGCCTCGGCCGGCAAGGCGATCGAGGATCATTTCCGGCCCTACTACCTGATGGTCGACGGTTCGCCCGGCAATCGCCCGGTCGACCAGTTGGTCGCCACCATGAACGACATCTACCAGGGACTGGTGGGTGCAGCGACCGACGCCGGCGCGTCGACCCAGATCAGCGCCGCCACCCGTCAGTCGATCGCCACCATGCGTGCCTCGGCGAACCGCTATCCCGCGCCCTTCGATCGGCTGCTCCGGACGTCGGCCGACGAGTTCGAGGGCAACGTCGCCACCTCGATCGTCTCGGATCTCCAGAAGGCGCTGTCGGAGAACGTCACCGGCGTCTGCCGGACGGCGATCTCCGGCCGCTATCCCTTCGCCAAGTCGGACAAGGAGGTGCCGCTCGCCGATTTCGCGCGGATCTTCGCGCCGGGCGGGGTGATGGACAGGTTCTTCACCCAGAACATCGAGAGCTTCGTCGACAAGACGAAGCAGGACTGGACGTGGCGTCGCGACAGCAAGATCGGCTCGATGCTGTCGCAGGGCTCGCTGCGCGAGTTCCAGCGGGCGGCGCAGATCAAGGAGGCGTTCTTCTCCTCCGGCGGCAATCAGGCCGGCTTCATGTTCGCCGTCCAGCCGTTGACCGCGACCCCCTTCGGCACCACCGTCAAGCTCGACGTCAACGGTACGCAGATCGCCTCGCCGCAGGTGCCGCCGGCTCCGACCTTCGGCGGACCGACGCCGCCGGTGCCCCAGGTGTCGCCGACGCCGGTGCAGTGGCCGGGTCCGATCGGCCTCGGCCGGGTGACGATGACCGCCATCTCCGACGGTACCGGGACCGGTTTCCCGCTGCTCGAGCGGACCGGCGCCTGGGCGCTGTTCCGGGTGCTCGACGCCTCTCGGGTGACGAAGCGCGGTGCCGGCGTCCAGGTCGGCATCTCCGCCAGCGGGCGCGAGTTCGTCTACGACATGAACGTCAACTCGCTGGTCAATCCGCTGACCATGCCGGCGTTGCGGGAGTTCAACTGCCCGTCCACTCTCCAGTGAGGTCTCATGCGTCCCGGGCTCTACGGCAAACTTCCCTGCAAGCGCGACTTCATCGCGGAATCGGTGCCCAGAGGGTTCCTCGGCGTATTCGAGCCCTGGCTCCAGGGCGCGGTCGGCGCCTCGCGGATGGCGCTCGGCCGGGCCTGGCAGGAGATCTACCTCGCCGCCCCGATCTGGCGCTTCTGGATCGGCGCGAAGCACTGCGGGGCGACCACCCTCGGCGCGGTGATGCCGTCGGTCGACGGCGTCGGCCGCTATTTCCCGCTGGTGCTGCTGGTCACCCTGGAGGAGGGCGAGTTCGTCGCCCCGCCGACCGTCGACCGCCATGACGCCTTCTTCGCCGCGGCGGAGGATCTGTTGCTCGACGCGCTCGCCGACGGCGTCGTCTGGGAGGCGTGGAGCGGCCGGCTCGCCACGCTGCCGTTGCCGGCGCTCGGCCCGGCACCGACCGCGGGCGCCGGCGCGGCGATCCTTTCGGACGGCTCTCTGGCGCTCGGCGGCGGTTCGGTCGACGATCTCTTCGGGCGGCTCGATGCGACGCGAGCATCGGCCGGTCTTGCTACCGCCACGTTCTGGTGGACGATCGGAGGTGGCGAGATTCCGGCATTGGTACTCCGCGGCGAGCGGTTGCCGGATCCGGCTCTCTTCGCGGGATTTCTGACCGGTCGCTTCGACCGGGCCGCGTGAGGCCGCGGCCCTTCCGGAGGGGGGAGGGCGGGCTTCGGCGGCGGGACGATGGGGACTTCGGGAATTCGACGCCCGGGGCATTCGAGACCCTCGTCGGCGTTCGGAAAGCGAACTCGTGCTCGGACCGACGGGAGGCGGAATTCGAGATGTCGGACACGGGTCTGATCTACGAGAGCGGCGCCGCCAGCGATGTCGGCAAGGTGCGCAAGGTCAACGAGGATTCGCTCCTCGTGCGTCCGACCGTCGGATTGTGGTGCGTCTCCGACGGGATGGGCGGTCACGATGCGGGCCGTCTCGCGTCCAATCTGATCGTCGAGATGCTCGCGTCGATCGAGCCGCAGGCGACCGCCGCCGGCCTGCTCGAAGAGGCGATGCACCGGCTCGGCCATGCCAACTTCCGGCTCCGGCGGGTCGCGGTCGACCGCAGCTTCGAGGTGGTCGGTGCGACGGTGGTGGTGCTGCTCGTCCACGGAACCAACTATGCCTGCCTGTGGTCGGGAGACAGCCGGATCTACCGGGTCCGCGGCGGCGTGCTCACCCAGCTGACCCGTGACCACTCCGAGGCCGAAGAACTGGTCCAGCGCGGCATCATGACCCGCGCCGAGGTGAAACACTGGCCGCGCCGCAACGTCATCACCCGGGCGATCGGGGTCGGCGACGAGCCCGAAGTGGAGATCGTCGACGGGGTCGTCGAACCCGGCGACACGTTCGTGCTGTGCTCGGACGGCCTCACCAACCATGTCGACGACGACGAGATCGCGCGGGCGATCACCTCTTTCGACGTGCAGACCGCCTGCGACCGGCTGGTCGCGACGACCCTCGACCGCGGCGCCAAGGACAACGTCACCGTGGTCGCCGCCACGATCCGCAAACGTGAACCGACGGTGCTCGATCCCGCCGGCAACGCGCGCGTCAACTGGGATGCCGGCTGATGAGTACGGAACCGACCGGTGGCGGTCGTTGGCTCCCGGCCGGCACCCGCCTCAACGACATGTACGAGATCGAAGTCGGTATCGCCGCGGGCGGTATGGGCGAGATCTATCGCGGCCACAACATCCAGACCGGTGACGAAGTCGCCATCAAGATGATCCGTTCGGACATGACCGAGACGGAAACCGCGATGACGATGTTCCGTAAGGAGGCATCGGCACTGAACAAGTTGTTCAACGAGGCGATCGTTCGTTATTACGGTTTCTCGGTCGATCCGACGTTGAAGCGTCCGTACATGGCGATGGAGTTCGTCGGCGGCCGGTCGCTCTCGGAGATCCTCAAGGAACACCCGCTGAGCTTCGAAGAGGTCCGCGTCCTCGGTGCCCGGGTCGCCGGCGGCCTTCAGGTCGCCCACGCGCGCGGGATCATCCATCGCGACATCTCGCCGGACAACATCATCGTCCCGGAGGGCGACGTCGCCCAGGCGAAGATCATCGACTTCGGCATCGCCCGCCAGACCAAGAGTTCGGAAGGCACGATCATCGGCGACGGCTTCGCCGGCAAGTACAACTACGTCTCGCCCGAGCAGCTCGGCCTGTGCGGTGGCGAAGTGACCGGCGCATCCGACATCTACAGCCTCGGTCTGGTGCTCGCCGAGGCGGTGACCGGGCGCGCGATCAACATGCGCGGCAATCCGGTCGAGGTGATCGAGAAGCGTCGCAAGGTGCCGGATCTCTCCCACGTCGATCCGCGGATCGTTCCGCTGATCGCCTGGATGCTGGCGCCGGAGCCGCAGGACCGGCCGAGTTCGATGGCCGAGGTGGCGGCGTGGCTGCGGCGTGGGTCGGTGCCGCCGAGCGGTTTCCAGAACGACGTGCCGGAGGCGACCGTCGCCATCCCGGCCACGGAGCGTTGGCCGCCGGGCTCACCGAGCGAACGCCCCCGCTCGCAGCCTCCCGGCTGGGACCGGTCGGGGCGGAGCGACCGCCCGTCACAACCTCCCCAGGAGTGGGAGCAGCCGCACCCGAGCCAGCGTCCGCCGCAGGCCCCGCAGGGATGGGAGCAGCCGAGCCCGAGC
>CALFRR010000137.1 GCA_937919435.1 uncultured Alphaproteobacteria bacterium | reverse complement strand
GGAAAACTGCTCTCGACGTAAGATCGGATACATCGCTCGGGTCCTGTCGGTGGTGCCGTCCGGCCGATGCCTGCGGCCGACGGTCGTCGGACGAGTCTCCTTCGAGACGGGCTCCGGGCGCAATCCTACTCCCGCGAGGAATCCGCGCGCCGATCGCGGCGCCGCGGCGTGCCGGCCGGAGGGGTGTCGACGTTGGAAATCCTCTCGTTCCAGAGAGGTCGTCGACCCGCGGTCGGGCCGACGGCGTCGCCGCCGACGGCGTGTCGCGCCTCGGTGCGACATCGAACCGCAGGTCCTGCGGAGCGGTGCTCGTTCTCGGGCACGCCCGTTCGGAGGCCTCGGCCGTGCCGAAGTCGCGGGGGCCCGGCTTCTCCCGCCGGAAAGGCGGGTGGGCGGGCCGGAGCCGAAGCCGGCGCCGCCGCCGCCCGTCCGGCACCGCGGTGGGCGGAGCGCCCCGCGCCGGCGTTTCCCGCCCGCCGGGGACGCGGCGACGGCGAAGCCGTGCTAGAAGCTCGCTCGCCCGGCGTCTTCGCCGGGTCGACAGAAGAAACCGGTACTCCGCCGCCGGAGCCGACCGGACGAGGTTCGCAACCGCTCGAGGCCCGCCATGAAGTTCGTCATCGCCCCGGATTCCTACAAGGAGAGTCTCACCGCGCTCGAAGTCGCCGAAGCGATCGAAGCCGGGTTCCGTCAGGTGTTTCCGGACGCCGACTACGTCAAACTTCCGGTCGCCGACGGCGGCGAGGGAACCGTCCAGGCGATGGTCGAGGCGACCGCCGGCCGCCGGGTCGAGGTGAGCGTCACCGGTCCGCTCGGCGAGCCGGTCGAAGCCTTCTACGGCCTGACCGGCGACGGCCGGACCGCGGTGATCGAGATGGCCGCGGCGAGCGGCCTCGGCCTGGTGGCGCCGGAGAAGCGCGATCCGCTGGCCACGTCGAGCTACGGCACCGGCGAACTGATCCGCGCCGCGCTCGACGCCGGGGCGCGCCGCTTCATCCTCGGGATCGGCGGCAGCGCCACCAACGACGCCGGTGCCGGAATGCTCGCCGCGCTGGGAGTGGGGCTCCTCGACGCCGACGGGGCCGAGATCTCGCCGACCGGCGGCGGTCTGGCGAAGCTCGACCGGATCGACATGGCCCGGTTCGACGCGCGGCTGAAGGACTGCGTCGTCGACGTCGCCTGCGACGTCGACAATCCGCTGTGCGGGCCACGCGGCGCCTCGGCGATCTTCGGGCCGCAGAAAGGGGCGACGCCGGCGATGGTCGCCGAGCTCGACGCCAATCTCGCCCGGTTCGCGGCGATCGTCGAGCGCGACCTCGGCATCGCCGTCGCCGAAGCGCCCGGGGCCGGCGCGGCCGGCGGCATGGGCGCGGCAATGCTCGGCTTCCTCGGCGGCCGGCTCCGGCCGGGCAGCGAGATCGTCACCGAGGCGGTCGGGCTCGACGCGGCGGTCCGCGACGCCACCCTGGTGATCACCGGGGAAGGCCGGATCGACGGCCAGACGATCTACGGCAAGACGCCGATCGGGGTGACCCGGGTCGCGGCACGCCACGGCAAGCCGGTGATCGGCATCGCCGGTTCGTTGCGCCGGGACGCCGACGTGGTCCACGACCACGGCATCGCGGCGGTCTATTCGGTGCTCTGCCGGCCCTGCACGATCGCCGAGGCGATCGCCGAAGGGGCCGACAACGTCCGAATGGCCGCCCGCAACATCGCCGCCACCCTGAAACTCGGGATGGACCTTCGCTGAACGAGCTGCCGGCGGCGCCACGGGGGCCGCCGCCGTGGGCCGCGGAAGGAGCGAGCAAGCTCGATCATCAGAGCATGCCGGTCGCCGCCGACGTCGCGCACGGCCGGCGCTTCCACGAGGCCGCGCCGGCGCCGCTCGGCTACGTCGTCCGCAAGGATTTCGGCTGAACGGTCGGGTTCGGCGTGGTCGACGGGCACGGTCGTGCGCTCGATCCGGGCGGCGACGTCCGGATCTTCCGGCGGGGGATCGACGACGGGCGGCAACGCCCCACGTCGCCTTCGCCGCCGCGTCACGGGCGGTCGTGGCGGCCTTCCACGCCGTGGCGCTCGCGGCCGGCGGCCTCGACGACGGCCCGCCGGGCCTGCGGTCGGAGTACCACGCCGACCACTGTGCCGCCTTCGTCGTCGACTCCGACGGCCACGACATCGAGGCGGCCCGTCACGCCCCGACGGACGTCGCCGGGCGGTGAGGTGGGGCCGGCGGCGTGACCGCCGCGCGGTCATCTGCTCAGGATTTGGGCGCGCATCTGCCGTCGAAGTGGGCTCTCGTTGCGTTGCGGTATGAATGGAGGGCGATTGCTCGGGCGCGGCGCGGGACCATGGTGGCGGCGCAGCGCTGGCACGCGGTTTGCTGACGTTTCCGGCACAACGGTCACGTCAACGACCACCGGTCACCGCATGAAACTCGTCGTCGCCGTCATCAAGCCGTTCAAGCTCGACGAAGTCCGCGAGGCGTTGATCCGTCTCGAGGTGCCGGGCATGACCGTTTCCGAAGTGCGCGGACACGGCCGTCAGAAGGGCATGCCCGAGCTGTGGCGCGGGGCCGAATACGCGGTGAGCTTCGTCCCGAAGATCCGGATCGAGATCGCGGTTCCCGACGAACTCGTCGACCGGGCGGTCGACACCATCCGTTCGATCGCCCGCACCGGACAGATCGGCGACGGCAAGGTGTTCGTCGTGCCGCTCGACGACGCGATCCGGATCCGCACCGACGAGACCGGCGACGACGCGCTCTGATACCGAGCGGATGAAGTTCCGACCCGTTCGGAGCTCCATCCGCGAAGGCAAGCCCGAACGGGCGTCGGCCGGTCGGGCCGTGACTCACGAAATTCGGACGAGTCCGAATTTCGTGAACTCGGTATGAGAGGGCGACCGGCTCAGGCGGGGCGCTCGCCGCGCCGCGTGCTCTCGCGGCCGATCACCTCGAAACCGAGGTCGACGATCGGTTCGGCGATCGGCGCGCCGGCGATCGCGTCGAGCACCATCCGGGTGGCCCGTCGGCCCATCTCCTCGCGGTGGGTGCGCACGCTGGTCAGCGGCGGATTGGCCACCGCCATCATCTCCAGATCGTTGAAGCCGCAGATGCCGAGGTCGTCGGGCACCGCGATGCGGCGGCGCTGGCACTCGAACAGCACGCCGACGGCGATGTCGTCGTTGTTGCAGATCACCGCATCGACGTTCGAGGTTCGCGACAGGAGTTCCGAGGTCATCTCGCAGCCGAGGGTGACCGACGAGGAGCGCGGCGTGGTGACCAGCAGGGTCTCGTCGTCGAGCCCGGCCGCCTTCACCACCGAGACGAAGCCGGCCAGGCGGCGCTGGCTGCGCGGGTCCATCCGGGCGGAGAAGAAGGCGATCCGCCGATAGCCGCGCTCGATCATGTGGCGGGCCGCGGCGGCTCCGGCGTCGCGATGGGAAAAGCCGACCATCATGTCGATCGGCCGATCGCCGGTCTCCATGATCTGGACGATCGGACAGTCGGCCTGGCGCATCAGCGTCACCGAGGTCTCGGTCTGGTCGATGCCGGAGACGATCAGTCCGGCGGGGCGCTGGCTGAGGAAGATCCGCAGCAGCCGCTCCTCCTCCAGCAACGAGTAACGGGTGTTGCCGACCTGGATGCGGAAGTCGGTCGTCTCGGCGGTGGCGTAGATGCCGCGCAGCACATCGGTGAAGACGTTGTTGGTGACCGAAGGAATGAGGACGCCGACGACGTTGGTGCGGGCCGAGGCGAGGGCCCGGGCCGCCGGGTCGGGGACATAGCCGAGGCGGTCGACGACCGCCTGAATTCTCTCGCGCACGGCCGGTGAGACGATCTCCGGTTTGCGCAGCGCACGGGATACCGTGATAGCGCTTACACCGGCGGCTTCGGCCACGTCCGTGAGCCTGATTTTCCTCGGCAAAATCGATTCCTTCGGGTTCCGTCGGTCGTCTCGGCATCAGTATAGGCCGGTTCGCGCGCTTGACAAATGACAGCGCTATCATTTAGGAGGATTTCAAGAAAGAAGAGACAGGGAGGGACTTGGCGACGGTGCGGACCGCATCCTCGCCATCCGGTCGACGATCCGGTGCTCCGTGACGGCTGCGGCGAGGGCGTGTCCGAACGTCTTTCGCGATCCGCTCGGCGGTTGCTTCGATCGCATTGAAATTACAGGAAACGGGCAGTCGGACGGGGGCGGCGGAGCGATCGGATCGCTCGGCCGAACGGGACCGTTCGTCTCCGGCGGGAGGGCATCGGCCTGCGTCGTACGGGGCACTCGGCGACGTGGCGCACCGGCCTTCCCTCCGAACCCACCATCGCCGCCCGATGGAAACTTGACAACGCTGTCATCGGTCGCGCCGGCGAGCCGGCGCGGGAACGCCCGCCGCCCGCGACGGTCCGCGCGAGAGTTCCCTCCACCGATCGATTCCCGGGGTCCGCGGTGCGGACCGCCCTGCCATCGGATCGGCGGCGGACGCCCGCCGACGCCCGACACCCGAGACGGACCGACCGCGGTTCGGAGGAAACGACATGACGAGGCTCGCCGCCTTCACCGAGAAAACGCTGGAATACGCCATGGCCGTGATGCTGGCCGTCATGGTGTTCATGGTCTTCGGCAACGTCGTGCTCCGCTACGGCTGGGGCAGCGGCATCGCCTCGGCCGAGGAGATCTCCCGCCTGATGTTCGTCTGGCTGGTGTTCCTCGGTGCCATCCTGGCTCTGCACCAGCACAAGCATCTCGGCCTCGAGCTGATCCAGGCGCGACTGCCGGTGCCGGTGCGCCGGGCCTGCGCGGTGATCAGCCATCTGCTGATCCTCTATGCGCTGTGGCTGTTCGTCTCGGGCAGCTGGACCCAGGTGGTGATCGGGCTCGGTACCTATTCGACCGTGCTGCGCTTCCCGATGGCCTTCTACGCGGCCGCCGGCTTCCTCGCCGCGGTGGTGATGATCGGTCTGGTGCTGGTCAATCTGTGGCGGATCCTGACCGGCGCGCCCGGCGGGCATCTGCCCGGCGATCCGCATCCGGATCTGATCCACGACGAACCCGCCGCCAAGAGCTCGACCGAGGCCTGACATGACCCTGCTCGTCTTTCTCTCCTCGCTGTTCGGCTTCATGTTCCTCGGAATGCCGATCGCCTTCGCGCTGATGCTGACCGGCGTCGCGCTGATGATCCATCTGGACTTCTTCGACGCCCAGCTGGTCGCCCAGAACATGCTGTCGGGTGCCGACAACTTTCCGCTGATGGCGGTGCCGTTCTTCATCCTCGCCGGCGAGGTGATGAACGCCGGCGGCATCTCCCGGCGGATCATCGATCTCGCGGTGACCCTGGTCGGCCACATCCGCGGCGGCCTCGGCTATGTGGCGATCGGTGCCTCGGTGCTGCTCGCCAGCCTTTCGGGATCGGCGATCGCCGACACCGCGGCGCTCGGCACCCTGCTCATTCCGATGATGCGCAACAACGGCTATCCGGTGCCGCGCTCGGCCGGGCTGATCGCCGCCGGCGGAATCATCGCCCCGATCATCCCGCCGTCGATGCCGTTCATCATCTTCGGCGTGACCACCAACACCTCGATCACCGGGCTGTTCCTCGCCGGCATCGTCCCCGGCCTGATCATGGGCGGCGCGCTGATCCTCACCTGGAAATGGTGCGTCGGCTCGATGGACGTCGTCCAGCAGCCGAAGCGCTCGGGCGCCGAACGGCTGGCCGCCTTCCGCAACGGTCTGTGGGCGCTGTTCCTGCCGGTGATCATCATCGGCGGGCTCCGGGGCGGCCTGTTCACCCCGACCGAAGCGGCGGTGGTCGCCGCGGTCTACGCGCTGTTCGTCACGCTGTTCATCTACCGCGAGATCGGTCTCGGCGAGATCGTCGAGGTCTTCGTCCAGGCGGCGCGCACCACGGCGACGGTGATGTTCCTGGTCGCGGCGGCGCTGGTCTCCTCCTACATGATCACGCTCGCCGATCTCGCCAGCCAGCTGACCGGCCTGCTCGAGCCGTTGATGCACAGCCCGCGTCTGCTGATGGCGATGATGACGCTGTTGCTGCTCGCCGTCGGCACGGTCATGGACCTGACTCCGACCATCCTGGTGCTCGGGCCGGTGCTGACCCCGATCGCCGTGGCCGCCGGGATCGATCCTCTCTACTTCGGCGTGATGTTCGTGCTGATCGGCACGCTCGGTCTGATCCATCCCCCGGTCTGCACCGTTCTCAACACGATCTCCAGCATCGCGAAGATCTCGCTCGAACGCGCGACCGTCGGGATCTGGCCGTTCCTGCTCGCCTACATCGTGATCATCTGCGGGATGATCGCCTTCCCGGAAATCATCACCGTACCTTCGCGTCTGTTCCACTGAGAAAATTCAGGGAGAAACACCAATGAAACTCGGTATCGGTTCCCTCTTCGCCGCCGCGCTGCTGCTCGCCTCGACCGGCCTGACCCAGGCCCAGGACGTCGGCAACCGGATCATCCGCTTCGGCTTCGGCCTCTCCGACGCGTCGAACCAGGGGCGTGCGGTGAAGTTCTTCGCCGACGAGGTCGGCAAGCTGTCGGGCACCAAGATGAAGGTGCGCAGCTTCGGCGACGCCCGCCTCGGCTCCGACATCCAGATGCAGAACGCCCTGATCGGCGGCGCCCAGGAGATGATGGTCGGCTCGACCGCCACCCTGGTCGGCATCGTCAAGGACTTCGGCGTCTACGACCTGCCGTTCCTGTTCGCCTCCGACAAGGAGGCCGACGCGGTGCTCGACGGTCCGTTCGGCCGCAAGCTGATGGACAAGCTCGAGGAGAAGGGGCTGGTCGCGCTGGTCTACTGGGAGAACGGCTTCCGCAACCTGACCAACTCGAAGCGCGCCGTCACCAAGATGGAAGACTTCGCCGGGATCAAGCTGCGGGTGATGCAGAACCCGGTCTACATCGACATGTTCAACAGCTTCGGCGCCAATGCCGTGCCGCTGCCCTATTCGGAACTGTTCTCGGCGCTGGAGACCGGTGCGGTCGACGGCCAGGAGAACCCGGTGACGACCATCGAGTCGGCCAAATTCTACGAAGTTCAGAAGTATCTGACCATCACCCGCCACGTCTACAGCCCGTGGATCGTGCTGGCTTCGAAGTCCTGGTGGGACAAGCTCACCGCCGACGAGAAGAAGATCCTGCAGACCGCGGCGGTCGCCTCGCGTGACTTCGAGCGCAAGGACAGCCGCGAGGCGTCGCTGAAGAGCATCGACGTGCTGAAGAGCAAGGGCATGCAGGTCAACGAACTGCCGGCGGCGGAACTGGCGCGGCTGCGCGAGAAGGTCAAGCCGGCCGCCGACAAGTTCGCCGCCGATGGTGGCGCGCAGGTGCTCGAAGAGCTGAAGGCCGCCGTCGCCGCGGTCAAGTGATCGGGCGAGACCCGACGAACTCTCTTCCGGGACCTCGCCCGACCGGGGCCCCGGACGGAGGGGCGGCTCCGGGCGATCGTACCGCGGTCGTCCGGCGCGACCCCGAATGGCGCGATCGCCGTGCCATTCCCACGATCGGTCCGAAACCCCGTCCGAGCCGACGGGGCGACCGAGGAAGTTGTCGCCCCGTCGCGGATTCCGCTCCGGGCGACGAGCGTCGGAGCGATCGGCGTCCCTCGCGCACGATCGTCAACAGCCGAAGGCCGAAACCATGTCCGCCCGTACCAACGCCCCGATCACCGCCGAGTTCGCCGACCTCGTGGTCGACGAGGCGTACAATCCCTACCGCAGCTGCATCCAGGGGCTGTCGAACGAACCGATCACCGTCAAGGCCCTGCTCAAGCGGGCCGAGGCCCTGTTGAAGCACGATGCGCGCTTCGGCGGTCTGCCGTCCTACGAACTCTCCGACATCGTCGCGAGACTGGTCTCGAACCGGCCGCGGATCGCGATCATCCAGGGATCGCCCGACCATCCGGCGCATCTCTTCGACCACGAGCACGCGCTCCGGGCGGCGGCCCGGGTCTGGCAGAACGGCGGCGTTCCCTTCACCTTCGGTATTCCGGTGATCTGCGACGGTACCGCGCAGTCGAACATCGGCCAGAGCTATTCGCTCGCCTCGCGCAACCACACCGCCACTGCGGTGAACATCAACTTCGAGGGCCATTCCTACCATGCGGCCTATGTCATGTCGGGCTGCGACAAGACCCCGACCGGCATCCTCTCCGGCCTGGCGAGCGCCGACCGGGCGCGGCGCGAGCCGGAACGCGGCACCGCGCCGGTCTGGGCGGTGTTCGTCCCGGCCCACGTGCTGAAGGGCGGTACGATTCCGGCATCGACCCGCGCCGCGCTCGCGCAGGTGCAGGAGAAGGCGATCGCGATCGGCGACGCCCAGCTCGCCGCGGACATCGAGGAGAACTGCCGCTACATCCTGCAGTGCTCGTCGGGCGAGGCCTTCCTCGGCCAGCTCAACCGCGCCGTTGGCCACGGCATCGCGACCCGCGCCGAGGCCGACCGCATCCTCGACGAGATCGCCGCCGCGACCTGCCACGAGGCGGGCGGGATCTGCGCCTTCAACGGCACCGGCAATTCCTCGCGCACCCTGGTCTCGGCGCTCGGCTTCGTGCCGCGCGGGGCCGAACTGCTGGTCGCCGAGCCCGATCTCGACATCGTCCAGGGAAGCGTCGACACGCTGTTCCGGATGATCAACCGGCCGGAACTCGCGGTCTGCGAGATCCTGAAGGCGAACTACGCCAACGCGATCCGCATCCACAACGCGACCGGATCGTCGTCGAACCTGATGCTGCACATGCCGGCGGTGATGCGTCACGCCGGCTTCGACGTCACCCTGTTCGACTACGCGGCGGTGCGCGACGCCCATCCGGTGCCCGACGTGTTCGCCCATTCGCTGACCGAGGGGCGCGACACCTTCGTGCTCGCCCAGCAGATGGCGGCCGGCAAACACGCCGGCATGGAGAGCCTCTACCGGGTGCTCGCCGATCTCGGCGTGCCGGTCGATCTCGACGCGCCGACGGTGACGGGGAAGACCTGGGGCGAGCGGATCGCGGCGCTGCCGTGGGCGGTCGATCCGGATCTGCCGCAGGAGCGGTCGGTGATCCGGACGCGGCCGATCCGGTCGATTTCCGGCACCGACGTGATGGCCGGCAACTTCTTCTCCTCCTGCACGCTGAAGGTGGCGGGAATGTCGACCGATCAGGTCACCCGGTTCGACGGCCGGGTGTTCCTGGTGCGCCACTATGAGAACGAGACCGACTGCAACCGCGAGCTCCAGTCGACGACGCTGGTCGAGACCCTGTGTTCGACGATGGATCTGCCGGCCGAGCTGACCGACCGGCTCAGGGCGGTGAACGGCGGCGACGTCGGTGACGGCCTCGAGGAGATGGTGGTGAAGGGGACGCTGGCCTTCGCCTTCGTGATCGCCGGTCAGGGGCCGAAGGCCTTCGGAATGCCGGAGATGTTCGCGCCGTCGGCCTATCTCAGGCACCAGGGGACGCTCGAGAAGACGTCGATCCTGATGACCGACGGGCGCTACTCCGGCGTGACCAAGGGGGCCTGCGTCGGGCATGTGACGCCGGAGGCCTACGAGGGCGGCGGCATCGGGGCGCTGGTCGACGGCGATCTGCTGTGGGTGCGGCTCGGGGCGCGGCGGATCGATCTGCTCGACCGTGCGGCCTTCCTCGAGGGGCGGCTGGAGCCGGCGGCCGCGGCGCCGCTCGCCGAGCGGGCGGTGCTCGTCGCCGAACGTCAGGCGCGGATGGAACGGCGCAAGCGTCAGGTGGCGGCGTGTTCGTGGATCGACGACACCACCTCGGCCGAAAAGGGCGTCGTGCCGCTCGCCGTCGACAAGCGCGCGACCCTGCCCTGGCGGGACTGATCCCCGAGTTCACGAAATTCGGACCCTTCCGAATTTCGTGAGTCACCGCCCGCTCGGCCGACGCCCGTTCGGGCTTGTCTTCGCGGACGAAGCTCCGAACGAGCCGGAGCTTCGTCCGCTCGGTGGGATTCCCGCGAAAGCGATGTCGCGTCTCCCGTCGACGTCGAAGGTCCGGACGCGCCGGCACGGGGTCCTCTTCCCCTCGTGGGGGAGGGGAGTTCGCGGCACCCGTCCTCGGAACGGACCCGCCGTCCGGCGACGACCGCCGGCGGACACCGTCGTCTTCGGAGCGGGGGGGGGCATCTCCTCCTGCAAGCCCCGGCCGCTCGGCGTCCGGGGCTTTCGTCGTTCCGGGGGAGGGGAGACCGCGGCTCTCCCCGCGAAGCTTCCGCAACGGAAGGCTTGACAGTCGTCGGCGTAGTAGTACCATTACATTTGTAGTAGCCAGATACCCGATGTGATCTCCGCGAGGGGCACGTCTCGACGCGCGTCGTCGAGGGCGGAGCGTCTTCGCGTGGGTCGTGTTCGTCGCCGGTGCGCGCGTCGCGGGCCGGCGGACGGGTCGGTGCGTCCTTTCTCACGGGCTCGGCGGCATCCCCGGGGGTGCCGATCCGATCGGAACGTCGTCGGCTCGTCTCCGGCGGCGCTCGGCTGGTCGTGACTTCGAAGGCAGAGCCGGACGAGAGATCCGGGAATGCGTATTTCAAGGGGAGAAAACGATGAAATCCATGATTTCCATGTTCGCCGTCCTCGCTCTGGCCGCCGGAACCGCAGCCGCGGCCGAACGCAAGGCGGAACCGGTCGTCGATCTGAACAAGATCGTCTACGAGATCGCCGATCCGGCGCTCGCCAAGACGTGGAAGGAGAGCAAGATCTTCGAGAAGGTGCTGGTCCAGGGCGCCAAGATCGATTCGAAGGGGCAGTTCTACCTGTCGACCGCGCGTTGGGCGGGCCGCGAGATGCCGGCGACGCTGTCGCGGCTGGTCAAGAAGGGCGACGGCTGGGTGCTGAAGGCGTTCCCGTCGGAGGAGATGAACGATCCGGCCAATCCGAAGGGCCTCAAGGCGGTGCTCGGCTTCGAGATCGACCGCAACGACGTGATGTGGATCCTCGATCAGGGCAAGATCGCCGGGGCCGAGACCAAGCCGGGCGACGAGAAACTGATCCTGTGGGATCTCAAGGCCGGCAAGGAGATCCAGCGCTACGAGTTCACCAACGAAGAATCGAACCGCAAGTGCTCGTTCCTCAACGACGTGGTCGTCGACAACGATTCCGGCTTCGCCTACATCGCCGACAGCGGAATCTTCTGTTCGCCGACGCACGGTGGCCTCATCGTCTATGACATGAAGGCGAACAAGGTTCGTCGGGTGCTGGATCGGACGATGTTCACGATCGCCGACCCGAACTACTTCTTCAACATGGAAGGTCTGCCGGTGACCAAGGGCGGGCCGATGATGACCGGCGCCGACGGCATCGCGCTGTCCGGCGACAAGAAGACCCTCTACTGGACCAACCTCACCGGCAACGTGCTGTGGTCGCTCGACACCGCGGTGCTGCGCGACTTCGCCACGCCGGAACCGATGGTCCAGGCGGCGGTGAAGAAGGTCGCGACCCTGCCCTCCAACACCGACGGGATGACCGCCGATCGCGACGGCAACGTCTATCTGACCGCGCTGACCCTCGACGGGCTGATGAAGTACGATCCGGCGCGCAACCTCCTCGAGCGCTTCGTCCACGATCCGGCGATGGTCTGGCCGGACACCTTCAGCTGGGGCAGCGACGGCGCGCTCTACGTGATCTCCAATCATCTCAACAAGTTCGTCGACGGGACGATGGACTTCGAGAAGCCTGCGGTGCCGAATTTCCGGATCTGGAAGATCCCGGGCGTCGGTAAGCCCTACACCGCCCCGTGAGCGGGGCCGGGCACGGGGGCGACCGTCGGTCGCTCCCGTGCGACGACCCTGCGATTGACAGGAGTCGAGAAAGTAGTAGTATTACATTCGTAGCGTGGTTACAGAAGGGCTCGTCGAATCGGCCCTGTGGCCGTGCCCGGAGGGTGGTCCTCCGGGTTGCCGGCCGGCGCCGCCGATCCCGATCCTCCCCCCGAGCCGCAGGACGGCGCGGGCCTGCCGCTCGACGCTCCCTGCGGGACGCCGGGTGGGCGAGAACACAAGAAACGAAACTTCGGAGGAAATCCCATGTCGCGTCGCAAGTTGATGGCGACCGTCCTCGTCCTCGCCGGCTTCGCCGCCGGTCAGGCGATGGCGGCCGACCGGACCGTCATCAAGATCGGGTACGGCACCGCCGGCGGGCCGATCCACGAAGCCGCGCTCGAATTCGAGAAGCGCATCGAGAAGGCCGATCCGACCATCGACGTCCAGGTCTTCCCCGGCGGTCAGCTCGGTTCGGAAGGCGAGATCATCGGCCAGCTGCAGGCCGGCCTCACCGACGTGCTCGCCACCACCACCGGCCCGCTCGGTCAGCACAACCCCGTCTACTACGTGCTGGAGACGCCCTACGTCTTCATCAACGAGGCGCAGGCCGACAAGGTGCTCGACGGGCCGGTCGGCGCCGAACTGCTGAAGGCGATGGAGGCCAAGGGCCTCGTCGGCATCGCCTTCTGGGAGAACGGCTTCCGCGAGCTCACCAACAACACCCGGCCGATCCGGGCGCCCGGCGATCTCAAGGGGATCAAGCTGCGCACCCAGCAGAACCGGCTGCAGATGAAGTATTTCGGCGATCTCGGTGCCAGCCCGACCCCGCTCGCCTTCACCGAGATCTACAACGCGCTCGCCACCCGCGTCGTCGACGGTCAGGAGAATCCACTGTCGCTGATCGCCACCAACAAGTTCTACGAGCAGCAGAAGTACGTCTCGAAGACCGATCACGTCTATTCGTCGGTGCCGGTCTACTATTCGAAGGTGAAGTGGGACAAGCTGCCGGCGGCGACGCAGAAGCTGGTCCGCGACACGATTTACGATCTGCGCCTGTGGCAGCGCCAGCGCGGCCGCGACCAGCAGCAGGCCTATCTCGACGAGATCGGTAAGAAGTCGCAGATCGCCATCCTCACCGATGCGGAGAAGGCGGAGTTCCAGAAGGCCGCGGCGCCGGCCTTCGACTGGGCCAAGAAGGAATACGGCACGGTCTATCAGACGACCCTCGAGAAGGTGCTCGAGGCCGCGGCCAAGTGAGCCGGAAGGGGCGGACCCGGTGTCGACCGGGTCCGCCGTCGCTCTCACCTCATCCGAGAGGTCCCCAAATGTCCGATGATCCCCGCCCCGCGGTCGATCTCCTGCGCCGTGTCGAGATCTGGATCCTGACCGTCCTCGGGGTCGCGATGACCCTGATCATGTTCGGCAATGCGACCATGCGCTACGTCTTCTCCACGTCTCTGGTCTGGTCCGAAGAAGTGATCCGCATCCTCTTCGTCTGGGCGATGTTCATCGCCATCACCGAGAGCTTCATCCGCAACGAACACATCGGCTTCGACAACATCGCCAAGATGGGCGGCTGGCCGACGCAACTCCACCGCCTGGTCTATGCGCTGTCGCTGACCGTGGTCGGCGGGGTGCTGGCCTGGCACGGCTGGCGTTTCACCATCCTCACCGGCGACGTGCCGCTGGCGGCGACCAACATGTCGACCACCCTGCTGATGTGGCCGGGGGTGATCGCCGGTGCGATCTGGACGGTGATCGGCGCGATCCGCCTCGTCCGCATCGCCGCCGATCTGACCCGGGGGAGGACCGCATGAGCACGCTCGCTCTCTATCTCGGCCTGTTCGGCGTTCTCTTCGCGATCGGCGTGCCGGTGGTGCTGGCGCTGGCCGCGGCGGCGGTGGCGATGCTCATGCTGATGGATGCCGACCTGCTGGTCTTCGCCCAGAAGTTCATGGTCTCGGTCGACAACTTCGGCCTGACCGCGATGCTGTTCTTCATCCTCGCCGGCGAGATCATGAACGGCGGCGGGATGACCCGCCGGATCGTCGCGGCGGTGTCGCGGGCGGTCAAGGACGTGCCCGGCGGTCTCGCCATCGTCTCGCTGGTCTCCTGTGGCCTGTTCGCGGCGATCAACGGCTCGGCGATCGCCACCATGCTGGCGATCGGCGCGATCATGTATCCGGCGATGGTCCGTCAGGGGTACGGGCCTGCCTTCGCGGCGGCGACGATCGCCGCCGGCGGCATCGTCGGGCCGATCATCCCGCCGTCGATCCCGATGATCGTCTACGGCTCGACCACCGGCGATTCGGTCGCCGCGCTGTTCACCGGCGGCTTCCTGATCGGAACGCTGATCGTGATCGGCGAATGCGCCGTCGCCTGGTGGGTCTGCAAGCGGCGCGGCTGGGGCGTCGACGTGCCCGACATCGACTTCGGCGACACCCGCGGCATCGCCTGGGCCCTGGTCTTCCCGGTGCTGATCATGGTGTCGATCACCGCCGGCTTCATGACCCCGACCGAGACCTCGGCGATGGCGGTGATCTACGCCTGGGCGGTCGGCAGCTTCGTCTATCGCGAATTCGACATCCGCGATCTGCCGAAGATGATGGCGGCGGCGATGAAGGGATCCGGTGCGGTGATGGCGATCGTCGGTGCGGCGACCGCGGTCGGCTGGATCCTCACCTATCAGCGGGTGCCGCAACAGACCACCGAACTGCTGGTCGCCACGATCCATTCGCCGATGACGTTCATGGCCGTGACCTTCGGCATCCTGTTCATCGTCGGTATGATCATGGACCTGACCCCGGCGATCCTGATCCTGACGCCGATCTTCGTCGGCCCGGTCGCCGCCTTCGGGATCGATCCGATCTACTTCGGCGTGTTCTTCTGCTCCACGCTCACCGCCGGCCTGATCACGCCGCCGGTCGGTACGCTGATCTATCTCGGCTGTTCGATGTCGAAGAGTTCGCTCTCCGAGGTCGTGAGCGAGTTGATGCCGTTCATCCTGGTCGTCTACGCCGCGCTGTTCCTGTCGGTGCTGTTCCCCGAGATCATCGTCTTCTTGCCCAAGGAAGTCTTCGGTCTCTACGGCGGCTGAGGAGGCACGCATGTCCATCACAACCTCCGCCGATCGGGTTCTCGCCGTCGACATCGGAACCTCCTCGGTCCGCGCGATGGTCTACGACGCGACCGGTGCGATCGCCGCACGGGCGAAGATCGAATACGGCACGATCCGGCCGGCACCCGGCTTCGAAGAGCAGGATCCCGATCTGGTCCGCGCCGAGGCCTTCCGGGCGATCGCCCTCTGCCTCGGCGAGGCGGCGGCCGAACCGGGCCGGATCGGAGCGATCGCCTTCTCCTCGCAGCTCTACGGAATCATCGCGCTCGATGCCGCCGGCCGGCCGCTCTGCCGCAACATCCTGTGGTCGGACGGGCGCGCCGAGCGGGAGGCAGCGACGATCGTCGAACGGCTCGGGCCGCTCGGCTTCTATCCGACGACCGGCTGCCCGACGAGTTCGATCTTCCCGATCGCCAAGCTCGCCTGGCTCGCCGGCCACCGTCCGGAGATCCATGGCGCCGCCGCGCGTTTCGTCTCGATCAAGGAATACGTCACCGCACCGCTGGTCGGCGACGGGGTGGTCGACCATTCGATGGCGTCGGCGACCGGGCTGTTCGACATCCGCCGCCACGAGTGGTACGGGCCGGCGCTCGACGTCGCCGGGATCGACGAGCGGCGGCTGTCGCGACCGATCTCCGGGCTCGAACCGCTGCCGCTGCTGCCCGACGGGCCGCTCGCCGGGCTCGGGCTGCGGCGCGACGTGGTGGTCTTCCTCGGTGCCGGCGACGGTCCGCTCGCCAATCTCGGCTCGGGCGCCTCGCGCAACGGGGCGATCAACATCGACCTCGGCACTTCCGGGGCGGCGCGCTGCGTCACCGACCGGCCGATCACCGACGAGACGGCGAGCCTCTGGTGCTTCTCGCTGACGCCGGACCTGTGGGCCTACGGCGGGATCCTGACCAACGTCGGCAACGCCTTCGCCTGGCTCGCCGATCTCGTCGCCGAGGCGGGCGGTGGGCGCGACGCCGCCTTCGATCTGCTCGACCGGCGCGCCGAGGGCATCCCGCCGGGTGCCGACGGGTTGAAGGTGCTGCCCTATCTGCGGACCGCACGGTCGCCGACCTGGGACGGACGGCTCAAGGGGACGATCTTCGGGCTCTGCCCCGATCATCACCTCGGCCACATCGCCCGCGCCTTCCACGAGGCGGTCGCCTACGACCTCGCCTCGGTGATCGGGCTGATGGACCGCCACATCGAGACCGAGCCGACGGTGGTGCTGACCGGTGGGCTGTGCCGGGCGCGGATGCTGCCGCAGCTGCTCGCCGACGTCCTCGGCCGACCGGTGGCGACGCCGCAGGACGGAGAGGGGTCGATCGCCGGTGCCGCCGTCCTCGGCCTGATGGGGCTCGGCCTCGTCGACCGGCCGGCCTTCGACCGGCCGCGGAGCGGCGACGTCGTCCGTCTGCCCGATCCGGAAGCCGCGGCGCGCTACCGCACACTTCATCGCGAGCACGAGCGTCTGGTCGACGCCGTCCGCACGATTTCTTTCGATCGAAGGGGGCACCCATGAAGGTGCTGGTCACTTCCAAGTCGTTCGGGCGGACCGCGCCCGACGCCGTCGACTGGCTGGTCGGCCATGGCATCGACGTGGTCCGGGCCTCGAAACCGACGATGACGGCGGACGAGATCGCCGCCGAGATCGGCGATGCCGATGCGCTGGTGGTCGGCAACGATCCGGTCGACGCCGGTGTGGTCGCCGCCGGCCGCCGGCTGAAGCTGATCCACATGCACGGCACCGGCCTCGACGCGATCGACGTCGATGCGGCGACCGCCGCCGGCGTGCTGGTCGCCAACGCGCCCGGCGCCAACCGCAACGCGGTCGCCGAGCTGACCGTCGCGCTGATGCTGATGGCGGCGCGGCGGATCGACCGCCACATCGAGATCCTCAAGGCCGGGCGGTGGGAACGCACCGCCGGTTCGGAGATCGCCGGCAAGACGATCGGCATCCTCGGCCTCGGCAACATCGGCCGGCGGATCGTGCAACTGCTCTCCGGCTTCGGGGTCCGGGTGGTCGCCCACGATCCGGCGGCGGAGGTGGGCGACGCCGATCCCGGCGTCGAGCTGGTGTCGGCCGACGAGGTCTTCGCCGCCGCCGATTTCCTGCTGCTCGCCCTGCCGCTCGGCGAAGCGACCCGCGGCATCGTCGATGCCCGCCGGCTCGCCGCGATGAAGCCGACGGCGATCCTGGTCAACACCGCCCGGGGCGGGCTGGTCGACGAGGCGGCGCTGTGTGCGGCGCTCGCCGAGAAGCGGATCGCCGGCGCGGCGATCGACGCCTTCGATCCGGAGCCGCTGCCGCTCGATTCGCCGCTCCGGTCGAGCGGCGCCGTGCTCACCCCGCATCTCGCCGCGACCTCGATCGAGGCCGCCGCCGAAGTCTCCCGCATCGTCGCCCGCAACCTCGTCGACGTGCTGGTGCACGGCCGGACCGGCTGCGTGGTCAACCCTTCCGCTCTCGACGCCCGCCCGGCGTCACCGATCCATTCCTGAGGAGTCCATCCCCATGCCGATCCAGGGTTCACTCGTTCCCAACATCACCATCTTCGACGCTTCCGGGGCGCTCGACGTCGCCAAGACCCGCAGGCACATGGAATGGATGTTCGCCAAGGGCGTCGACGGTCTGTTCCTGACCGGCTCCTACGGTGCCGGCCCGCTGATGACCGCCGACGAGCGGCTGGTGGTGTTCGCCCTCGCCAAGGAAGTGGCCACCGGCTTCTCCGGCAAGATCCTGTTCCCGCACGTCGGCTGCATCGACACCGACGGTGCGGTGGCGCTGGCGAAGGGCGCGGAGAAGATCGGCGTCGATGCGGTCGGCGCGGTGCCGCCGTTCTATTACAAGCACACCGACGAGGCGGTGATCGGCTACTACAAGGCGATCATCGAGGCGGTGGAGATCCCGGTCTTCGCCTACAACAACCCGGAGACGTCGCGTTACACCTTCAACCTCGCCACGGTGAAGAAGCTGCAGGCGCTGGGGCTTTCGGGCATGAAGGACAGCCCGCTGTCGATCGGCTTCATCAGCCAGGTCGCCTACGGCGCGCAGGAGGCGGGGTTGCCGTTCCAGTTCATCGCCGGGACCTCGACCGGATGGCTGCCGCTCTACCACATGGGGGTCCGGGCGGCGATCTCCGGCATCAACAACTGGGCGCCGGAGATCATGACCGAACTGGTCCGGGCGACCTTCGCCGGCGAATGGGACCGGGCCCGCAAGGCCTATCTGGTGATGATGCAGCTGTCGGCGAAACTGCACTTCACCGATTCGACGATCGCCTCGCACATGGCGCTCTACGCCCGCGGCTTCGACGCCGGCTATCCGCGCAAACCGATGCTGCTGCCGTCGTTCGACGATCCGAAGTACGCCGAGATCCGCACCATCCTGGAGAAGGGCTTCGACGATCTCGGGATCGCCTTCGTGCCGGAGCCGGGCGCGAAGATGTGAGCGATCGACCGCCGTCGGTTGCAGCGGACCGGCGGGCACGGCATAAGACGGTATGGTCATGTCGGAGCAACTGAGTTTCTTGTCGGACAGGTACGACGAATTGCGCCGCTCCGAGCGCAAGGTCGCCGATACCGTCCTGGCCAACGCCGAACAGGTGATCCACTACTCGGTGAGCCAGCTCGCCGAGCAGGCCAGGGTGTCCGATCCGACGGTGATCCGCTTCTGCCGTGCCCTGGGGTTCAAGGGCTTCCAGGACTTCAAGATCCGGCTCGCCCAGAGCGTCGTTCCGACGGTCCGGGCGATCCACGAGTCGATCGGCGAGAAGACCGCGGCGCCGGAGCTGGTCCGGAAGGTGTTCGACGCCAACGTCGACGCGGTGCGCCGGTCGCTCGACACGCTCGATTTCGCCACCGTCGAGCGGGTGATCGCCGCACTGTCCGGAGCCAGCCGGATCATCTTCCACGGTCTCGGCGGATCGGCGGTGGTGGCGATGGACGCCTTCCACAAGTTCTTCCGCATCGGCATTCCCTGCGAGTGGTTCGAAGACGTCCACATGGCGCTGATGGCCGCGGCGATGATGAAGCCGGGCGAGGTGTTCGTGGTGATCTCGCACTCGGGGTCGAGCCGCGACGTGGTCGAGACGGTCGAGGTCGCCGCCGCGACCGGCGCGACGACGGTGGCGATCGTCAGCTATTCGAAGACGCCGCTCGCCAAGATCGTCGACCACACGCTCCGGGTCGGCTCGGCCGAGATCGGTTTCCGCTTCGAGCCGATGGCCTCGCGCATCGCCCAGCTCAGCGTCATCGACGTGCTGTCGGTCGGCGTGTCGCTGCTGCGTCCCGACGAGGTCTACGCCAATCTCTCCAAGGCCCGCCGGGCACTCGCCCGCAAGAAGTACTGAGATTCTCCGCACCACCGATCGCGCACCGCGGCGGCCGATGTTGCGGCCATGCTGCGCAGCATTCGGCGCTTCGCAGAGCGTTCGGACGGGACGTCAGGCGCGGGCCCGGGCGACGGCGCGCTTCCAGTCGGCGCGGATCGCCTCGCGCCGGTCGGCGGGCATCGTCGGTGCGAAGGTGGTGACCTCGGGGGCGAACAGATCGGCGTCGCTGCCGGCGATCGCCGCGAAGGCCATGCGTGCGGCGCCGACCGCGCTCAGTTCGGCGATGCCGGAGACGTCGATCGGACGGCCGGCGAGATCGGCCTGCAGACGCATCAGGAAGCGGTTGGCGGTGGCGCCGCCGTCGACCGACAGGCGGGCGAGGGGGTGGTCGAGATCGCCCTCCATCGCTTCGACGACGTCGACGATCTGCAGGGCGATCGCCTCGAAGGTGGCGCGGGCGACGTGGGCCGGAGTCGAGCCGAGGGCGAGGCCGGTGACGAGGCCGCGGGCGGCGGGGTCCCAGTGCGGCGCGCCGAGGCCGACCAGAGCGGGAACGAAGACGACGCCGTCGGCGTCCTCCACCGTCTCGGCCAGTGCCGAGAGCGCGGCGACGTCGGCGAGGCCGAGCATCTTCGCCATGAAGGCGGCGGCCTGGGCGGAGACCGAGATGTTGCCCTCGAGCGCGTGGGCGACCCGGTCGCCGCGGCTCCAGGCGATGGTCGAGGCGAGGCCGTGGGTGGAGGCGACGACGCCGTCGGTCAGGGTCATCAGCGACGAGCCGGTGCCGTAGGTCGCCTTGACGGTGCCGGGGCCGTCGACCGCATGGCCGTAGAGGGCGGCGTGGCTGTCGCCCATCATGGCGCGGATCGGGATCCCGGAAGGGATGCCGGCGAGGCCGACGGCGGTGGTGCCGAAACGGTCGTCGGAGGGGCGCACCTGCGGCAGGACCGAAAGCGGTACCCGGAAGATCTCGGCGAGTTCGGCGTCCCAGGCGAGGCGGCGGATGTCGAAGAGCTGGGTGCGCGAGGCGTTCGAGCGGTCGCAGGCATGGGCGCGGCCGTCGGTCAGGTTCCACAGGAGCCAGGCGTCGATGGTGCCGACGGCGAGTTCGCCACGGGCGGCGCGGGTCCGGAGATCCGGCCGCTGATCGAGGAGCCAGGCGATCTTGGAGGCGGGGAACAGCGGATCGAGGCCGAGGCCGGTGGTCGCGCGGATCCGGTCGGAGAGCCCGCGGGCCTGCAGCTCGGCGCAGACGGAGGCGGAGCGGCGGCACTGCCAGATGATGCAGGGACCGATCGGCTCGCCGGTCGCGCGATCCCACAGAACCACCGATTCGCGCTGGTTGGAGACGGCGATCGCCGCCAGCCGGCGCGGATCGACACCGCGGATCGCCTCGGCCATCGCCTCGTGGACGGTCGCCCAGAGATCGGTCGCCGACTGCTCGGCCCAACCGGGCCGCGGATAGGCGACCTTCATCGGCCGGGAGGCGCGGGCGACGATGCCGCCGTCGGCGGCGACCACCAGGGCCTTGGTGTTGGTGGTGCCCTGATCGATGGCGAGGACGAGATCGGCGGTCATGCGGCACACTCCCAGAAGACGGTCGTCGCGGGCCTCGAGCGGTTCCGGACGGCACCGCGCGGGGCCGGCGGAGCGCCGCGGACCGGCCGGAGCCGCCGACCGGTGCGCCACCGGTCGGCACCGAGGCGTGGGCGCGATCGGTTTCCCGTCGGAGGAAGGCTAGCCGTCGCCGGGAGTGGTGACAATAGCGGATGATCGCGATCGTCGACGTTTCATGCGTGCCCCGACGACGCACCCGAAACGGCGGAGATCGAGGGCTCTTTGCGTCTTTCGAGGGGGCCGTTCGGGGTGGTGCATGCGGACATTTGCGAGCAGATCCGCAGAGATCGAAGGAATTCATGAAAAATCGAAGATCGATACGGTCGGTGGGGCCGATCGGGGCTTGCCAGAGGCGGGGCGGCGGGGCTTGATCCGGGAAGAGGAACGGAGCGCGTCTCTCCGTGAACGGCGGGCCGCCGTGGGATGCGGCGAGGAGGGGTGATGACGGGGGCGTCGGGCGAGAGCGGCGGGCGCGGGACGCCGCGCGGTCGGCGAGGGGCGGGCCGGACGGCGGCGCCGCTGCTCGCCGAGCCGCGGCGGATGAAGATCCTCGAATGGCTCCAGGAGGAGGGCAGTGCCCGGGTCAAGGACCTGTCGGCGGCCTTCCGGGTCTCCGAGGCGACGATCCGCCAGGATCTCGAGCGGCTGGAACTCGACGGCGCCGTCACCCGCGAGCATGGCGGCGCCTATCTGAAGACGATGCCGCAGCAGGTGCGGGCACTGTCGCTGCACCATCTCGAGAACATGGACGCCAAGCGGCGGATCGGGCGGGCGGCGGCGGGACTGGTCGGTGACGGCGAGACGATCATCCTCGACGCCGGCTCCACCACTTCCGAGATCGCCGCTCATCTGACCGGTCACCAGCGGCTCACCGTGGTGACCAACGCGCTCAACATCGCGCTCGCCCTCGGCGCGCTGCCGTCGACGAGCGTCCACCTGACCGGGGGGGCCTTCAAGGCGCCGACCCTGTCGGTGACCGGCGAGAAATCGGCCGAGTTCTTCCACGACGTGTTCGCCGAGAAGCTGTTTCTGGCGACCGCGGCGGTGTCGTTCGAAGCCGGGCTGACGATCCCGGCGCTCGCCGACATCCACGTCAAACGGGCGATGATCAGGGCGGCGTCGAAAGTCTGCCTGGTCGCCGATTCGACCAAGATCGGCCGGGTCTCCTTCGCCGCGCTGGCCCGGCTCGACGCGGTCCACGTCCTCGTCACCGATTCCGGCATCCGCGACGAGGACCGGCGGGGATTCGAGGGCCTCGGCATCGAGGTGATCGTCGCTTGACCCGGCGTTGCCGCCGCTTGACTTCGGATAAGACCAATTCGCCTCGCCTCGACCAGAGTGCCGGCACCGAAACGCCTCACGACGGGGCTTCCGGTCGGGTTTCAAGGGTCGAGAGACGGGGAAGAAGCGATGTTCTGCTACCAGTGTGAACAGACCACCCGCGGGGTCGGTTGTGTGAAGGTCGGTGCCTGCGGCAAGACGCCGGAGACCTCCGATCTGCAGGACGTGCTCGTCCATGCGGCGAAGCGTCTCGCCACGAAGGTCGCCGAGACCCCGGTCGCGGCGCGTCCGGAGCGCCTCGCGGTGCTGATCGAGCGGTCGATCTTCGCCACGCTGACCAACGTCAACTTCGACTCCGAAGCGGTGGTGCGGCTGATCCGCGACGTCGTCACGGCGATCGGTCCGGAAGCGGGGATCGCCGCGACGGCGAACCGCGAGGCGCTGGTCGCCTGGGCGGCGGGGTCCGGCATCGAGGCGCGCACCGCCAAGATCGGCGCCGACGCCACCGGCCTGCAGGAACTCGTCCTCTACGGGCTCAAGGGCATCGCCGCCTATTCGCATCATGCCCGGCAGATGAACCGTCGCGACGAGACGGTCGACGCCTTCGTGGTCGAGGCGCTGGCGAAGCTCGATGCCGGCGAAGCGAACGCGAGTGCGCTGCTCGCCCTGGCGCTGGCCACCGGCAAGGCCTCGGTCGACGTGCTGGCGCTGCTCGACGACGCCCATGTCTCGACCTTCGGCAAGCCCGTACCGACCCCGGTGCGGATCGGCCACGTGCCCGGCAAGGCGATCCTGGTCTCCGGCCACGACCTCGTCGATCTGAAGGCGCTGCTCGAACAGACCGCCGGCAAGGGGATCAACGTCTACACCCATGGCGAGATGCTGCCGGCCCACGGCTATCCGGAACTGAAGAAGTACCCGCATCTGGTCGGTCACTTCGGTGGCGCGTGGATGCGCCAGCAGAAGGAGTTCCCGGGCTTCCCCGGGCCGATCCTGATGACCACCAACTGCCTGCAGGATCCGGCGTCGTCCTATGCCGGACGGCTGTTCACCCGCGACGTGGTCGGCTGGCCGGGCATCACCCACATCGACGGGCGGGACTTCTCCGCGGTGGTCGCCGCGGCGCTCGCCGCTCCGGGCTTCACCGACGAGGAGACGCAGTCGACCCATCTGGTCGGCTTCGGCCACGACACCGTGCTGGGCGTCGCCGACAAGGTGATCGACGGCGTGAAGAGCGGCGCGATCAAGCACTTCGCGCTGATCGGCGGCTGCGACGGATCGGAGGGCGAGCGCTCCTACTACACCGACGTGGCGCAGGCGATGCCGGCCGACTGGATGATCCTGACGCTCGGCTGCGGCAAGTTCCGGCTGCTCGGCCACGACTACGGCACCGTCGCCGGCCTGCCGCGGCTCCTCGACATGGGCCAGTGCAACGACAGCTATTCGGCGGTGAAGGTGGCGCTGGCGCTCGCCGACGCCTTCGGCTGCACGGTCAACGACCTGCCGCTGTCGCTGGTGCTGTCGTGGTTCGAGCAGAAGGCGGTCTGCGTGCTGCTGGCGCTGCTCCATCTCGGCGTGAAGAACATCCGGATCGGGCCGAAGCTGCCGGCCTTCGTCACGCCGAGCGTGCTGAAGATCCTGGTCGACGCCTACGCCCTGAAGCCGATCGGCGAGGTCGAGGCGGACATCGCGGCGATGGCCGCCGCCGCCTGATCGTCGGATCGACCGGCCCTGCGACCGTGGGTCGTCGGGGTCGGTCGATACTTCGAAAAGCATACGTGACAAAACGTCGCTGAAATGCCGCACGTTGCTCGAGAAACGTGCTATCTGCCGTCATCGTGGGCGAGTCTGAAAACCGTCTACATACAAAGGCGAAGAAGCTGCGCGTCGGGCGTTCGACCTGACGGAAATCAAGGCGGAGGCCGGTGGAGAGGAGCCATCGTGCCGGCGTCGGGGAGGTCACATGTCCGTGAACGTCGCGCGCCGGGATCTGTTCCGCGGTCGGTTCGTGCGAGCCGAAAAACCGCATGGTCTGCGCCCGCCGCACGCGGTGCCGGAGAAACGGTTCGTCGACCTCTGCGACGGTTGCGCGGCCTGTGTGCCGGCCTGCCCGGAGACGGTGATCCGGCTCGACGGCGATCGGCGGCCGGTGCTCTCGTTCGTGCACGGCGAATGCACCTTCTGCCGGAACTGCGCCACGGTCTGCCCGACCGGCGCTCTGGCGCTCGACGGCGCCCGGCCGTGGACGGCGAAGGCGGAGATCTCCGGCCGTTGTCTGGCGGTCGGCGGAGTCCATTGCCGCAGTTGCGGCGACGCCTGTCCGGAGAGCGCGATCCGCTTCCTGCCGCGTGCCGACGGCCGGTTCCTGCCGGCGGTGGCGGTCGCCGCCTGCACCGGCTGCGGCGCCTGCGTCGGCCCCTGTCCGGTCGACGCGGTGTCGGTCGTCGAACAACCTTCCCGGGAGAGATCCGCATGAACGTGATCGGAGTGCTCGTCCATGCCCTGCCGGAGACGGCGGAGGCCGCCGCCGCCGGGCTCGCCGCGATGCCCGGGGTCACCGTCCATGCGGTCGGCGGCGACGGACGCATGGTGGTGACCGCGGTCGACGTCGAGGGGCGCTTCGCCTCCGACAGTCTGATGGCGATGAACCACGTCGCCGGCGTGCTCTCCACCGCGCTCGTCTACCACGCCCACGAACCCGACGACGAACCCACCGAAACCCGCGGCAGCCGCGCCGCCTGATGCCTTCGACCGCCCGCAGGCGCCACCTGCCGGCCCATCGACCCCGAGGAGGTCGCGACCGATGACGATGGACGTTTCCCGCCGCACCCTGCTCGAGGCTTCGGCCGCCGCGGCCACCGCCGCGGTCGCCGGGGTCGCCCTGCCGGCCTCCGCCGCTTCCGTCGGCGATGCCGGCATCCGATGGGACAAGGCGCCCTGCCGCTTCTGCGGCACCGGCTGTTCGGTGCTGGTCGGTACCCGCGAAGGGCGGGTGGTCGCCACCCAGGGCGATCCGGAGGCGCCGGTCAACCGCGGCCTGAACTGCATCAAGGGCTATTTCCTGTCGAAGATCATGTACGGCCAGGACCGGCTGAAGACGCCGCTGCTGCGCATGAAGAACGGCAAGTTCGACAAGAACGGCGAGTTCACGCCGATCACCTGGGACCAGGCCTTCGACATCATGGCCGAGAAGTGGAAGGCGGCGCTGAAGGCCAAGGGGCCGAGCGCGGTCGGCATGTTCGGCTCGGGTCAGTGGACGGTGTGGGAGGGCTACGCCGCCGCCAAGCTCTACAAGGCCGGCTTCCGCTCCAACAACCTCGATCCCAACGCCCGCCACTGCATGGCTTCGGCGGTGGTCGGCTTCATGCGGACCTTCGGCATCGACGAGCCGATGGGCTGCTACGACGACCTCGAGCATGCCGACGTGTTCGTGCTGTGGGGCTCGAACATGGCCGAGATGCACCCGATCCTGTGGTCGCGTCTGACCAACACCCGTCTGACCAAGCCGGGGGCGGAAGTCCACGTGCTCTCGACCTTCGAACACCGCTCGTTCGAACTCGCCGACAACGGCATGATCTTCACGCCGCAGACCGATCTGGCGATCCTCAACTACATCGCCAACCACATCATCCAGACCGGGGCGGAGAACAAGGACTTCGTCGCCAAGCACGTCGT